>NZ_AWQS01000001.1 GCF_000576575.1 Intrasporangium chromatireducens Q5-1
TTCTTGACGAACTGCGCCTCGTCGAGCACGAGCCCGCGCCACTGCCGCGCGCGGAAGCCGTCCTCGTCGAGGCGGAAGATGGCGTATGACGTCACGACGACGTGGGCGCCGACGGTGGCCTCCGCGACCGGGACCCCACGCCGCCGCTCGGTCTCGGTGAGCCCCACAACGTGAAGGTTGGGCGTGAAGCGGGCCGCCTCCCGCAGCCACGCGCTGACGACGCTGGTGGGCGCGACGACGAGCAGGGGCTCGTCCGGAGTGAGCGACCCTGCCGCCCGGGCGCGCTCGGCCATCGCCAGGGTCTGGAGCGTCTTGCCGAGGCCCATGTCGTCGGCGAGGATGCCGCCGAGGTCGTGATCCCAGAGCAGGGAGAGCCAGTGGTAGCCATCGAGCTGGTAGTGCCGCAGCTCGGCGTCGACGCCGGCCGGCACGTCCGGCCGAGGGAGGTCCTCGAGCATGAGCAGTGCACCGACGGACCGAGCCCACCGCTCGCTCTGGTGCGTGACCACGCCGAGCTCGACGAGCTCGGCCCACATGCCGGCCTGGAAGCGGTTGATGCGCAGCCGGTCCGGCTCACGGTCCTGCAGCCCTCGGGCCTCGGCGACGATCCGCCGCAGTGCGCGCAGGGCGGGCACGTCGAGGGAGAACCACGTGCCGTTGTCGAGGATGAGGTGCTCCTCGCCGAGGGACAGCGCGGTGAGGAGCCGCGCGAGGGGCACGGGGTGGCCGTCGACGGTGATGTCGATGCCGAGCCCGAACCAGTCGAGCTGTGGCCCGTCCTCGGCAGGGGAGGAGAAGAGGTCGCCGGGCTCGGGGTCGCTCGTTGAGACGGAGACGAGCGGTGCGGCGGTCGTCTCCGTGTAGGCGGGCAGGTCGCCGGCGACGGACACGTCGATGTCGTCGCGGCGCTCGAGCTCGGGCAGCACGTCCCGGACGAAGCGAACCGTGTCCATGCCGGTCAGTTCGGGGTCCGCCACGACGGCGACACCGGTGAGGTCATCCTTGGCAGTGCGCAGCCCCGGCACGGCGTCGAGGACGTCGAGGCTGGTGAGCAGGGCCTGCTCGGCCGCGCTGTCGCGGGCAACGGGAGGGCCGCCGCGCGCGCCGTCTCCGCGGAGTGGCACGTCGATCCGGTCGCGTCCGACGTCGTAGCGGAAGGCCCAGTGCAGGCGCAGCCGGTGCTCTGGCTCGACGGTGAGCCGCAGGGCGAGCCGGGGCGGCAGGACCTCCGGCAGCTCGACGGTGTCGTCGCTGGAGATGACCCGGGCCTGCTGGCGCAAGGTCGGGTAGTAGTGCTGAAGGAAGCGGTCCACGTCGGCGGCGGGGACGTGGACGGTTCGCCCCATCAGCGCCGCGAGCCCCGGGTCGACCGCCTCGGCGAACCGGGCGAGCACCAGTTCGTCCTGCAGCTGGACGAACAGCCCGTGCGGCGGCGAGCCGATGACGTGCCGTGGGCCGTCAGTGGGGAGCGAAGGCGGGAGGTTGCCGCGCACCGTGAGCGCGCCGGCGCTCGTCGTCGACAGGTCGAGGACCGGGGCGATCGGTTCCGGCAGGAGACGGACCGCGTGCTGGCCACGGTTGCCCGTCACGAGCGTGACCCCCGCCGCGAGCGCCTCCTCGAGGAGGCGCCAGAAGGCCAGGCCCAGGTCGTCGACCGCGACGGTCTGGTTCGACGAGTAGAAGTAGCCGTTGGTGCGGGTGCGCTCCCACAGCTGGAAGGCGCGGACCGCGGAACGGTGCTCCGGGTTGATCGCGCCGCTGCGATAGCCGTACTCCAGGTCCTGCCAGCTCACGCCGGTGCGCACCCAGCCGCCGTTGGCTCCCGCGGTGAGCGGCCGCAGCGTGAGGCGCGGCTGCGCCTGGCTCTTGGCGAAGCGCGTCGCTGGAGTGCTGACCTCGGCGAGGAGTGCCAGCGGCTTGCCCCGGCTCGTGTCCGCGGCGGGAGCAGCAGGGCGAACGATGGCGTCGAAGACCGTTTGCCAGGCGGGCGGTTCCGCGGAGCCGGCCAGTGCCGGGTCACGCGGGCTGCCTGCAGTGTCGAGCCCATCGACCCCTGCGATGCCCCGCGCGGCGAGGACCGCCGCGACGACGTGCTTGCAGTCGAGCTCCATGGGGCACGTGCACGTGCTCGACCAGGAGAGACCCTCGCCCTGCGCGTCGTCGCCATCCTCGTCGAGGCTCACCGTCGTCGTGTAGGCGCTGGCGCGGTGACCCTTGACCTTCGCCACGACGAGGGTGCCGCCTCTGCCGATCGTGCACTTCACGACCCGGTTCTGGCGCGAGTAGCGGCGCCCGCGGTCGACCGTCGTGTCGCCCAGCTCGGCGCGGAGGTGCGCCTCGTCGAGGAACGTGAGCCAGGGTGCAGCGGTCATGGGCGTCCTGCTGGTCGTGCGTGGCGGTCGGCGTTCAGCCTACGGCTGCGCACTCCACCGTCTGCCCCGGCCCGGCAGCGGCGTCCGTAGCATGTGGCCGGGACCGCCGAGCGCGAAGGAGCCGAGGACAGAGATGGTCGAACCCCTGTGGACGCCAACCGAATACCAACTGAGGGACAGCGCCCTCGCGCGCTTCCAGCGGCAGGCGGCGCAGCGGCATACCGTCCCGTCGGAGGGGTTCGACCCACTCTGGCGCTGGTCCACGACGGAGGTGGCCGATTTCTGGTCCGAGGTGTGGGACTGGTTCGGACTCCCGCCCCGCCCGGCAGACGCGCCCGTCCTCGAGGGCGACCACATGCCCGGCGGCTACCGCTGGTTCCCCGGCATGCGGCTCAACTATGCGGAGTTCCTTCTGGCACAGGGAGATCCGGATGACGTGGCCGTCATCGGCACGACCGAGGCCGGCGGCCGCCGCGCCCTGACCCGGCGTGAGCTGCGCGAGCAGGCGACGGCCTTCGCGGCGACCCTGCGCCGGCTCGGCATCGGGGAGGGCGACCGGGTCGTCGGCTACCTGCCCAACGTCCCCGAGGCCGTCGTCGCGTTCCTCGGCACGGCCCTGATCGGCGCGACGTGGAGCGCCGTCGGGCAGGACTACGCACCCAGCGCGGTCGTGCACCGGTTCGGCCAGCTCGAGCCGCGCGTGCTCGTCACGGCGGACGGCTACCACTGGGCCGGGCGGCAGGTCGACCGCCTCCCCAGCGTCGACGAGCTCACCACGGGGCTGCCCACCATCGAGCACACCGTCGTCGTCTCGCATCTCGGTGCTGCGGCGCCGGAGGGGACGATCGCCTGGTCCGATGCCGTCAGTGCGAGCGACACGGAGGAGCCGCTCGAGCCGGCCCCGGTGCCGTTCGAGCACCCGCTCTGGGTCCTCTACTCGTCCGGCACGACCGGCCTGCCGAAGGGCATGGTCCACAGCCACGGCGGCATCCTGCTCGAGCTGCTCAAGATGCTCTCGCTGCACATGGACATCGGTCCGGGCGACCGCTTCTGCTGGTACACCTCGCCGAGCTGGGTCATGTGGAACATCCAGACGTCCGCTCTCGCGGTCGGCGCGAGCATCGTGTGCCACGACGGCTCGCCGGTGCACCCGACGCCGGCGCGCCTCTGGGAGGTCGTCGCCGACGAGCAGGTGACCTTCCTCGGCATCTCGCCGGGTTTCCTGCAGGCCTGCGAGAACGCCGGCCTGCGCCCGGGCGAGCAGTTCGACCTGTCGCACCTGCGTGCGATGGGCTCGACCGGCTCGCCGCTCGCCCCGCACCTGCACGAGTGGGCGTATGACGCTGTCGGCCCGGTCCCGCTGTGGTCGGTCAGCGGCGGAACCGACGTCGGCAGCGGCTTCGCCGTGGGGGCGCCGACCGTGCCGATCTGGCCGGGCGAGATCTCCGTGCCGTCGCTCGGGGTCGCCCTCGACGCGTGGGACGACGACGGCAAGCCGGTGCGCGGCATCGTCGGCGAGATGGTCATCACCCAGCCGATGCCGAGCATGCCGCTGCACTTCTGGAACGACCCCGACTTCGAGCGCTACCGCGACGCGTACTTCACGGTCTACCCGGGAGTGTGGCGCCACGGCGACTGGATCACCATCACCGAGCGCGGCTCCGTCATCATCCACGGCCGGTCCGACTCGACCCTCAACCGCAACGGCGTCCGGATGGGCAGCGCCGACATCTACTCGGCCGTCGAGACGATCCCGGAGGTGCTCGAGGCGCTCGTCATCGGTGCAGAGCAGGCGGACGGCTCCTACTGGATGCCGCTCTTCGTCGTCCTCGAGGACGGCCGCGCGCTCGACGACGACCTCGTGGCGCGGATCAAGGCGGCGATCCGCGACAAGGCGTCACCCCGGCACGTCCCCGACGAGGTCCGCCAGGTCCGCGCCGTCCCGCACACCCGCACCGGCAAGAAGCTCGAGGTGCCGGTCAAGCGGATCCTGCAGGGCCTGCCGATCACGCGGGCCGCGAACCGGGACACGATCGACGACCCGTCGCTGCTCGACGACTTCATGCGGATCCGGCAGGAGCGCTACCCGTCCTGACAGCGCGAGGAGGTCTGTCGACATCAGTCAACCGGCACCCTCCTACCGCTTGACATCTTCGGAACGTGTTCTGAAGATGGAGGAATGTCAGCCGCCACGGTCTCCCGCTCTGTGCGTTCCTCGGAGCTCTCTCGCAATCCTGCTGCCGTGTTCAAAGCGGCCGAGGACGGTCCGGTCACCATCACCCGTCGGGATGGTGAGAGCCTCGTTCTGACCAAGAGCAGCGATGCCAAGAGGCAGCGGGCCGGACTCGAGCTCGCCGCGCACCTGGTGGCTGCATCGCTCTCGCCCGAGGATCAGCCGTTCGAGGAACGGCTACGACTGCCGTTCCCCTGGACGGAGTTCCTGACCGCTGAGGATCGAGCAACGTTCGCCAAGGAAGTCGTCGATGTTGCCCGTGCCTGCGCGGCCGTGTCGCAGTTCGACCACCTTCTCGTGACGATCAAGGCATGGCAGTCGACCGCCGAGGCACTCGCATCCGGCTACACCGCGGACGAGGACCTCGACTGGCTCGATGAGCCGGTGCACGCTCCCGACCCGCGCACCGAGTGAGCGCCGCCAAGTCGGGGACGGTGCCGCGCCCACTCAAGAGGGGCGAGTTCCGTATCCAGTTCGCGACTTCCCAGGCAGCCAAAGGATGGGAGGCCCTGCTCGGTACGACGCGCAACGCGCTGGTGGACGCGTGGGACTTCTTGACCCGTACTCCTCAGGAATCCTCGTTCCGATGTCATCAACTCAAGGGAGAACTCGCTCGCGTCACGCATCACGGGGAATCTCACGAGAGGTGGCAGTACGAACTCCCTGGGGGCGCGCGCATCTGGTTCTACGTCTCCGGTCAAACAGTCTTCCTCGTCGACGTTCACACCCATCACCCGAACCAGACGAAGTGACGCGGTTGTCCACAGGTGGCTGGGCTTGGTCGGCGCGTGCCGCGCCTGAGGTGACAGGCTGGCGGCTCGAGGCAGACGGAAGGTGGGCCGATGGGCAAGAGCAGCCGGAAGCGCCGTGACGGGCAGGGCGTCAGGCGGGGTGCAGGTTCCCGGAGTCAGGGCGACGCGTTCGGGCCGGGACGCGCCCGCTCCGCGATGGGCGACATGCCAAGTGCGCCTGACCCCGAGGGCCTTGCGGCGCTCGTGCCGCAGCTGGTCAACGACGGGCTGATGGCCCTGGACCGTGGCAACGGCGCGGCGGCGGACGACGTGGCGGTCGCCTTCGCGCAGGTGTGTGCCGTCCCCGTGGCCCGGCGCATCGTCGTCACCCACCTCGGCACGGCGCTGACCGACGCGACGACCGAGGCGTGGCAGCGCGGCTGGCAGCCGGCCGACGTGCACCGCTACACCGGCCGCGTCCTCGGCACGGCCGAGCAGGCGCTCGCCGTTGACGTCATGAGCCTCGAGCTGCAGCGCTACGCCACCGCCACCGTAGATCCGCGGTGGCTCGGCCAGCTCGACGAGCTGGACGCGCGTGTCTGGTGGGCGCCATCCCAGACCCTGCTCGACGCGCACCGCGAGCGTGGGCTCGACTGGCTGACCCTGCTGACCCGGACCCTGTCCGTGCTGCACCTGCTCGTGCGGCTGCCGCGGCTCGAGCTTCTGACGCCCCTGCCCGGGACCGTGGTCGCGCCTCGTTCACCCAAGGATGGCTCGGGCGGCGCGGACCATCCCGCCGTCGACGAGCGGATCCTCTCCCGCGTGCGACAGCTGCTGGCCAAGGCGGAGTCGACGACGTTCGAGGCGGAGGCGGAGACGTTCACCGCGGGTGCTCAGGCGCTGATGGCGCGGCACAGCATCGATGCGGCCCTGCTCGCCGCCAGCGACGGCAGCCCGGGCGCTGGGGACGCACCTCAGGGCCGCCGGATCGGCATCGACAACCCCTACGACGGACCCAAGGCGATGCTCCTCAACGCTGTCGCTGCGGCCAACCGCTGCTCCATGGTGTGGAGCCGCGAGCTCGGTTTCGGGACTGTCGTCGGCTTCGAGGCCGACCTCGAGAGCGTCGAGCTGCTCTTCACGTCGCTGCTCGTGCAGGCCACCCGGGCGGTGACCTCCGCCGGCTCGCGGACGGACGTCTACGGCCGGAGCCGGACGCGGCCCTTCCGGCAGTCGTTCCTGTCTGCCTACGCCCACCGGATCGGTGAGCGGCTCGAGCAGGTCATGGCGGAGGAGGTCGACGCCGCCGCGGCGGCCGACGGAGGCGGTGGACGCGAGCTCGTCCCGCTCCTCACGGCACGGACGGAGGAGGTGAAGCGGGTCGTGGAGGACTGGTTCCCGACCGTGCGGAACCAGACCGTCCGCACCGGACGTGACGCGGAGGGGTGGCACTCGGGCCGCGCAGCTGCCGACCGGGCGCACCTCGGCGCCGGCGACGAGATCGGGTCCGCCTGACCGGGCGCTACGTCACTGCTCACTCTGAGTGAGCAGTGACGCAGGGAGCTGCCGGCGTTCTCGGTGCGTTCGCGCGTGCGACAGTCGCCTACTCAGCGCGCGTCGAGGTCGGCGGCCAGCTCCTCCGGAGCCCGCATCCGCCAGGCGTCCGTGACGAGCTCGGTGAGCCGGTCGAGGTCCACCTCGGCCAGGCGCAGCATCACGAGCGGCATCTCGTCATAGGCAGGTGTCGTGAAGAAGAGCTCGGGCTCGCCGAGCAACAACGCCTGCTTCTCCGCCTCGTCCCCGACGAAGAGCACGGCGATGTCGGTCCGGATGACTCGTCGGTGGCCCGGCTTCCGCTCCGGGTAGGACCAGACGAAGCCCTTCTTGCCGACGCGGAAGTCGAAGCCTTCGCTCTCGATCTCCTCGACGTGGGGCAGGCCGAGGGCGAGGCGGCGTACGTCGTCAGCATCGGCCATGGCGGGTGTCCTCCTGGGGTGTCGCCCTCATTCTCCCGCCCGAGCAGTCCCGCTGGCCCGGTGCCACCCGAGCGGTCCCGCGCGAGAGGTCCCACCGGAGAAAAACGGGAGGCGGGCTGTCGGTGGTGGTCGGTAGCGTTCTGTCACTGTGACGATGACGCGGCTGGAACAGGACGAGACCCCGAGAACGCAGCAGGACGCAGGCGCAGGGGCCGTGCTCCCGGCGGGCCGCACCCCCGTCGACTGGCGCCGCGTTCGTCGCCCGCTCACCATCGTCTGCTTCAGCATGTCCCTCACGGGCGCCATCGCGGCGTCCCTCGGCTCGATGGTCGCCGGCCGGCTCGCCGAGCACGCCACCTCGACGCTGGTGTGGCTGCTCGCCATGTGCGTCATCGGCGGCGCCGTCATCGACACCGTCGCCAAGATGATGTGGGCCATGGTCTGCGACCGGGCCGAGGGCAAGCTGCGCGCCGACCTGCTCGACGCGGCGATGGACCAGCCGCTCTCCGAGCTGTCCGAACAGGCCGTCGGCGAGGTGCTCGACCGCATCGACGACGACACCTGGGAGGTCGGCCAGCTGATGCGCTGGGGCGTGTGGCAGGCCGTGCGCACCCTGCTCGCCTCCGGCCCCCTCTGGGTCGTCGCCAGCGTCGCCTGGTGGCCCGCCGCCTTCCTCTTCCCTCTGACCGGCTTCCTGACCTACTGGGTCGTGCGCAAGCTGCTGCCCCAGGTGGCCGAGCGCAAGGTCGTCGAGGAGGCGGCCTGGACCGACCACGCCGCCTCGACGGAAGAGGGCGTCGCGGCCCGTGACGACCTGCGCACCGCCCTGGGTCAGGCGCACGTGCTGCGCCGCAACGCCCGGATGGCCGCCAGAGTCCACGCAGCGCTCGACAAGGTGCTGAGGGTCGAGGCCCGGATCACCCGGCGCAGTGGCGGGCTGCTCCACGGCGCACTGGCCGCGGTCGCGGTCGTCGGCACCGCCCTCGTGCTCGCCGGTGACCTTTCGACCGCCCGGCTCGTCACGCTCTTCCTCGTCACGACGATGTTCGTCGGTGGCGTCGACATGCTGGCCCGGCACCTGCCTGACCTGCAGGAGGGCTTCGGTGCGGTGCTCCGGCTGCGGGCCATGCTCGGCGCCCCGGCGGAGCCCACCGGCGGGCTGCCGCTGCGCGACGGGTCGCTCGACGTGGAGTTCCGCGACCTCGAGTTCAGCTATGGCACCGGCACGTTCGCGCTGCGAGGCATCGACCTCGTTGTCCCGGCCGGGCACACGTGCGCGCTCGTCGGGCGCACCGGCTCGGGCAAGTCCACCCTGGCCTCGCTGCTCTCCCGCGCGGTCGAGCCGCCGCGCGGCAGTGTCTTCCTCGGCGGCACCGACGTGCGCGACCTCGACCTGCAGCAGCTGCGCGCCGCGGTCGGCGTCGTCACCCAGCGCACCGAGGTCCTGGCCGGCACGCTCGCGGAGAACATGACGCTCTTCGGTGACGTGCCGCGTGCCCGCATCGAGGCGGCCGTCGCCGAGCTCGGGCTCACCGACTGGGTGGCCGGCCTGCCCGACGGGCTCGACACCATGCTCGGCCCGGGTGGCACGACCCTGTCGGCGGGCGAGGAGCAGCTCGTCGCCTTCGCCCGGCTGCTGGTCCGTGACGTGCGCGTCGTCGTCCTCGACGAGGCGACGGCCCGGATGGACCCGGTCACCGAGGCCCGCGTCGTCCGCGCCGCCGACCGGCTCATCTCGGGACGCACGGGCATCCTCGTCGCCCACCGGCTCTCCACGACCGAGCGGGCGGAGCAGGTCGCCGTCCTCGAGTCGGGTCGGGTCGTCCAGCAGGGCCCGCGAGGTCGGCTCGCCTCGGCCGACGGGCCGTTCCGCCGGCTCCTCGAGGCCGCCGCGCACGAGGTCGTCGTCGAGGAGCACCACCACGAGGACGCCGCTATCGGCTCGGTGCGTCGCAGCACCACCCCGCCGCCGCCCCCGGTGTTGAAGCCGACGCCGAGCCTCGGGCGGCAGGTCCTCCACGCGGTGCGCGTCCAGCCGCAGTGGGGCCTGCTCGGCGCCTCGCTCTTCCTCGTCGCCTCCCTGACCGGAGCGTTCGGTGCCGTCACCGGGTGGATCTGGGGCCTCGTCGTCACCGACCTGCAGGGCGGGCGCAACCCCGGCTGGCTCACCGCAGCGCTCGTCGTCTCGCTCATCGTCGGCCCGCTCGTCCTGTCGCAGGCGTTCCGCTCCTATCCGCACTGGTGGGTCGAGGTGCGGCTCCGGGTGCGGGCCGCGGTGCTGGCCGGTCAGACGGCCCAGCGTCGGCTCGTGCGCACCCCGCCGGGTGAGGTCGTCGCACGCACGATGGACGCCGACCGGCTCGCCCGCTACACCGACCGCTGGGTCGACTTCGTCAACGGCCTCATCGTCGCGTCGATGACCGCCCTCATCGCCGGGACGTGGCTCGCGGGTGCGGTGCTGCTCACCGTCATGGTCATCTCCGCGCTCGCCTCGACGCTCGGCCGGCCGGTGGCCGGCCGCTCGGCCGCGGCGGCCTCGACGGCGCGGGCGAACTTCGGCCGGTCGCTCGTCTCGGCGCTCGAGTCGATCCGCACGGTCAAGCTCGCCGCGGCCACGCCGCAGGTCCACTCGCACCTGCGCCGGGTCGACGGCGGCCGGGTCGACGCTGCCGTCCGGGAGCACCGGGTCCAGGCCCTGCTCGACGGCGTGCCGATCGTCATGGTCCAGGGCGGCGTCGTCGCCGCGTGGGCCGGCTATCTCCACGGCACGTGGCCGCTCGCGATCACTCTGCTCGTCGCGAACGCCGTCAGCGGCTTCGACTGGTTCGGCCGGGTCGCCGGCTCGGTCGTCACCGAGGCGCCCGGTGTCCGGGCCTGGATGAACGCCACGAGCGAGCTCGCCGGTGGCGGCGACCTGATGGACCTGCCGCCCGGCATGGACCTCGTCCACGGCCTCGCGAACGAGCCGGAGCCGGGTCCGCGCGAGCCGCTGCGCAGCCTCACCCTCCGTGGGCTCACGGCGGTCCACGACGACGGCACCATCGGCGTCGAGGACGTCGACCTGCACGTCGAGGCGGGCGAGCTCGTCCTGCTCCTCGGGCAGGTCGGCTCCGGCAAGTCGAGCCTGCTCTCGTCGCTGGCCGGGCTGACGGCCCACACCGGCGACGTGCTCTGGAACGGGCGGCCCCTGGCCGAGCCGGAGGTCGAGCTGCGGCCGGGGCGGGTCGCCCACATCGCCCAGGTGCCGCGGGTGCTCTCGGGCACCTTCACCGGCAACATCAGCCTCGACCACGCCGACCGTCAGGTCGAGCCGGCCCTCGCCACGGCGCGGATGGAGCGCGATGTCGCCGAGGCCGGCGGCCCTGACGCACTCGTCGGGCATCGCGGCGCCCGGCTCTCCGGCGGGCAGGTGCAGCGCCTCGCGCTGGCCCGGGCGCTCGCCTGCGAGGCCGAGCTGCTGCTGGCCGACGACGTCTCCTCGGCACTCGACGCCGCCACCGAGATCGAGCTCTGGGCCGCTCTGCGCTCCGGCGGGGCGACCGTCATCGGCGCGACAAGCAAGGCCGCCGCGCTCGCTCAGGCCGACCGCGTCGTCGTCCTCGACGGCGGCCGCGTCGTCGAGACCGCCCCGTGGCGAGAGCTCGCGCAGCGCTGGGGCCACCTGGCTGGCTGACCGGCTGGGCGCCCGTCGCGCTGAGACACTGCACACTCAGAGTGTGCAGGGTCGCAGCGTGCTCCCGTTGCGGTCCCCGCCCGTATGCCGCTCACCGCGCCCCGCAGGGACGGTGACCTCTCGTGCGGGGCTCGGCTCAGCGGCATACGGCATGAGGTTCAGACAACTCCAACCGAGCGGGTCAGGTGGTGGCGTAGCTCGGCTCGGCGACGGGACGCGGCTCGGCGAGGACTCCGGCGACGAGCCCACCGAACCCGAGCAGGAGGAGCGCCGCGGACGTCGGGACGGCCCAGGCGCCGAAGTTGCTGCCGACGAACTCGACCACGAGCCACGCCCACAGCACCGGGCCGGCCCAGCGGAACGGCAGTCGGGAGCGGAAGTGCGCGATCGACAGCAGCAGGAGGCCGAGCACCATGCCTGCCAGCCCGAGGAGGAAGTAGGGCACCATGTGTGGCGACTCCTCCTGGGCGGTGAGCAGCTGCCCGTAGGTGTCCCGGTGCTCGGGGTCGCCCGCCATGACGAGCTGGGTGATGGCCCACGAGCCCGGAACGGTGTGCCCGAACGCGCTCAGCACCGCAAGGATGCCGCCGATGACGGCGAGCCGAGGGGCCCGCGGGCGCAACCAAACCGCGAGGCCCACCGCGGCCACCGCGAAGGCCAGCTGGGACCACAGGAACAGATGAGTGGCCGCGCCCGCCCGCAGCGGAGCTGCGGCGAATGCAGCAGGCCAGTCGGCGCGACTGTCAGGCAGGTTCGGTTGGAGGACGACGAAGCCGAAGGAGAGCAGTGCGAAGGCGGCGACAGCGGTGGCCGTGAGGATGCGAAGGGTTCTGGTCATGTCGCCATGCAAGCCGCCCACGGCGCCCTCCGGCATCGGTCCACAGGGGACTGCGATGTCAACTCCAGGATGATCCCGCAGGCCCGGCTGGTCTCCTATGGTTGGCGCCATGACGCTCACCCGGAGCCGCGTCATCGACGCTCTCGTCGTTGTTGCCGTGCTCGTCAGCGGCCTCGGTGAGGTCTGGGTGCCTTTCGACTCCAGACAGGGTGACGGCAACCTGACCTGGACCACGGTCCAGGTCGTCGTCGTCGCCATCGCGCTGTGGTGGCGGCGGGTGCAGCCGTTGCGCACGTTGGCTGTGGTGCTCGCCTGCTTCGTCCTGCCGGAGCTGGTCACCACGGGATTCCTTTTGTTCTTCGGCAGCTTCGTGCCGATCTGCATCGCGGTCTACTCAGCGGCCCGGCATGGCGTCGGACGGCAACCGTGGCTCGCCGGGGGGTTGACGGCCGCCGCCTTCGTCTATGGCGACCTCTTCATCGAGCTCCTCGGCGGCCTGACGGAGATGCTCTACCACTGCGGCGTGCTCATCGTGTGCTTCGCCGTCGGCCGTCGCCAGGCGGTCCTGGCCAGGCGGGCCGAGGAGTCGCAGCGACAGGCGATCCGGGCCGAGGTCGAGGCAGCGGAGCGCGCTGCCCAGGCGGTGCTCGAGGAGCGCACCCGGATCGCGCGGGAGCTGCACGACATCGTCGCCCACGCGATGAGCGCCATGGTCGTGCAGGCCGGCGCCGCCGAACAGGTCGTCGACGAGGACTATGAACGGGTTCGCAGTGCCCTCAGGGCGATTCGCGAGACGGGAGCGGAGGCGCTCGGCGAGATGCGCCGACTCGTCGCGGTGCTCCGTGACGACAACGACCTCGGCCTCCTCGCGCCGCAGCCGGGGCTCTCCGGGCTCGCCAGGCTCGTCGACGACGCGCGACGGAGCGGGCTTCCGGTCGAGCTGACGGTGTCCGGCGAGGAGCGAGGCCTGCCCGCGGGAGTCGACCTCGCGGCCTACCGGATCGTGCAGGAGGCGCTGACCAACGCGCGTCGGCACGCCTGCGAAGCGACCTCGGTCACCGTGGACCTCCGGTTCGCCGCCGACCGGCTCGACCTCGAGATCCGCGACGACGGCACGGCCAGCGCGGTCACGGCCGGTTCCGGCCACGGCCTGGTCGGGATGCGGGAGCGCGTCGCCCTCTACGGCGGGACGCTGCAGACGGGACCCCTGCCGGAACGCGGGTTCCTCGTCCGGGCGACGTTGCCGCTCGCGATGTTGCCGCTCGCCCCGTCGGCGCTACCGGGGCCCGCGCCGTCGAGGCTGTCCGACTCACCCACTCCGACGGGTGGTGCTCCGGCATGACGCGCGTGGTCATCGTCGACGACCAGCAGCTCCTGCGAGAGGGCTTCCGGCTCATCCTCGAGCGAGCCGGCATGGTGGTCGCCGGGGAGGCCGCCGACGGCGTCGAGGCGGTCGACGTGTGCCGCGCCGAGCGACCGGACGTCGTCCTCATGGACGTGCGCATGCCCCGTCTCGATGGGATCGAGGCGACTCGCCGCATCGTGGCAGCTCAGCCTGAGGTCCGAGTGATGATGCTGACCACCTTCGACCTCGATGACTACGTGTATGCCGCCGTGCACGCGGGCGCCAGCGGGTTCCTGCTGAAGGACGTGTCGCCGCAGGACCTGGTCCACGCGGTGCAGGTCGTGGCCCGTGGCGAGGCGATGCTCGCCCCGGGACCGACGCGGCGGCTGCTCGCACGCTTCGCAGCGGCACCGCCGAACGCCGAGACGCCACGGCCGGACGTCACGGAGCGGGAGTGCGCCGTCCTCCGGCTGGTCGCGAAGGGCCTGTCCAACACCGAGATCGCGGCTGAGCTCTTCCTCTCGGAGGCGACCGTCAAGACGTACGTCTCGCGGCTGCTCACCAAGCTCTCCCTGCGTGACCGGGTGCAGTTGGCCGTCCTCGCCTATGAGTGCGGGCTCGTCCGCGCCGGCGGTCAAACGTGAGGTGAGCCTTCCGTCGCGACCAGAGCTCTCACCGCGCTGGGGTCAGCTGGCCGGGTGACGTGTTTCGGTGCTGCCTGAGTGGGGCACCCGACGGGGGAGGGGGTTCCATCTCTGGGAGGACATCCCATGAACGACAACCCGTCGGAACATCGGCCGGAACAGCGGCAGGGCCGCCCGCAAGAGCCTGACCAGGGCGGCGCGAGCATCACCAGCTTCTTCCACGAGCTGCGGCAGACGAACAGCGGCGTGCTCCTGCGCATCTCGGCCATCGCCGCCATCGGTGGCCTGCTCTTCGGCTATGACACCGGCGTCATCTCCGGGGCGCTGCTCTACATCAAGGACGACCTGCACGCCGGGACCCAGGCGCAACAGTGGATCGTCTCGACGCTGCTCCTCGGCGCGATCCTCGGCGCGGTCCTGTCCGGGTATCTCGCCGATCGGATCAGCCGCAAGTACACGAAGGTCATCTCCGGCATCGTCTACGTGATTGGGGCGCTCGGCTGTGCCTTCGCGGTCAACGTGCCGATGCTCATCGGCTTCCGGTTCGTGCTGGGCCTGTCCGTAGGGACCGCATCCTTCGTGGCGCCGCTCTACATCTCCGAGGTGTCGCCGCCTCGGATCCGCGGCGGTCTCGTCTCCTTCAACCAGCTGGCCATCACGAGCGGGATCCTGCTGTCGTATCTCGTCAACTTCGCCTTCAAGGACGCCGCCAACAACTGGCGCTGGATGCTCGGCGTCGCCGTCATCCCTGGCGCCGCCCTCGCGATCGGGATGCTCACCGTGCCGCACACGCCCCGGTGGCTGATGGAGCAGCACCGTGAGGACGACGCCCGCGGCGTCCTCCAGAAGCTGCGCGAAGGGGACGGCAAGGACAGCGACGTCGACGGCGAGATCGACGAGATCAAGGACGCGGCCAAGAGCGAGCGCTCCTCAAAGCTCGGCGACCTCTTCCACGGCCGGCTGCGGCCGCTGCTGTGGATCGGGCTCGGCCTCGCGATCTTCCAGCAGTTCGTCGGGATCAACACCGTCATCTACTACGCCCCGACGATCCTGGCGGACACCGGCCTGACCAAGAGCGCCTCGATCACCCAGACTGTGTTCGTCGGCGTCACGAACGTCGTCTTCACCGTCGTGGCCGTGCTGCTGCTCGACCGAGTCGGTCGGCGCAAGCTGCTGCTGACCGGCACGGTCGGCCTCACCATCGCCCTCGCCGTGCTCGGCGTCTACTTCACGTCGAGGACCCTGCAGCAGCAGGCGGGTTGGCTCGCCCTCGTCGCGCTGCTCGTCTACATCGCCTCGTTCGCCATCGGGCTCGGCCCGGTGTTCTGGCTGATGATCTCGGAGATCTATCCCACCGGCGTGCGCAGCAAGGCGATGTCGGTCGCCACGGTGGCGAACTGGGCGGCGAACTTCGTCGTGGCCGTGACCTTCCTCAGCCTCGGGCAGGCGATCACCCGGCAGGGCACCTTCTTCCTCTACACCGGGATCGGTGTCGTCGCCTTCCTCTTCTTCCTGTCCCGAGTGCCCGAGACGAGCAACCGCAGCCTCGAGGACATCCAGCAGGAGCTGACGGCCCCGCGCAGCTGACCGCCGACCCGGGTCGCCAACCCGTTGAACCCGCCCCCCGGTTCGAGGTATTCGCCGGTCACCACTGACCGGTAAATACCTCGAACCAGCCGAAGGGGCCCCCGTTCGAGGTATTCGGCGGACACCACTGACCGGTAAATACCTCGAACCAGCCGAAGGGGCAGGGGAGGGAGCGACGGGTCAGGAGGCGATGGGCTCCGTCTGCCGGGCGTCGGCGCCGGCGTCGGCAGGGAGCGGCCGGCGGCGCAGGAAGGCCGCGAGCAGCGCCCCGGAGATGTTGTGCCACACGGAGAAGACCGCGCCGGGCAGGGCCGCCATCGGGCTGAAGTACTGCGCGGCGAGGCCCGCGGCCAGACCGGAGTTCTGCATGCCGACCTCGACGGCCACCGTGCGCCGCACCCGCTCGGGCTGCTTTGTGGCCACAGCGAATCCGTAGCCCACGGCATACCCGAGGCAGTTGTGCAAGACGACGGCGGCGAGGACGAGCACACCGGCCTCAACGATCTTGGCCGCGCTGCCCGCGACGACGGCCATGACGACGAGCGAGATCGCGACGACGGAGATCCACGGCAGCACCGGCAGGGCGCGCGCCACGAGGCGAGGCAGCAGGAGGCGCACGACGAGCCCGAGCGCGACGGGCAGCAGCACGATCGTGGCGATCGACTTCGCCATGCCGCCGCCGTCGACGGGCATGTACTGGCCGGCCAGCCACAGCGTGAGCAGCGGCGTCATGAGCGGCGCGAGCAGCGTGGAGACCGAGGTCATCGCCACGGACAGCGCCGTGTCGCCCTTCGCGAGGTAGGTGACGACGTTCGAGGAGGTGCCACCCGGCGCGCAACCGACGAGGATCACGCCGGCGGCGAGCTCGGCGGGCAGGTGGAGTGCCCAGGCGACAAGCCAGCCGAGCAGCGGCATGATGAGGTACTGCGCGACGACGCCGAGCAGGACCGGAAGCGGGCGGGTCGCGACGAGCCGGAAGTCCGGCACGGTGAGGGTCAGCCCCATCCCGAACATGATGATGCCGAGCAGTGGGTTGATGATCCCGCCGAGTGGCTTGAAGGTCCCGGGCAGGAAGAACGCGACGAGCGCCGCGACGATGATCAGGGCCGGGAAGACGCTGACAGCGATGCGAGCGCTGCGGTCCTCGGCGGAGGTGGACGGGGTGGTCTGTGGGTTCGGCGCGGTCACGTCGCGTCAGTGTGCCAGTCCTGTCCGCATGGCGAAACCGGAGAACCGCACGCTGAGACGCTCCGCACGGTTCGTATGCCGCTCAGCCAGCTCAGCGGCATACGTCTCCTCGATCTCGGGGTGCGTGAGAGTCGAGCGCACTCAGCGCGCCGGAGCGTCCGCGGGGGCGCTCTCGAGGTGGCGCTTCAGGCCGGTCCAATCGCCACCCGCGTCAGAAGGAGCCGACGACCGGGCAGACCTCGACGCTGCGGACGACCGGCGAGCCGGCCTGGTCGGGCACGACGGGCTGGCCGACCGTGAGCCTCCCAGCGAGCCCCTTGGCGGACGCCTCGTCGTCGAAGGTGACGACCGAGGTGCCAACGCCCTCGCCTCGGAAGATCCAGACACCCGAGCGGGCCCCTGCTTGTCTGGCCCTGGGAATAATCACGTCATTGAGCAGGGCGTTCCCACTGCCTTCTCCGGCGCCCTCGACGACCACGAACACGGCGAACATGTGGCCCCCCTTCTGGGTCATGGCATGCTCGCAACGTAGGCCGATTCGCTGAGCACCGTTGGCGGATCAAGAAGATCGCCGCGAATTCCCTGCCCGGAGCCGTCAGCTCGCGGCCTGGGTGGGGGTGCGGCTCTCGAGGTGCTCCTTGAGACCGGTCCAGATGCGCCGCTCGTTGCGCTGCCCGAGGAGGGCCATGAGCGGCTTGAGCAGACGCAGGGCCCCGGTGGGGCGCAGCTGCCACCGCCAGCTCATCCGGGTCCCGGCGGGCACCGCCTCGAAGGTCATCCCGCCGACGATGAGCATGCCCTCGAGGTTGGTCGTGGACTCGATCCGGTGCGGCCGGTCGACGCCGGTGAACTCGACGACCATGCTCGTCCCGTGACGAAAGCTGGTGACCGTGGCGGCGAACCGGGTGCCGACCCCGATCGGGCCTGGCGTGATCTTCGCGCTGGCGGTCATGGTCGGGTTGTACAGCGGCTCGTTGCGCTCATCGACGACGAAGTCGAAGACCTCATCCACGGGCCGGTCGATCTCGATGCTCCCGCTGACTTCAGGCTGCCACATGGCGGCTCACGTCCTCCCTCTCGATGCTCCTCCCGCCCTCCACCGTGGTGCCGCACCACGGGAACGGGCAGGGTCCAACGTCCTCCCCAATCGACAGCACGATGCCGGCGATCGAGAGCACGACGGCCCGAGCGCCGGACAGGCTTCGTGCTTCAGAGCACGACGCGGCAGGCGAGCTGGAGGGCGAGCCGGGCCTCAGGGTCGTGCAGGTCGATCCCGACCAGCCCCTGGATGCGCTGGACCCGCGTCGACACCGTGTTGCGATGCAGCCCGAGCCGCTCCGCCGTCGCGACGATCGAGGACTCCTCGTCGAGGTAGGCGGCCAGGGTCTGCCGTTCGACCTCGCTCAGGGGAGCGAGCAGGGAGGCAGCCGCCGAGGCGAAGGTGTCGCCTCCGGTCCACGCGAGGAGCAGCTGCTCGAGTCCGAGACTGTCCACGTGCACGAACCACCCGGACCGGGCGCTGTCGGCGGCCAGACGGGCCGCGTCGCGGGCCTCACCGAGTGTCGCGGAGAGACCGGTGGGGCCGGACGCGAGCGACCCGACGCCGGTTGCGACGGTGAACGAGGCCTGGGCGGACCGGTGCAGCTCGTGCAGGTCCCGCACCCGCGCGGCGACGACGGCGGGGGACGGCGGCTCAGGGAAGGTGAGCCACCCGGTGACCCCGCCACCGCGGGTCGTCGCGTGCGAGTCGACCGGGATCCGGATGAGCAGCGAGGAGACGAGCCGGAGCAGCTCCAGCGGGTCGAGGCGGCCACGACCGACGATGCGGAAGCCGACGTGGTACCCGTTCGTGCGCCACCCGCGGGCCTTCATCCGCTGCTCGAGCTCGGCATCGACGTTGCCTCCGGACTCCAGAAGGTCGCCGAGCAGGCCGGACGAGCGCGAGGCGTCGCTGACGGCCTCGACCTCGTCGATCAGCAGCCGCGCGGCGACCATCGGCATGACGACCTCGACCGCGGTCGACAGGGCGTTGCGGTACGCGGTGGAGGCGTCCTTGCCGTGCAGCGCGACCCGCAGCGCCTGACGGGTCCGGCTCTCGACCGGGACTGAAGCGACGAGCCCGTCCGGCGACTCGGCGATGTCGAGCCAGCGGTCGAAGGTGATCTGCTTCAGGAGCGACTCCGGGATCGGCTCGCCGGCGCCCTGCAGGATGCCCTCCTGGTCGATGAGGGCGATCCCGTGCCCGACGTTGGCGTTGATGTGCCGGAGCAGGTCGCCGAGGTCGTCGGCGCGGTATTCGATGGAGCGCGCGATCCGTTGCACCATCCAGAGGGCCAGGGCGTCACGCGCCTCGAGCAGCTGCCAGCACGCCCGCGCAAGCCGGGTGGGATGGTCCGTATGGAGCAGGGTGAGGCCCAGCCGCTCGGCCAGCGCGCGGCTGCCGGGCCCGGGCGCCTCTCCGGTCAGGGCGATGCCGGTGAAGCCGCGGTCGTGCACGCGCCGCAGCAGGGCGTCGACCTGCCAGGAGGCTCCGGGCGCCGGGTCGATGAGCACGGCGAGGCCGTCGTCCACCTCGGCGGGCAGGGCATCCTCACCGATCTCGACGACGGCCTGCGTCCAGACAGCGCTCGTCCCGTGCAGGACGGTCAGCCCGCCCGTGTCCGGGTGCTCGAGCAGGGCCTCGAGCGACAGTTCCGCGCTCACCCGGTCTCCTCGAGCCCCTCGATGCCCCAGTGGATCGCCTCGGCCTGGCGACGACGGCTCGGGCTCGCGAGCCACCACGCGGGGGCCGGCAGGGACAGGAGCACGAGGTCCTTGCCGACCGCCACCTGGTCGACCTCGAGGACCGCCATCGTCGTCGCGTCGAGGGCGACGATGATCGTTGGGGTCGCGGCGACGACGACGCCGTTGCGCACGAGCGCGACGAGCTCGGACCGCGCGACGAGCCGCAGCACGGCCCCGTCGTCGGCCTGCACCTCGAAGGAGACGACCCCCGGTGCGGTCCGCTCGTGCCGGGCGTCGATGACCCGTCCGGTGCCGAGCAGGCGACCGCCGAGCGAGTCGGCCAGCGCCGGTAGGTCGGCCCGGATCGCATCAGCCGACGCCCGACCGATCGCGAGGGCACGCGCCACGGTGCCGGTCATGGCGTGCGCGTGCAGGTCGCCGACCGTGAAGCCGCCGAACGCCGTGCCGGCCCAGCCGCCGTTGCACTCGATGGCCGTGCGGATCACCCGCTCGACGTCCCGGGGGCGCGCCCCCTCGACGACGGCGACCCCACCCGGACCGGCCGACGCGGCCGCGACGATGCCGGGCAGCCCGTCGACGAGGACGGAGAGCTGGTCGAAGTCGGGCAGCGCCCGTCCCATGCAGTCGGCGTCGACGAGGTCGCGCGAGCCGGCGAGCTGGAGGTTGGCCAGTCCGTTGATGCCGGCCGCCTCGATCGAGCAGATGACCGCGTCCTCGACGCCGAGCCACCGTTCGATGGCGCGGATCGCCGGGCCGAACGGGTCGAGCCCGGGGAGCTGCTCCTCGAGCAGGAAGGTCGAGCCGCCATAGCCGACGGCGATGCACGGCCGGTCCGGGTCGAGCTCGGCGGGGGAGTGGACGGTGATCGGCCACGTCGCAGAGTTCTCGAGGACGAGGGCGCTCAGGTGGGGCGAGCCGGCGCCGCCTGCGCCGAGCATCGCGAAGCCGCGGGCGAGCGACTCGAGGTCGTCGCGCTGGAGTGCAAGTGGCACCCGACCAGCGTAGGTGCACGCCGGCCGGGTGCCGGGAGGGGGCGGATGGCGCTGCCCGGGGGAGGAGGGCAGCGCCATACCGCCGTGGGCCTGACGGAGGGGGGAGCCGTCAGGCCGTCGTCGCCTCCGAGAGGGCGAGGCCCTCGACCGGGGCGAACGTCTCGTCGAGCCCGAACGCCGACGGCCCGAACGCGGCGAGGGCCTCGGGGGTGCGCATCATGTCGGGCGTCGAGATGCCGAGCACCCGGACCCGCTGGCCGTAACGGAGTCCCTCGGTCGTGATCGGCTCGGCCGACTCGCTCTCGACGACGCAGATGAGGTCGGGCACGATCGCGACGAGCTCGCCGTTGCGCAGCGCGATGAGGTTCTCGTTCTGGAAGCGGATCTCGAGCTCCTCGTCGTGCCCGTCGGTCGGGGCGATCCGGGCGACGCCCTTGGCGAAGCCCTCGGTCGTGCGCCGGTCGACGTCGACGACCTTGCCCTCGAAGAGGGTCCGGACATGGGCATAGAGCGTCGTCGACAGGGTCTCGGCGATGGCCTCGAACGGCGACCGGTTCGCCTCCCGGGCCTCGCGAATCGCGCGGCCCAGCGTGAGCGCCATCGACAGCGTCCGCGGCACGGCCGTGCGCTTCACGTCGGCGCCGGACATCGCGTACTCCGCGATGTGGCCGACCCCACCGAGCCGGATCGTGATCGCGCGGGCGAGCCACTCCATCTGCCGGTCGTCGTCACCGGTGTCGATGATGACCCGCTCGCCGCGCTCGCCGGCGAGAGCGAGCGGCGAGCCGTGGACGCCATACACGGCGAAGGTCTCCATCGACAGCTCGGGGAAGGCACGCCCCATACCGTCCGCGTCGACGACCGGCAGGCCGGTCTCGGCGGCGACGATGAGCGGGATCATCGAGTTGATCCCGCCGCACTCGATCGGCATGGTCGCGTCGGCCTTGCGCCCGAGGTGCTCCTCGAGGATGCGCAGCGAGAGCGACGGCTCGGTGCCGGCCGGGATCTTCTCGACCATGACGGTCGGCGCGCCCATCTGGGCGGTCGGGATGACGAAGAGGTCGTCGTCGATCTCGTCGGGGTCGAGCACCGTGATGGCGCCGTCGCCGAGAACCCGCTCGACGAGCATCTGCCCGATGTAGGGGTCGCCGCCGCCGCCGGTGCCGAGGAGCGTCGCGCCCCGCGCCAGGTCGGACAGGTCGTCCTTGGTGATCTGCCAGCTCATCGGACCGCCTCCAGGGTGTCTGTCGGAGCGAGGGTGGTGTCTGCGGTGCCGCGGCGGTCGCCGGGGTCGGGCGTGCCGTCGAAGCGGTGCGTCGTGACGGGATAGCCGAAGTAGCCGGGCCCGACCATCTCGAGCGCGGCGGGGGAGTGCCACCGCTCGTCGGCGGGCGCGGCGATGACGCGGACCCGCTGGCCGTAGCGCAGCGCCTCGGTCGTGATCGGCTCGCCGGAGTCGTGCTCGAGCACCATGATCAGGTCGGGCGTCGTGACGAGGACCTCGTCGCCGAGCTGGGCCATCAGGTGCTCGTTCTGGAAGGAGAGCTCGAGGGTGCCGGCCTCGCCGTCGATGCGGGCGTGGCCCCGGGCGAAGCCGGCCGTCGTGGCCCGCTCGACGTCGACGACCTTGCCGGCGAACAGCTCCCGCCCGCGCAGCTCCTCGACGGCCCGGGCGACCGGGTCCTCGTTCGCGGTGCGGGCCTGCGCGATGGCGGCGCCGACGGCGGTCGCCTGGCTGAGCGAGCCGAGCACCATCGTCTGGCGGAACTGGGCGCCCGACTGCGGGAAGAGCGTGATGATGACCGAGCAGCCCATCTCGACGCACGCGACGCGCGCGATCCGCTCGGCCCAGAGGTTGTCGATCGTATGGAGCACGCCGGTGTTGCCCTTCTCGTCGGCGAACGCCATCGGCGAGGCCGACAGGCCGAAGAGGGTGGGCAGCACCATCTGCAGCTCGGGGAAGGCCCGGCCCATCGCGTCGCCGTCGACGAGCGGCAGGCCGAGGGCGGCGGCCGCGGCGACCGGGATCGTCGAGTTGACGCCGCCGATCTCGGCGCACGCGATGTGGGTCACCGGCGCGTCGAGGAGCGGCTCCATCGCCCGGAGCGGGGCGACGACCTCGTCGAGGGAGGGCAGCTTCTCGACCATGACGGTCGGGGCGCCCATCATCGCGACCATGACGACGACCGCGTCGTCGGGCAGCTCGTCGGCGGGCACGACGGTGACGGGGCCGTGGGTCTCGATGGCCTGGGTGGCGAGGAGCGCACCGATGTGCGGGTCACCGCCTCCGCCGGTGCCGAGGACCGCCGCGCCCCGGGCCAGGTCGGGGACGTGCTGCGTGTCGAGGGTCCACGCCACGTCAGACCCCCATGTCGAGGTCGCCGACGGCCTTGGCCCGGATCCGGGTCGCGTTGCCGGGCAGGTAGGGGATCGGCACCTCGTCGAAGTCGACGATCGAGACGGTGGCCGGCTTGGCCCCGGCGGCGATGGCCTTGTCGACGGCCTCCTGCCGGACCGCGTCGAGGGTCGCCTCGCGGCGGCCGGGCTCGACGGCGAAGACCTTGTCGATCTCGCCGCCGACCTGGGCGATGGAGGCGCCGATGGCGTTGGCGACGGCGTAGTTCTCCGGCCGGTGGACCTTGCCGAAGAGGGGGATCTCGTCGGGCAGCAGGATCGAGCCGCCGCCGACGGCGACGACGGGGATCGGCTCGGCGGAGGTGCGCATCCGGTCGACCGCCTCGGAGACCCGCACCGCGATGCTCTCGAGGGCGCGGCGCACCAGGTCGGGGTCGAGATGGGCGACGAGGCTGCGGTCGCCCATGTCGGCGCGGCCGGCGGCCACGGCGAGGTCGGACGCGGTCAGCTGGTTGCCGCCGAAGACGAGCGCCTCGGAGGTCAGCTTGTAGCCGACGGAGTGCGGGCCGACCATGGCGCTGCCGGTGTCGACGTGGCTGCCACCGCCGATGCCGAGGGAGAGCACGTCGGGCATCCGGAAGTTCGTCCGGATGCCGGCGACCTTGACCTCGGTCGTCGTCTCGCGGGGGAAGCCGTTGACGAGCAGGCCGATGTCGGAGGTGGTGCCGCCGATGTCGACGACGGCGCAGGTCTCGAGGCCGCTCGTCGCGGCGGCGCCGCGCATCGAGTTCGTCGGGCCGGAGGCGAAGGTCGCGACGGGGTACCGCCGGACGTAGTCCTCGTCCATGAGGGTGCCGTCGTTCTGGCTGAGGAAGATCGGTGCGTCGATGCCGTGCGCACGGACCGCCGCGGTCAGGCCGTCGACGATGGAGACGGCCATCTCGCGCAGGGCGGCGTTGATGATCGTCGCGTTCTCCCGCTCGAGCAGGCCGATCCGGCCGATCTCGTGGGAGAGCGAGATGGCGACGTCCGGGCCGAGCTCGGCGGCGATGACGTCGGCGGCCTCGACCTCGAGGTCGTGGTTGACCGGGCTGAACACGGACGAGATGGCGACCGAGCGGACGCCGTGCGCGGCCATGTCGGCGGCGTGCCGCTTCAGCTCGTCGTGGTCGATCGGCGAGATCGGCCGGCCGTCGAACTCGTAGCCGCCGTGGGCGAGGTAGGCGCGGCCGCTGATCGCGTCGCGCAGCCGGGCCGGCCAGTCGACGAGGGGCGGCAGGGCGCGGGTCGCCGGCAGGCCGAGGCGCAGCGCGGCGGTGGGGGCGAGGCGGCGGGCCTCGACGAGGGCATTGATGAAATGCGTCGTGCCGATCATCACGGCGCTGACGGCGGCGCCCTCGAAGGCGTGCTGGGCGCGCAGCTGCTCGATCGCCCTGACGATGCCGCTCGTCACGTCCTCGCTCGTCGACTCCTTGACGCCGGCGAGGACGCGGGTGCCGTCCATGAGCACGGCATCGGTGTTCGTGCCACCGACATCGATTCCGATGTGCATGTCTCTCCTAGGTGTTGCGTTCGGCTGAGAACGGATCGCGCGCTCAGGCGATGGGCTGCGGCTCGGTGACGGCGCCCCGGGTGCGGGTCGGGGCGGCGCCCACCCCGCGGACGAGGCCGAGCTTGCCGGCTGCGACATACAGCACGATCGACAGGACGAGCGAGGTGATGCTCGGGATGCCCCACGTGACGACGTAGCCGACGACCGATGCGATGAGCCAGACGACAAGGGTGGCCGGCACGACGCGCGGCGCGGTGGTCGGCAGCGTCTCGCTCGGGCGGGTGGCGTCGAGCTCGCCGCGCCACTGCTTCACGACGAAGTACTCGGCGATCATGATCCCGGCGATCGGCGGGAAGGCGACACCGAGGACGATGAGGAAGTCGGTGAAGTGGCCGAGGATGCCGACGGCGGCGAGGACCGAGCCGACGACGCCGAGCACGACGGTCGTCGAGACGCGGTGCAGGTCGCGGCGGAAGGCGGTCGAGATGAAGTTCACCAGGCCGAGGGACGACGAGTAGAGGTTCCAGTCGTTGATCTTCAGGGTGCCGGTCAGGACGATGAGCAGGCCGACGAGGCCGACCGACGACGTGACGATCGCGACGATGTTGCCGGTGCCGGCGGCGTGGGCGAGCAGCACGCCCGCGAGGCCGATGACGAACTCGCCGAGGGTGACGCCGACGACGGTCTGCTTGACGACGTCCTTGCCGGAGCGGTTGTAGCGGGTCATGTCGGCGGTGATGATGGCGCCGACGATGAGGCCGCCGGCGACGATCGCGGTGCCCTGGCCGACCGACATCGCGGGGCCGGGCGGTGCCGACCGCACGAGGTCACCGAGCGAGTGCCGGCTCAGCTCGGAGACGATCGACCAGCCGACGAGGGCGAGGAAGAGCGGCACCGTGATGTTGGCCAGCCACTGCATGCCGCCGAAGCCGACGGCGACGATCGCCGTGACGATGAGCCCGAAGATCAGGCACCAGGCCCAGACGGGCAGCGCGCCGGGGATGAGCGCCTCGAGGGACTCGGCGGAGATGGCCGACTGGATGCCGAACCAGCCGATGAGGCTGATGCCGATGGCGAGCCCGACGAGGGACGCCCCGACCTCGCCGAAGCCGGTCCACCGGGCGAGGAGCGCCGTGTTGAGGCCCTCGCGCTGGCCGATGATGCCGACGACGCACATGATCACCTCGAGGATGATCGAGCCGAAGAGGAAGGCGAGGACGGCGTTGCCGAACGTCATCCCGTAGCCCAGGGTCGCGCCGAGCAGGAACTGGGAGAGGGCGCTGACCTGGCCGAAGCGCTGGATCGAGATGCCGAACCAGTGCCGTCGGGCCGCCGGGGCCACCCGTGAAAGGGCGAAGTCGTCTGCGTGTGCCATGGATGGCGTCCCTTCAGGAGGAGGTGAACGCCGTCACCGTAGGTCGCACCCCCCGCCCCACAGCAATGGGCGCTCTGCACAAATTCGCGGGAGAAGAGGGCGTCGTGCACAGCGGAGTGGGCCGCCGGCAGTACCAGACCGAGCCCGGGAATATAGTTAAAATCTAAACCGTTGTCCGGAACTGAGACAACCAACAGAAGACCTTCGATGGAGGCTTGACATGCTGAGCGCAACAGCGGCTCTGGCGGCAGAGGGCTTGAAGACGGACTGGAGTCTGTCGCCCACCTACAACACGATCATGGCGGTGGCGGCAGGTGCCGGGCTCATCACGCTCGTGTGGTTCATCCGGGACCTCTGGGTGAAGCAGGAGCGGAACATCGAGGGCTACGCCTTCGCGTTCGGCATCCTCGGCTTCATCCTCACCACGACGGGCCTGCACATGACCCTGACCTGGCCGATCAAGGGACTCCCTTGGGACAACATCATCTTCGGTGAGACCTCGCTCGGCTTCGGCGTCCTGCTCGCCGCGACGTCGTGGTACCTGTGGCGCAACCGCGAGGCGCTCCGCACCGCCGAGCGTCCCATCAAGGTCCTTGCCGACCTGGTCCGCCCGATCTCGCTCTTCGTCTTCGGCCTCGGCCTCGCGCTCGTCGGGATCGGCGTCGCCGGCCTCTGGTACCAGTTCTTCGTGGCCCCGGCCGAGGAGCCGATCTCGGGCCTGTTCGCCGACTACCCGATCGTCGAGGCGATCTTCATGTCCGGCCTGTTCTTCCTGGTCGCGCTCGGCGCGCTCCTCTTCCCGTGGGCGGTCAAGCGTGAGGCGGTCGTCGGTCGCCCCGGCACCGTGCACCGGGTCGCCGGCTGGGCCTGGGTCGTCGGTGGCCTCGGGTTCTTCCTCTTCGGCGCGCTGAACTTCTTCACCCACATCGGCCTGATCTTCAACACGAACGTCCCCAGCTGATCGTTGGGCTCGTTCGCCCGGAGGGCGCGCCTTGGCGGTCGCGCCCTCCCCACCAAGCGGTATGTCGCTGAGCCAGCTCAGCGGCATACCGCTTGCGTGCGCTCGGGGCGGGGCAGCGCAGACTGAACGGTGACAACCAGAAGGAGTGAGCATGAAGATCGCGGTGTTCGGAGCGACGGGGATGGTCGGCTCGCGGGTGGCGGCGGAGGCCGTGGCGCGCGGGCATGAGGTGACCGGCATCAGCCGGCGGGGCGGCGAGGTGCCCGGGGCCCAGTCGCGCACGGGTGACCTCGGCGACGCCGACACGGTGCGCGAGGTCGCGGCTGCGAGTGACGTGGTCGTGCTGGCGACTGTGCCGAGCCGGATGGGCGGCGACCACGAGGGGTGGCTGGACGCGGTGCGCACCGCGCTCGCGAACGTCGGCTCGACGCGCGTCGTCATGGTCGGCGGCGCGGGCTCGCTTGAGCTGCCCGACGGCACCCGGCTCGTCGACGCGCCGGGCTTCCCCGAGGAGTACAAGCCCGAGGGGCAGACGATGGCGGCGGCGCTCGACATCTTCCGGTCGGCGCCGGAGAGCGTCGACTGGACGTTCCTCTGCCCGGCGCCGGTCATCATGCCGGGGGAGCGGACCGGCACGTACCGGGTGGGCCAGGACTCGCCCGCCGGTGACGAGATCAGCGCGGAGGACTTCGCCGTCGCGCTCGTCGACGAGATCGAGCGGCCGGCGCACGGCCTCGCCCGCTTCACCGTCGCGAACTGACACGGCCCGGCGCCACGGGCTGCGGCAGCACTGGACGCGGACGAGGCACGCCCCGCGCTCACGTGACGTGGGCGCGGGGCGAGCTCAGCGGCATACCGCCATTGGTGGCAGTGAAGTCAGCCCTGGGGCTGCTCGCAGCTGCCGAGGTCGAAGGTGAAGGTCGAGCCCGGCGACGAGTGCGAGACCATCTGGACCTTGCCGGCGACGCCACCCGTCGAGCTGTGCAGGACGAAGTGGTCGGTCTCGGTGAAGACCAGCGGGTTGTTCTCGTCGACGGCCTTGCCGCCGAACCACGAGGCGCCGGAGACGGTGTAGGTGCCACCGCTCGCGTCGACGAGGGTGACGTTGTGCGGGACGATCGTCCCGGTGACGTGGAAGATGCCCTGCCCATCGATGGTCATGTTCTGCGACATCGTGATGGAGCCCTGAGTGACCGTGAGGTTCCCGAGCGGGGCGGCGCAGGTGAAGACGTCGCCGGTGACGTCCTGCGTGATGCGGAATGAATCGGTCTGAGCGGCCGCGCGCGCGGACCCAGCTGCTACGGCCGTGAGTCCGAGGGCCCCGACCGCCGCGACCGCCGCCAAGGCAGTGCGACTACGCATTGAGCTCATGTGTATCTCCCTCTCCCGTGGTGCCCGGGCCGCTCGTCGACCCCGGCAAGGTGGGGCCTGCCCCACCCACCGAGAAGGTGCGTGCGCTGGGGTCCGGTGAGACTCAGAACGGGAAACGTGGAGGAAGTTCGCAGGAAACGCGCCCATTCTGGGAAACCGATGAGAGCGATAGGTGGCGTTCCATGTGGTCAGGACCGCTGCGGTCCGCGGAGGCCGCGGAGCAGTAGGTCGAGGGTGTCCCTGGCCCAGCTGGGGCGGGCGCGACCGTGCCGGAGGAGCTCGCCGAGGTAGGCCCCGAAGAGCAGGTTGGCCAGCGACTCGGGGTCGATGCCCTCGCGTAGCCGGCCGGCGGCGGCATCGGCCTCGATCTCGTGCTGGAGGGCCTTGAGCCGGCCGACCAGGAGCCTCCGGAGCGACTTGCTGAAGGCCGGGTCGGAGTCGGCGAGCACCGCGGCGATCGCTCCCCGGCCAAGCTGCCGCTCGACCAGGTTGCGGACCTGCTCCAGCTCCCAGCGAAGTTTGTCCTCCAACGGCAGCTCCGCGGTGGGGAACGGCGCGGTGCTGAGGAGGGCGAGTGCCGCGTCGATGAGCGCCTCCCGATCCCGGTAGCGCCGGTAGATCGTCGTGCGCGCGACCCCTGAGCGGGCCGCCACGGTGTCGATGTGGATGGCGCTCGGGCCTCGCTCGCGGAGCAGCGCGAGAGTTGCGTCGGTGATCAGCTCGTCGGTGTGCGGGTCGCGCGGTCTGCCGCGTGATGGTGTCATGGCGCGTCCCCTCGGGAACAAACGGTGCACGTTATTCGCTACATGAAGTGTAGCGAAAAAAACGGCTGTGCCGCCGCCCGACAAGGAGACCAACCGTGCCCGAGACCAAAGTCCTGATCCTCGCCATCCTCGCGACGCTGTTCGTGATCGGGTGGTCTGTCTTGGGCATTGCGGATGCGTTCCGCGGTGACAAGCCCCAGGTGACTGCGGACCCCGAGCCGAGCACGGAGCCGCAGAGCGAGCTCGCGCGCCGCCCCTGACTGATCGCGTGAGGCTCACGCGCTCCCGGATACGTCAGTGGGCTGGTCGACGTGTATGTCGACCAGCCCACCGGGTTGGGTCGTCAGGAGGTTGCGGGGCTCAGCTGTGGCTCGAAGGCCGCGGTTGCTTCCGTGCCCTCGTACATCGCCTCTTCGTTGTCCGGGGTGATGCCCAATGCCGCCTGTCGGCGGGCGATGTAGGCGACCAGGAAGGGCGCTGCGAACGCCGTCGTCACGACCGCCGCCGCGACCTGGGCCGTGGCCGTCCCCTGGACCGCGAGGAACGTCGGGTCGACGGCCGCCACCGCGGCGGGGGTCGCGATGGCGTTCCCGGCGGTGGTGGCCTCGCAGGCGGCGGCCACGACGTTGCGGGTCGGGCGGGGGTGCTTCCGGACCTTGTGCCAAAGGATCAGCGCGCCCATGGCGAGACCGCCGGAGATGACGACGGTCGAGAGGCCGAGCAGGATGCCGACCGCGCCGGAGGTGAACAGCACCCGGAAGTCGATGCCGGCGCCGAGGGCGAAGGCGGCGAACGGGATGATGAGCTTCTCGCCGGGAGCGAGGAAGCCGCGGATGATCTGGCTGGTGTTGCCGAGGACGAAGCCGAGGATCATCGGGAAGATCGCCGCGAAGAGCGCCATGAGCGGCATCTGTGCCAGCCCGGCTGCGCCGAGCGCGATGAGGGTGAGGAACGGCCCGTCATTGACGGACAGGACGGAGATCGCGCCCTTGTCACTCTTGTTGCCGAACTGGCTTGTCAGGGCGACGTAGAGCGAGCCGTCGGAGTTCGACATCGCCGCGATGATGGCGAGCGGCAGCAGGCCCCAGAGGTTGCCGTCCGGGGTGAGGAAGGCGACGGACAGGCCCACGGCGACGGCGGCGCCATACTTCGCGAGCATGAGGACGATGCCCTTCTCGACCGAGGGCAGGGCCGCCCGCACGTCGATCTGGGCACCGATGCACATGAAGAAGAGGCCGATGAGGACCGGTGCGCCGCCCTTGAACAGGGCCGTCGTGAAGCTGCCGATCTCGAGGGAACCGGGAGCCAGCGTGTTCACGACCGCGCCGAGGAAGAGCGGTACCACCATGAGAGCGCCGGGGATACGTCCGACGGCGCGCAGGAATGAGTCCATTCCCTTACCTTTCAATCGTCTTTGACCAGAGAGGGGGGTGAGGAGGGAAAGGGTCCCTCAGCCTTGGTCACCGCCGCCGACGGGCAGCACGGTTCCGGTGATGTAGGAGGCATCGTTAGAGGCGAGGAACAGGATCGGTGCTGCCTGCTCTGCGAGGGTGCCGTAGCGCTTGACGTAGGTGCTGTCGACGGTCTGGTCGACGATCTGCTGGTACCAGGCGTGGTCCTGATCGGTGAGCACGCCGTCGTTGCGAGGGATCTTCCTCGGCGGTGCTTCGGTGCCACCTGGTGCGGTGGCGACGACCCGGACTCCCTTGGCGGCGGCCTCGAAGGCGAGGGACGCGGTCAGGGCGTTCACTCCGCCCTTCGATGCCGCGTAGGGAACCCGGTTGATGCTGCGGGTGGCGATGGACGAGACGTTGACGATGACGCCCTGGCCGCGCTCGACCATGTGGGGGAGGAACGCCCGGCAGCCCCAGAGAGTCGGGAAGAGGGAGCGGCGGACCTCCTGCTCGATCTCGTCGACGCCGTACTGCTCGTAGGGCTTCGTCCAGATCGTGCCGCCGACGTTGTTGATGAGGATGTCGACGTGCCCCAGAGTCGAGACCGCGTATTCGGCGAGGGTGGCAGCGCCGTCGAACTGCTCGAGGTCGCACTCAAAGAAGTGGGCCTGCCCTCCGCGTTCCTCGATCTCGGCGACCACATCCTTGGCCAGCGGCGAGCGGTCCCCGATGATGACGCGGCCGCCCTCAGCCGAGATGCGCCGCGCGACCTCGGCGCCGATGCCCTGAGCGGCTCCCGTGACCACGACCGCCTTGCCCTCGAAGCGGGCACGGGTCGTGTTGGGGGGTGTAGAGCTCATGAGTGTCTCCTCGGGATGCGCCGTTGCCGTCGCTCGACAGGATGGCAGCCGGTTAGCGCCGTGAGAAATATCGGTTAAGGCCTCATTAAGACCTGCCGAGACTCAATCGGGGTTCCATGCTGGCCTCATCGCAGCGGGTGGTGCCAGGGGGCTGAGCGCTTGCGCCGTGCCTCCCGGGTGAACTGATCGGATGGCCCAACATGCCACTCTGGCTCAGTTGTGATAGTTGAGTGGCCATGATCGACTTCGCGAACGGTTCCGTCTTCAAGCTCAGCCCGACCAGCCCACAGGAGATCGGGCCGCAAGTGGCTGAGCTCCTCATCCCCGGTGAACAGATCGTGGCCTGCTTCAAATCGGTCCGTGACTTCGTTGTCTTCACGGACAAGCGGCTGATGGCGGTCAACGTGCAGGGCATCACCGGCAAGAAGCGCGACTTCACTTCCTTGCCCTACAGCAGGATTCAGGCGTTCTCCGTCGAGACTGCAGGCACCTTCGACCTCGATGCGGAGCTGGACCTGTGGTTCAGCGGGATGGGCAAGGTGAGGCTCGAGTTCAAGGGTCGGGTGGACATCCGCGGCATCGGCAAGATGATCGCTGGCTATGTCCTCTGAGAGCGCGAGGCGGCCCTCACGCATTGGATGAACCCGCCACTGGGGCTTCACATGGCCTCAACGAAGGCGTCTCCCGGGGACGGCTCGTCGAAACTTCTCCAAGCCGACGGGACACGCGGCAACAGAACGGCTGGAATAGCGCAACAAAAGGTTGCGGTGTTAGACACTCAGACCGTGTGGCACCGTGGCAGTTCTCAGGAGCGCCGGCGCCGACGGGAACTCGCGGGTGACGCCAGGGCCGGTTCCTGGGCGCGAGGTCGAGCCCGTCTCGAGCAGAGAGCATTCGTCCGAGAGAACTGGATTCGGTTCGCGCTCTTCCTGCTCGCGGGTTTCTTGGTGTGCCTTGGAGTCTCCTGGACGATGCCGAACGACTTGCTGCGTGGTGTGGTCATCGGGGCGTTCCTCGTAGCCCTCCCGTCGGCGGTCTGGGTGCTCACCATGCAGTTCACCGGCACTGCGCCAGTCATGATGGGCGACGAGGCCGAGCAATGGACAGCTACGGAGCTTCGCCGCCTCTCACGTCGCGGATGGCGCGTCATCAACCACGTAGCTCTGCGCGAAGACGACATCGACCATGTCCTGGTCGGTCCCGGTGGCGCTTACGCGGTCGAGACGAAGTGGAGCAGTTCTTGGTCTACTTCCTACGGGCGAGACCGGGTTCTTGAAGGAATCGAGCAAGTGCGGGCCAACGCCAGACTGCTGAAGTTGTGGCATCCCCTCAAGCAGCTCGCCATCACGCCCCAGCCAGTGCTGGTGATGTGGGGACCCGGCTTGTCGAAGCTAAACTCCCAAGACCGGGTTCGAGTGGTCAACGAAGTGACCGTTGTCGTCGGGTCGGCACTCCGCCCTTGGTTGAGGAGTCTGGACAACGGCGTCTTGTCTGAACAACAGATCTCGGGCGCATGGTCGGCACTAGAGGCACACCTCGAAGGTCGCGACCGTGCGGACAGTGCGCTCCACCGGGTCCCTACCTCTGTGGCGGAGGCGGTAGCCAGACTGGCGCTGGCGGTCGGGTTTGCCGCCTTTGGGATTGCGGCCTTGGGTCAAATCCTGAACTGGACGCAGTCGATGCCGCTCACCCTCTCCTTGGCCTGCGCGCTGACCCTGCCCGCTGGCCTTCTGATTCCGTCCCCTCGCTGGCGGTGGATGGCTTGGGGCTGGGGAGCGGGCCTTGGATTGCCCAGCGCAGCGCTCCTCGCGTCGGAGCTTGTTGCCTTCATCGTGCAGCCCGTCCTGTAGCTCTTCGGGGCTCTTCGATCCGCAAAACCGGGGCCATGTCGCGGTCAGGTGTCCCTCAAGACCAAACGGTGTAGGTCCAGAGCGCAGCGTCAAGTAGCCGCAATGGCGAAGTGTCGAGGCGCAGCTCCCGGCCTTGGGCGCGGCCGTGGATCTCACCGGGTAGCGTCTCGAGACGCTCGTTGATCTCCTCCTCCTGGAGCAGACTTCTGAACACTTGCCAGTCGAGCCGAAAGTCGTTCAGCTTGAGGATGCCGAGGTGCGAGCAGACATTGTTGTCCCTGACGGGGAAGAGCCCGGGCCGCTTTCGCGCGCAAAGTTTGCTCGCGGTCACCCAAGGATTCGACTTCTTCGCCGTTGTCGAGGACAGCGCCGACTTCACTGCCGTGTAGAAGGACTCCATCTCCTTGAGCGTCTGCCCGCCTGCCGTCGCCAGGGCCGCCGGCTGCGGCAGTTGAGCGAGGCTCTCAAGTACCGCGTTCCGGTGGTGACCCGAGTCCAACAGGCGACGCGTCGCTGCAGGACCAATGTCAACACTCAGCAGGGAGACGGCATGAAGGTCCGCTGCCGTAACGTCTTGAGTGTCATTCGCCGGGAGCGAGGCGAACGAAGCGCCGGCGTAGTTGCCTGACACGTCGTAGAAGGCAGCGAGTCGTTCCTCGACGGGCTTCTTCGTTCCGTGAGATGACAGTGCGGTGAGCGCTTGGCTGCGCGCTTGGTCGACAACGTCAACGTCGACGACGGGCCACTCTTTTGGCACGAGGATGGTATCGGTCGGCATGGGCGCCACCCTAGCCACGGCAGTAGGCGCAGGGCCCAGTTGCAGGCAGGATGGTGAAGCACGTGATGCAAACGCGGTCACCCATCTTCTCGCCTCCGGAGTGAGCGGCGGATGAGGCCTTCTTTGTCGGCTTCATGGCTGAGGTGCTCCGGTCGCCTCGTTTCCGTGGTTGCTTGGCGACGCCCTTCTTGGGCTTCTTCAACCCATTCCGACTCGCCCGCTCGTCGATGCGCTCCTGGGCCGCTCGGGCACGCCGCCGGGTCTTGGTATGGGGGGCATCCGGTGGCACTTGGACATGTAGCCCGGGTAGGCCAGCGGCTCGAAGGATCTTGCGCGCTGCAGAGATGACTTTCTCGTCGTCGATGCACGGCTGGCATCGCGCGCCCCCCGGATACTTGGCATTGCACGTCCGGCAACGCCGGTCCGGGTCGTGGTCTCCGCGGATATCGCGGATGTCGTTACCGGGGGCGGTTCTGCGCTCTGACCCGCCACGGGGTGCCAGGCGAACGAGACCTGGAGAGATGCCACCGCCGTGTAGACGGACGCGACCTCTCACGGTGCGACCTGTGACAGCAGCTTCTCGAAGGCGTCCTCTGTCACGACGGGGATGCCGTAGCGTCGTGCCTTCTCGGCCTTCCCGCTCAGTGAGTTGGGATCTGCCGCAACAAGGATCGCGGTGGACTTCGTCAGGCCACCACAAGAGAGGCCCTTCCGCTCGACTGCCTGTTCCCATGCCGAACGCGGACGGCCCATCTCTCCGGTGAAGCAGACCCGGTCCCCTGGGGACAACTTCAGGCCGGAGGTTGCCACCGCGCTCCCGGCGCGGTGGCGGCCGTGTTCCGGCTCTGCCGCGAGTTCCAGGGCCATGTTCACATCGCCATTGGCCAGTCCCAGCATGGCTGCGACCCGCTCGAGGTCAGCTCGCTCGTCCTCGGTCACGACGCCGTCATCCAGTGCCACTTCGGCCATGGCCCGAAGGTAGTCGGCGTGCAGGTCGATGACTTGTCCTCTGGTCAGTCCGCTCTCCAGAGCGACATTGATGAGCTGGTCCTTCTCGTGCTCCGCGAGAAATCGATCGACGAGGGCGGTCTCCAGGACGGCCAGATACCCATCGACGCGCGGATCCGCCGCCCGCGGCATACGGGAGACGATGCGGTCCAGCCATTGATCCTGGGGGACATCCCGAGCCTGCCTGCGCCCGAAGATTCGCAATTCCGGGTAGACCCCTGGGAAGGGCGGCCACGTATAGCCCCGCGTGCTGTGAAGCCTCTCAAACCATGGCGGCTTGAAGTCCGACATGTTGAGGAAGTACGCCAAGAGCCCCGCGGTGGCGAGAGCGTCGCCCGCGGCGGAGTGTGCGTTTTCGAGCGGTAGGCCGCAGGCATTGCAGCAGTCCACCAACCGACGGCTTGCCCCGTTGATGAAGCTGGTTGACCACTGCATCGTGCACACGCCATGAAGCGGGAGGTTTTCAAGTGGTATGCCGGAGCGGATGAACTCGTGCGCGAGAAACCGTAGGTCGAAGGTTGCGTTGTGCGCCACGATCGTGCGGCCCTCAACAGCGCGGAGGATGTAGGGCGCCACTTGGCGAAACGTAGGCGCGTCGAGGACGTCAGTAGAGCTGATGCCATGAATCCGCGTCGGGCCGACGTCGCGTTGCGGATTCACAAGTGTCGACCAGTGGTCGCGTATATCCCCTTGGTCGGAGACATAGACAACCGCGATCTCCACGATGCGATCGTGCTTCTCGGGAAAGAGGCCGGTTGTCTCGACATCAATGACGGTGTACCCGCTCACGCTTCGCGTCCCTCCCGTTTCGAGATCCTCGTCGAGCGGCACCATAGTCCTCCACCCCGACAAGGCGCGATCATCTGCGCGTCCAGCGCGAATCCCTTCGAAACGCAGACACTTCTGAGCCATTGTGTGAGACTCCCCGCATGGTTGCGCCGAGACGAAGGCCGGTGAAGACGTCCGCGACCACCGTGAAGCGCATGGTTGAGCCCGCGAACTGTCGCTGCGGTCGGCATGCCAAGACGTCGCCGCATCTCTGGTCCGTGTACGTCCTTGAGGTCGAGGGAACCGGCGGGGATGTGTACGTGGGTTGCACTTGGCATAGTCCAGAGGTCCGCCGACAGCAGCACATCGATGGTCCCAAGAAGGGCCGGGTATTCAAGAAGGCGGGAAACAGTGTGGGCGCTCTGCGCCCGGACTTGGTCACCGATCTCGAGCCGCTGACGAACTTTGCACTGGCTCAGTCTGCGGAGACTTACCTCGCCGAGATCCTGAGATCCAAGGGGTTCACCTTCACGGCGGTCACTGAGCCAACTTCCTCCGTCTCCGAGACGATGTGGCCACCGCGTGCTTCAATCGTTTTGACGCTTTGAAGTCGAATTGTAAGGGTTGGGTCGTTTTGGGCTCGCTGAGCACAGGAGGAGGCAGCAGCGCGGTCGCGGCCTCGGCACATGCTGGCTGCGAGAGGTTCCGCCACACCGATCCGATGATCGTGGGGATGAGCCGGCGCAAGGTGGCCGCCCAGCTGGGCTTCCCCGACACAACCGCGGGCATTCCCGAGGCCCGCTGGATGCGGGCAATGACCTTCGAGCGACTCGTGCGCCACGAACGGTTCGTCTCCCCGCTCATTACGACGACGATCGGCCGCCTCGGACTCCCACGTCCTGCTGGCGTGTGGCGCCGGGACGCGCGGGTCAGTGCGTCTGCAACTGCAACGGCGCTTGGACAGGCACACCTCAAAGCCGTTCACGAGGACGTCGCATCCCTCATCACCAGCCTGGCTCTGCCCTTCGTGGGTCTCGAGGACGAGCCGTCCGCGACGCCTGTCAAGCCCGACTTCGCGGTCGTTGCACCGCGGCGCGATCCCGGCACTGACACGGTCATCGGTTCGTGGCTCGTCATGGGCGATGCCAAGGACTACGAGCGCGTCCGCTCGAGGATCGGCGACGCGCGCATGCTCAAGGGCTTCCTGCAGGTCGCCCTTGGCGCGGCGAGTGCCGAGGCGTGGTCGGCGCTCCCCAATGGTATGGCGGTGCATCGTTTCGGCGTCCTCGCTGTCCCACGGAATGCCTTTCTCCAGCCGGAGGCAGTGGTCGAGGACCTGACGGACCACCGTGCGGAGGTCCTCGCCCGCGTGGCGGAGCGCAACGAGGTGCTCGCGGAGCGAGCCCAGAGTGAGCTCGCTCCGTCTGAGCTCCACGACTTCGTCGAGCACCTCGCCGCCGAATACGACCCCAGCTCCTGTCCCGCGTGTGCCATGTTCACGTTCTGCCGCAACGAGGTTCGCAACGCGACCGACCCAGAGGCGCTTCTCGTGGAGATCGGCGTGCGCAAGGAGCACCGGCCCGGCCTGCGCGGTCTGCTCGACCGGTCCGGCGTGACGGGGAGGGTGCCCGACTCCGTCGTCGCGTCCGTGCGCGCAACCATTGAAGGTATGCCGCTGAGTTCCGGTCAGCGGCGCATCGACCCCGCCGCGGTGGTTGGGTCGGTCAATGTGGTGCTCGCCAAGTCGGATGCCGCCGCTCTGGGCGTCCATGGGATCGCCCTGCAGCGCGTCCAGAAGTCAGGCAAGCCGACTGCCTGGGCCCTCCGCACCTTCGACGACCCGCAAGCCCCCGCGACGCGCCTCGCCATCATGGATCTCTTGGGCAGCCATATCGACAGGGCCATGGCTGACTTAAAAGCGTTGGCACCGGGAGAGCCGAGCCCTGTGCACCTCGTCGTGCCGGACCAGGTCACGGCCGACGTCCTCGTCTCCATTGCAGACTCGCTCGCTGGCGTCGAGACGAGCCGGCTCCGCTGGGCCCGCGACTTGGAGCAGGGGCGCCCGGCCCTCACTTTCGACGGCGAGCCAGCCGTCGTGCCCAAGGCACTGACGGCGCGGCAGCGCCTTGCCGTCAGCTTCCTGCTCGAGGCCGACCGGGCCCGCGCCATGAAGTTGCGAATCCCGATCGTGGACCTTCGCGAGGTCATATCGCGACATGTTGTGGCCGGAGGACCCCAAGGCGATAGCGGCCGCCTGGACTACCTCGTCAGGTGGGCGGAGGCAACCGAGCCACTCGATCATCGTGCTGTGTCTGACGAGATTGCGGCCAGCGAGCACACGCCGGGAGCCCGGCTCTCGAACGCGCGGTCCGACGCGATCCACCAGGCGCGCGGACGAAACGGAGCCCCGAAGAGGGGCCGCCGGCCGGGTTACGTGGAGCTCGTCGAGGAGGAGCTGGACTACAGGGTGGGCGTCGTGGACCGCGCGCTCGCCTACCTCTCCTCCATTGAGGACTCCCGACTACGGGAGATCTACCGGGCCCTGGAGGGCGATGCCCAGGCGATCTGGCGTAGACGCCTCCACCTTCACGCCTCCGACCTTGTCCGCTTGGGGAGGACCTCGTGGTGGTGGCGGAACAACCTCGTCGACCTGCTGGACGAGGATGCTCGCTGTCTGTCCCAGTTGCAGGCACTGGGCAACCCTCAAGCCGCCAAGGACCTCGCGCTCGACGCCGGCACTCGCGAGGTGGCGCTCGCGACCGTGGTCGGTCTCGCCCCGATCCGGCTGCAATTGAATTCACGGCGGATCTCCGCCGGGTCGACAGTGGTCGTCCTGCACATCAACGGCGAACCCTCGGTGGAGGCGCCCACCACGACGCGAAAGATCCAGAAGGGCTCGTTCAAGTTCGGCCAGCTCCCGATCGGGCCTCTCGAGAGTGACGGCAGTGGCAGCGCAGCCGTTTGCTGGTCCCCCAAGGTTTGCCCCGCCCTCGAGGTTGGTGATGAGCTCGTCATCGCCGACGACGCATGGTTCAACCCGAAGGGTCCGTTCAAGTCTGGGCATGAGATCTCGGTGAGCAGGCCTGGGCAGGACACGGACAGCGCCCCGCAGGCAACCTGTGACGAGACCTCCTATTCCGACGACCCGGAGAGCCACGCCTACTGCTGTCGACCACATGAACGAGCCGAGGCGGACACCGCCGACTGGATCGCCGAGCGCCGGGCGAGTGGTCGGATGAACCCCGAGGTCTGGCCACCAATCGTCGACGACGACCAGTTCGACACCCCGGCCATAGGCGCGCCCACCGAGTCGGACGCAGCAGTTGTTGCGTCGAGCCCCAGCGAGTACCTGACGATCGATGACCTCGACTAGAACCGTTCTGCGTTTCACGCCGCCCACTGCAAGGGTCGGCGACGCTCTCCATCACGCCTCGGCTGCCGCCGGCAACGTCGAGGCGACGACGCAGGCCATCGAGACCCTCTCTGACACGCTGACTGGCTCGGCGCCATACGAGAGGATCCTCCTGCGCGCCGCGGCGGGCGCTGGGAAGTCGTACGCGCTCAAGCGAATGGTTGAAGATGCGCTGGCGCATAGGAAGTGCGCGAGAGTCGGGGTCACCGCCTTCGCCAACAAGCAGGTCTTCCCGCTGGCCGAGGACCTCGGTCGCCAGCTGGGGCGGGAACGGGTCTGCATCTTGGTGTCGAGGGCTCGGGCTGCCGACGTGCCGGACACCCTGCTCGAGCATGCGACGGTCGTGTTCGGGATGAGCCAGCTGCCGGAGGAGGCAGAGGTCTTCCTCATGACCTCGCACATGCTGGAGCGGGCTGGATGGTCGATCAAGGACCAACTGGGACCGGCCGCGGACGGCGAGCACAGCTTCGACGTGCTCTTCGTCGATGAGGCCTGGCAGTTGCCCCTGCACCGCTATCGCAGGGTGGACCGCTTCGCTCCCGTTGTCGTCGGCGTCGGAGACGTCGGCCAGCTGCCGCCGATCGACCCGAACCAGAACCCGTGGCGCGGAGACCCGGGCTACAACCCCTACCGTGCTTGGCCGACCGCCTACGCGGCTGATGCGGCGACGTGGTCGACGGACCTTCCAGCGGTGTGGCGACCGACGGCGGCCCAGCTGCCGCTGTGGCGAGCCTTCTACAGTGAGTGGGAGGGGTTGAACTGTGTTGCGGCGCCAGGTGATCGGTCCATTGTGTTGGGCCGTCGGCTGCGGGGAGATGCGTCCGCTGTCTGGTCCGAGGTCGCTGCAGGCGTGCCCACCCTTGTTGAGGTGGAGGGGCTCGACGAAGCCGAAGCAGCCGACATCGACCTGCCGCTGCTCGGTGTCGTCGAGGGGCTGCTGGATCAGCTGCTGAGGGTGGGCTTTGAGCTCCGCTCGGCACAGTACGACGGCGCTGGACTCCCGGTCGGCGAGCGTGTGGTGAAATCGGCCGACCCGCAGGGTGATCCACTGATCGCCGTTCTCGCGACCCGGAACCAGGCGGTCGACGACGCAACCGAGATGGTTGAGCGGCTGGTCGCCAAGCACGACCTGGCTGATGGAGTGATCGTCGCCTCGACGGTCGACTCCTGGCAGGGCCAGACGAATGGCGTCACCGTTGCCATCCATCCACTGTCGGGAGCGTCAGCGCTCGACGAGTTCAACTCCGCCTTCGGGCGACTGGCTGTCACGTGCACGCGCGCGACGCACGGGTTGCTCATGGTGAGCCGGTCGGGATTGCGGGACCTGCTCGCCGTTGCGCCCGCCCGTCCGGGCATCCCGCTAGGTGAGCCTGGCCCAAGAGAGCTGCCCAGGCAGACCCACCAGCGGATCCTCGACGCGTTCGCCCGGACGACCATCGCTGGGACTTGACGTTGCTGCGTCGCTCAATTCACCTGTGCTGGAACTACTTGACCGCGTGCTGAGCGGCCCTGTTCAGGTGGTCCTCCCGGTCACGCCATCAGACCTGTTCCCAACTACTCGTTCTTCGCAACCTTCCGCCCTCCGACCCGTCGTGGAGGCTCAAGTTCTCCACCGACGGGCAGGGGAATGCCATTCGTTCAGCGGATCAGGCAGCGCCAGCCTGACTGTCGGGTGACGGAGCCCAATCACAGACCCCGCAGCGACGGAGATTGGGTCGACCCTTCCGCGCTTCGGCCTCGAAGTACGCCCTGAAACCCTTGCTTCTCGCCAGACCACACGGGCGGTCGGCGTTGTGGTAGACGGTACGAGCAGGCCCGAGCTTGTCGCGCAGCAGGACGACGACGTCGTGCTGGTGCGCTGCCAGCTCCGCTTCGTCGCGGTCGATCCGGTCGAGTGTCCTGCGAAGCGTGGTCAATGCCGCTTCGGCCCGTTCATAGGCGCGACGGCGCCGGTCTGTGAGGTCTGCCATCCGTGTCGCGATGAGCTGGGCGGCCCTGTCTTGCTTGTTCGTACACATGGAAGTCTCCTTGAGGTTGTTCAGGCGGCGAGTGGCAGGTCGGCTGCTGGCCTATTGAGTCAGGCTGGCGGCGCGAGACCGACGGTGGCAACGTTCCAGAAGGTCTCGTGCAGCGGCAGGACTGTCACGATGTCGTAGGTGTCTCGGCCCGCCACGAGGACCGCGGCAAGCGGGTTGCAGTTTGGAACCATCAGTGGGGCGACGAAGCACCAAGATCGTGCGGGCTCGTACCAGTACCGGGAGACCTGGACCTCCCCGGACAGGACGAGGTCCTTCATCTTCGAGATCGCCGTGCAGACCACCGCGTGCGAGACAGGACCCCCGTACCGCTCAGGGTGATCGAGCAGATGCCGTGACCCGGTAGCGGCAATCAGGCGGCGAGGGTCGAACCGCTCGCGTTGCTCCCAGGGGAGCTGGTTCAGCCCTCGGAACGTCTGGGGCTGCTCGGATTCATGGATCATCCCGACGACATCGATCCCGTCGCCGCGCCAGCGCGTGCGGACTGCCAGTCGTTCTCCGGAACGCGTTCGCAATGACGACGGATGGACGTTTTCGTCGCCCACTCGCACGTCGCACAAGCGCGCGAGCGAGACCTCGACGGTGTAGGTGACGAGCTGGGTCAACCCGGCACGGACCTCCGGCTCAGGCTCACGACGGATCAGGCGTTGGTCGGTGATGCGCCTCAGGCGACGCACCACCGGTTCGCTCACATAGACGCGGGGCCAAGGCATCATGATGCGGTCCCCCAGTTGCAGGCGGTGCACTTCGTCCAACCGCGTTCAACAGCGAAGCGGTAGCTGACCTTCTTGTAGCTATCCCGTGAGCGCACTCGCTTGCACGGGTTGTCGACCGCGTGGACGATCGACACTGGAGGGCCGGGAGTCGTCCGGACGAGAACCTCGTCCGGTTCTACAACTTCTTCACTGGCACGCAGTTCTGCCAACTCTTGTTCCAGAGTCGTTAGCGCTGCGGACACCCGGTCGCGGAACTTGCGTAGTGCCGAAAGCTCGCTGTCTCGCATCGCCACATCATGCGACTCAGACATAATAATCCCCTTCTCAAGAATTAAAATTAGTAGTTCTGCGGGATAAAAAAAACTCCGCATCTCGATCGATGCGGATTGAGGAAGCATATTCAGATTCTGATTAACATCCGGACAACCGATGAGCGAATTAACCTGTGGGGTAACGCTATTCACGGGCAAGCACCTCAACAGGACTCAGGGTACGCCCAGCCAGGCTGGGCCGCAAGGGGTTCACGAGATATCGCTCGAAGGGCTGACGAGGGGGGTGCAGGCGACGACCTCTGCGCCCGGATGATCGCCATTCCGAGACGCCAAGGTCGCCACTGCCAGCTCCTGTGGAAGCAGCTCGGCGAACTTGAGCTTCCTCAGCGCCTGCTCGCTCACAGGCGGCACCGCGCCGGCCAGGTCGTCGCCCGCAACAGCCCGCGCCGCCCGCAGCGCGGACGCTACAGCGCCCGCCGTCGCGTCGGACCGCAATGGCACATTGAGGTTCCCCGCGCTCCACTCGTCGAGGAGCTCCGGTGCCACCAGGCCGAGCGCAGCGGTCAGCACCGCGTTGGCTCGCATCCCCGCGAACGTCCACCATCGGACGCGCCCGTCCTCCTCTGCGACCACCCTCGCGTCCTCGGACACCCGATGCGCATACTGCGCGCGCAGCGCCTCGAGCCGGGCCACCGCACGCGTCGACAGCACCACCCCGGACGGGGTGGCCCCGAGCAGCACCCGACGGATCGCATTCGACAGCTCGAACGAGTAGGCCCGGGGTTCACCCATCCACGCGGATCGCCCCGCCCGATCGCTCGGCTCGACGTGGGCCCGCCGCCGACGCCAGTCGACGTGCTTGACCTCCCATGGTCGGCCGGCCAGCGCGATGACCCGCGGGCCAGCCGCCTTCGTCACCAACAGCATCGGGTCGATGCTGCCGACCTCCCGTCGGCCATGCAGCACCGTCAGCTCCGGCGCGGCGGTGAAGACGGCCAGCAGCTCCATGAAGTTGCGCCGTCCATACCGCGCCTCCGCCGTCGGCCCGACGAACGCCAGCCCTTGGTCGACGTCGAGGTGTTCCGTCGCGACGAGCCACCGGCCGATCGACTCGAGCTCATCGCCCCCGGCCAGGCCCAGGTGCTCCATCCATGCGGCCTCATCCTCAAGGGAGATCCGGCCCTTTTGCAGCGCCGTCCCGAGGAGCTGCTGTGCAGCGATGTGCAGCGGAGATGGCGGCGCTACGACCGGCTCGACGAACCCCTCACCCAACAGCAACAACAGTCCGGCGGCCCGGAGGAAGTCCTCGTCTTCGACTCCAAGGAACGTCATGTTTCGTGACGTCCCAGGACGCCGCCCGGTCCGTCCGAGTCGCTGGAGCACCGACGCGACGGTCGCAGGGGCCCCGAGCTGGATCACTCGATCGAGGTCGCCGACGTCGATCCCGAGCTCGAGAGTCGAGGTCGACACGATGACGCAGTCGCGCGCCGTCGCGAAGGCGGACTCCGCCCGGCGCCGCTCGTCGAGCGACAGCGACGAGTGGGACACGAACGTCTCGACCTCGAGCGCGCGCAGCTCCACGGCGAGCGACTCCACCGTCTTGCGCGAGTCCGCGAAGACGAGCCGCTTCTCACCCAGATGTATGCCGCTCAAGACCTTCGCGGCGTTCCTGACGTTCCCGACGTAGTCGAGTGAGAGCTCGGGCGCTCCAGCGCTCTCGACAGCAGGTGCCACGACCGACCGCGGCCGGGCCGCCGAGTGTCGGCCCCCCTGCAACCATGAAAGCAGCGCCTCCGGATTGCCGACCGTGGCGGACAGACCGATCCGCTGCAACGGCCGTCCCGCAACGGAACTCAGCCGTTCGAGCACAGCAAGCAGGTGCCAGCCCCGGTCGTCCCCGGCGAAGGCGTGGACCTCGTCGACGACGACGGCCTGCAGGTCCCGGAACATGTGCTCCGCGTCGAGCAGCCGCGAGACGAGCATCGCTTCCAGCGACTCGGGGGTTGTCAGCAGGATTGAGGGACGGTTGACCGCCTGTCGTTTGCGGTCACCTGCACCGGTGTCGCCATGCCGGACTTGGGCCGCCCGGCCCAGCCACGCGGCATACGCGGCAACTCTCGGTTCCAGATTGTTGAGCAGTGCCTTGAGCGGGCAGACGTAGAGCACGGACAGACCGGTCCAGGCCTCGTGCTCCATCCGGGTCAGCAGCGGGAAGAGCGCCGCCTCCGTCTTGCCCCCGGCTGTCGGCGCGATGAGCAGGCAGTCCTCCCCGCGAAGGACAGGCTCCACGGCGGCCGCCTGCAAGGGTCGCAGGCCGGACCAGCCCAGGGCGTTGACCACGTGGTGCTGCACGACCGGATGAAGCCGGTCGAAGGCCGCCAGCTCCGACGACGTGCCGGACGCCACGTCAGTCATCGGCGCCGATGTCGAGGACGATGTCGTCCAGGGACCCGCCAGCGCCTGCCGTCCGCTCCTCCATCGTCAGCTCGCTGGTGTTCACCGTCAGCGCATAGTGCTGCCGCGGGTCGAAGTCGTCATACACATCAACCCGGTCGAGCACGTCCGCGACGAGCTTCTTGAGGAACACCCGGGGTGCGACGCCGACCCGGCCACCCAGCCGGCCAGCGACCGCGCCTGCGAGCTCAGCGACATACCCGTCATCGACGTGAGTCCGCACCCTCGACTCGTGGGGCGAGCCGCCGGCATACAGGTCTCTCACCTTCACCCCGAGCGAGACGAGCGAGGAGTGGTCGAAGCCCGGCAGGCGGATCTGCACGGCCCGGGGGTTGTCGAAGCGTGGGTCGGTGGTGAAGTCGGTCGCGAGCCGCTGTGCGAGCGGGGGCAGCCGCGGCACACCGGACGGACCCTCGAAGAAGGCCGGTGTCCCCGTGATGAGCAGGTAGAGCCCCGGGAAGCGTCCGGCGTCGACCTCGTCGATGAGCTGTCGCAGCGCGTTGAACGCCTTGTCCCGCACATCGCCGCGCACGCGCTGCAGCGTCTCGACCTCGTCGAGGACGAGCACGAGCCCGGGATGGCCGGCGTCGCGCAGCACGGTGAGCAGCCCCTGCAAGAACCCCATCGCGCCGAAGTGGTCGAGCTCGCCTCGGATGCCGGCGGAGCGCTTCGCAGAGGCGGCCACTTGCGGTTGGCCACCCATCCATGCGGCGAGGCCGTCGGCTGCGGCGGCGTCCCCGCCGACGACGGCGCGCCGATACCCGCGCAGCGCCTGGGCGAAGACCGGGGTGCGTGAGCTGACCGCAGCCAGCCGGCGCTCGAGCAAGGCGTCGACTGCTGCGGTCATGGAGGACTCGTCGGCGAAGCCCAATGATGGGTCGGCCTCAATGGCGTCCGACTCGAGCGTGAAGAGCCACGAGTCGAGGATCTGCCGGAAGGCGCTGGGCTGCACCGAGGAGGTCCGGAGCGATTCGGTGATCCGGCGATACACCGTCTCGAGCCGGTGCAGCGGCGTTTCTGTCTCGGAGATCTGCACCTCCGCCGCGGCGAACCCCTGCTTGAGCGCGCGCTCGGAGAGATGCCGCGTGAAGAACGTCTTGCCAGCGCCGTAGTCGCCGCGGATGGCCTTGAAGACCGAGCCACCGCCCGCGACCGTCTCGAGCTCACCATCAAGAGCCGGCGTGTAGCGGTCGAGCCCGACAGCGAGCAGGTCGAGACCCGCCTCCGGCACGGTCCCGCGGCGCAGGGCGCCGATCACCTCGGTCCGTCGACGGTTCGACACCTCCATCGTCATGCGCTCACCCCGAACTGCTCGCGGAGCAACCGTTGGTCGAGCACGACGGTCTGCCCGTCGGCGTCGACGCCGACGACGTTGTAGCCCTCGACGTTGAGCAGCTGACGCACCTGACTCAGTGCGCCGTCGACGCGGAAGGCCGGCACGCCGAGGGTCGTCGCGACGACGGTGCGCGACAGGCGAGCCCCGGAGGCGCTGCTGAGCGCATCGAGCAACGACCGCACCTGGTCGTCCCGGATCGCCAATCGCGGCAGGGTCTTTCGCTGTGCCGCGTAGACGTCGGTGGCGCAGACCTTGGCGCCCACCGACTCGCTAACGCGGGCTCCGTCGGCCGGCGCGTCCGCGGGCTCGTCGAAGAGCGTCGGACCGTGGTCGACGGGTCCCTTTCCGCCACGAGAAGGTATGCCGCTCAGCTCGCTCCGCAGATCAGGCGCAGCCGGCGCCCCGGCAGTCACGAGGGCGTTTGCGGTCGACCACCACAGCGGCTCCTGAGGTGCAAGGAGCGGCAGCCCTAGGTCGTTAGTCTTGTCGTCGGGCAGCAGCACCACGACGGGGACGACGACCTCCTGGGCGCTTGCCCCACCGTGGTATCCGGCCTTGAGTGGCCCGTAGCGCAGGCCCTCGCGCACCGCGAGGATCGCGCTGTGGTCGTCAGTAAGGACGCGCCGGCCGATGACAAGCACCTCGTCATCCTGGGCGGGGGCGGAAGTGCCGCGGGACCGGCCGCTTGTGAGGTCGGCCGATGGCCGTTGGTCGCCACGTCGCCGCTCGACGACGTGACCGTGGTCGGCGGTCATGATCACCGTGCGGCCGGCGGCGCGGGCCCGGCTGAGCAGCGCCGAGAGGTGCTTGACCTCGTCGGTGGCCCACACCTTGCCGACGGGGTCGCTGCGGTCGAGCGCGTCGTCGATGCTGTTGAGCACGACGGTGACGAGCCTCGTCCCCTCTCGGTCGTCGATGGCGGCACCGACTCCGTCGGCGACGAGGGCGCCGGGTCTGGTCGTGTCGACGCCCTTCTTGTGGAAGAGGGCGGCGCTGATCTTGCCTGCCCTCTGTGTCAGCTCTGCATAGCCAGCACGCTCGACATCCTGGCCACCCCGCGTGAGCGTGCCGCACAGCAGTGAGGCCCGGCTCACCTCGGTGAGCGAGGGCAGCACGGCCAGGGCGCCTGCCCGTCGGCTCGCGCCTTGCGATGCCCCGGCTTCGACCCAGCCGAGCGACCCGGTCGCGTCCGCGATGATCTCGGTGGCCGCGGCAGCGCTCATGCCGTCCATGACGAGCAGCAGCGTTGGCGTCTTCTTGGCCATCGGCATGACGAGCCCGGACATGAGCGCCTCGAGGTTCCACACCGGGGCCGGCAGTCCCTCTGATGCCGCGGCAGGGTTCAGGTCAGAGCTCACCGCCTGGGCCAGCCGACGGGCGAAGCCGTGCTCCTCACGCTGCCGGCGGGCCACCGCCGCGTCGTAGACGAGGTGAAGGGCTGTCGACAGCTCCTCGTCGTCGACGCCAGTGTCGACATCGTTGATCGCGGCATCGGCCCAAGCGCCATGGTCGAGGTGGGATCGCACGTGCTCGACCAGCGCGGCGTCATCCGGCAGCTCCGGAGAGACCAGCCACCGCCAGAGCCGGACGGCGGAGCGGAAGGCGACGACCTCGCCCGAGGGGCGGTGTCGCTGCGCGAGGCGGTGGCGTTCGCAGAGACGCCAGGCCTTCTCGATCGCCTCTGTTGCCGCTGGTTCACTCGGTCCGCCGAGCGCTGCGACGCCTCGACGCAGGGTGGCGCCGAGCAGGGCGAGCCGCCTCCGGAAGCCACTCGCGAGCAGGTCCGAGTGGATGGTGAGCGAGGCCGCGTCGAGGTCGGCGAGGTGCTGGTCAGCGCGCTGCAGGATCCGCTCGACATGGGCGTCGTTCCGGTCGTTGCGGGCCAGCTCTGACACGACCGCCACGGCGGCGGAGCCGAGGGCGGACAGAGCGTCAGCCGAGGGCAACGGCTTGCCGAGCAGTGGCTCGAGCCGCACCCTGGCCAGTGCCGCGACTTGAGACTCGCCGGCATCGAGGTGTGGCGAGCCGATGACGCTGAGAGCCAAGCCGATTGGCACGAGGTCGTGGACCGAGGAGTGCTGAATGATGCGCCGAACGGGTGTCTCCGCGGGTCCGGTGCTCTCGGCGACCCAGTCGAGCATGGCGTCGGCGAGCGCGTCGCCGAAGTCCTCACGCAGCCTTTCAAGGGCGCCCATCGACTGCGGAGGCACCGACCAGTTGAGAACGGTGATGGCGTCGATGACGTCGCCGACCAGACCCAGGTGCTCGCGGGCCACGCTCGAGAAGGCATGCGCGCGCGTGAGGACTCCGGCCGGGGCCGGTGGCCAGCCAGTTGCCGGCTTCGCAGCCAGCAGTCCGGTGGCGACCTCACGACCGTTCCGGACCTTCGTCAGCGAGGGCGCGACCCCGGTGGCCGAGAACGACTGGCGGATGGCCTCCCATGCATTGGGGCGGCGCAGGTTGTTGCCGACCAAGTGCGCGAGGACGCCGGCCCCGAGATCGTGCTCGGAGCGGTCGGTCACGATGACCGTCCAGTCGCCGTCACGGTGCTCACGCAGCACCTCCCGCGCGGCCAGGGCCGACCCCGCAGCGCGGATGACGACCCGTTGGCCCTCGTGGGTCAGCTCGGTGTCCTGAGCCGAGTCTGGGCGACCAAGGACCCCGATGATGCCCGAGGGGTATTTGCTCCGTTTGACGATGTCGATGATCGCCAACAGCATCGGCCGGTCGACCGGCAGCACCGAGCTCGTCGTGACGGTCACTCGCGCACCTGCCAGCTGACGTCCACCTCTCGGTCGCCGTGGCTCTCGAGGAACTGCCGCACCTGGCGCAGCAGCTCATCGTTGCTCGCGCCCGGTGCCCGTCGGGCGTTCCCACGGATGCTGGAATCGAGGGGAGGTGGAGTCGGGTCAGGCTTGGGTGGCCTTCTGCGGGCGAGCCACTCGAAGATCTCACGATCGGCTTGCCCAAGAGCGGTCGCTGCCGCCGATACGATCTCGTCGCCGCCGATCGCCTTCTGCAGTCTTTGGACAATGCCAGCAGCGGTGTCGGACTCCTCGCCCTCACCCTGCATGGCCTGACGCACTGGAGCGAGCCGGTCCCACTCGAAGCTCCGAAGTGCCATCGTCACCGCTTCGGCCGACGACAGTGACTTGCCGGCAGCGGCTGCGCCCGTGCCGAATCCGGCCGTGGCGATGCGCTGCACGAGGGCCACGCCGTCAAGGTTCCGCAGCTGCTGGACCAGCTCTGCGGTCCGACGGGCTGTGGTCAACCGATCGGTGGCGTCGCCCGCATCGATGCCGACTCGCTCGTTCGCCACCTCGATGGCCGTGACGAGATCTGGCTGCACCTGCGCGAGCGTGGTCGCGCGCGTCCTGACCTGACCGACGAAGTCGGCGACTCCGGGCGCGGTGAGGAAGGACGCGCCGTGCACCCCGAAGAGCTGAGCCGCCGCCGCTGTCGCGTCAGTCCACTCCGCCTGCGTTGGCATCGGCTGCGAGCGCAGCTCCATGCTGGGCTGCAACTGCCCCGGCTCGGGAGCAGCAGGCAGAGCAGAGCCATGGTTGAACCACGCACGTTGCCGCAGCGCGGCCCACGTGATGATGACGAGGTCGCTCATCGGAGTCACGAGACCCTTGGCCGGCGTCACCGCATCGATCCACGAGCGCATCTCGGCCACGGTCACCGGGTCATCCGGTGAGACGCCGCTCTCCTGCTGGCGTCGCCCGAGCGCCCGCTCGAGCTCCTGGCTCCACGGGGTGAAGCGGTCGTCGCCGAGGATGTAGTACATCTCGGAGGCCGTGCCGACACCGAGCGGCCCGGCGATACGCCGAACGCTCGCCTGGTCGCCTTGATACTCGACCCGCTTCTCCTTGTCGGCAACGGCCCGGTGCACGTGCGCGGCGACCGCCCGCAGCTGCGGCAGCCGGATCTCGACGTCGCCCGGCTCGAAGTGCGGGTGCCCCGGATAGGTCGCGTCATAGGCCTGCTCGACGAGGTGCCGGAACGCGTCACCGAGCGTCGCGCCGACCGGCCGCTGCGGCACGAACTCCCGGTCGAGGGAGACGAGGATCCGGTCATGACCCGGGTCGTCGAGGAGCGTGTTGGGTCGACGGCTCGCGGCGCCATACGCCTGCTGGATCGCGTCCTCGAGGCTGCGCCGCAGCGTGCTGCGATGCGACTCGAGGATGTTGCGCGCCAGCGCACGATCGGTCTCGCTCAGGTGGTCGGCGTGCGCCTGCCAGCGCTCGCCGGACCCTTCGAGGAGCCAGCCGAGGATGACGAGCCGGCTCAGCTCGGTGACCTTCTCCGGCGCGAGGAAGTAGGGGAGCCAGACGATGGTGCGTGACTGGAAGTCACGGGCGATCATGCCCTCGAGTCGCTCGAGGTCCTCGCTCGTCGAGTGTCCCTGCTCGTCGAAGGGGTGGTCGATGACGAGGCGCCAGCTGCCGGGGTTGGCGCGGAAGTGGTCCTCGGAGAGCCAGCTGCTGTCGCGGACGTTGCCGAAGATGACGTCGACCTTGCGCCGCGTCCCGCGCCAGATGACCTCGTGCTCGTAGGCGCCTTGGATGTCGGGCTTGTCGAGGTCGATGCCGAGGCTCTCCGCAACGAGCGTCTTGACGAGCTCGCGCCGGCGACCCTCGTTGTCCTCGCCCTTGGCCCGGTCGACGATCGACTCGTAGTCGACGTCGGACAGCTGCACCCGGACGGTCGGGTTGGCGCCGGCGCCGTCGATGCGGATCTCGGGCACGTCCCTGGCCCACGTGCGCACCTTGGAGAGCACGACGCTCGCCTCGTTGCCGGGCAGCGGGGACAGGATCGACCCGTGGTTGAGCGACGCGAGTCTGGCGCCGGTCAGCGACTTGAGCGCGGGCACGTTCGGCGCGACGGCAGAGAGCAGCAGCGTCTTGGCGAGCCGGTCGTCGGAGCGGTATGCCGCTGACACCGTCTCGGGTGCGTCGCGCAGTTGCGCTTCGGTGACGTTGTGCTGCTCGCGCAGGAGCCGCTGCAGCTTCTCCGAGTAGAGCTTGTTCGCCGACTTGAAGAGGGCGGCCGCGTCGGCGTCGAGGACCTGGTTGCCTCGGACGATGTAGTCGAAGGAGTCGCCGACCGGGATGACGCTGTCGACCGTGAGGGTCTCGCGCTGGTCGACGAGCATCTGCTGCATGACCTTGAGCGCGGTGCGCTCGCGCTGCATCACCGAGGCGAGGGCACGGAGCGTCGACACGAGCGCGGGCGAGAAGGGATAGGTGAGACGGAACGCCTTCTCGTCGGCGCCGCGGTGGCTGTCGTCGGTGTTGACGCCGTCGAGCAGCACGTCCCAGACCCGCGGGTTGCGGTCGATCCGCTCGAAGGCGTCGGCGATGACCTGCTTGGCGTGCTCGTCCTTGGGTCGGAGCAGCCGCTTGCTCGCGACGTAGGGCAGGTTCTCGTCGCCGAGCTTGATCGTGGCGAAGCGGCCCTCCTGGTGCTTGAAGGCCCGGTCGAGGGCCTCCTGCTCTGCGCCGCTTGCGCCCGAGTCGGCGAACCAACGCCGCAGGTCCATCTGGCGCGCGACGAAGGAGATGAGGGGGATGTCGCGAACGCCCGTCGACGACTCGACGAGCTTGGTCAGCTTCTGCGCCTCCCGCGCGAAGAACTCCTTGTTCGAGACCTGGAAGGCGAGCCACAGCACGAGCTCGTCGAGGAAGAGCACGACGGCGTCATACCCGAGGGCTTTTGCGTGGCGGGCGATTGCGGCGAGCCCGGTGTCGATGTCGACGAACTCCGCCTGCTGCGTGTAGGCCCCGAAGTACGTGTCGACGAGGGCGCTCGCGAGCTGCTGGCGCTCCTCCGATGACGGATCCAACGAGCGGGCGAGGCCGTAGGACTCGGCGTTCCACGTGCCGGTGTTGAGCACGCCGCCCCACACGTCATCGGGTGCTGAGGCAGCGTTCTTGTTGAGTCCCGCGAAGAACTCGTCGTCGCCGAGGCGCGACCGCAGCCGGTCCGCGTCCGCGAGGAGTGCATCCGACTTGTGCACGGCCGGCAGCGGTGCGTCGGGGTGCAGGGCTTTGACCTGCCGCAGGTAGCCGTCGAAGAGCGCCTGCTCGAGGCTCTTGGCGCCGAGCAGGTGGAAGGCGAGGGGGAGGATCTTGCGCCCCTCGAGGTCCGGGTCGTGCTTGGCGATGACGACCTGGAGGTCCTGCTGAGCCCGGGCCGCCGGCTCGTGCGTCAGCAGCGCATGGAGCACTGCCATGAAGTGCGACTTACCGGACCCGAACGAGCCAGCGAGGAACGCGCCGCGGCTGACCCCGGAGGTGACCGCCTCCCCAACCAGGCCCAGGGCCTGGTCGAAGGCTGCTGCGAGCGCAGGCGTGACGACGTAGTTCGCGATCGTCGACTCCGCCGCGGAGTGGCCCACGGAGTCAGTCAGCCGCAGGACGTAGTCCTCCGCCCCGGTGTGCTCCGGGATCCGGATGACGTCTTTGAGCAGTGTCATGATCGCGGCTTCCTGCCTCGAGGTGATGCGGCCGGGCGCCAGGCTTTCAGCTGGTCGATCGTCTTGCCCACCTGGCTGGCGCGGTCACGGAGCTGCTCCTCGCAGAAGTCGGCCATGTTGACGCCGTAGGTCGGGTCGATCTCGTCGTGCCACTGCCGCACCCAGGGTTGCAGCTCGGCGAGGCCCGCGACGAGGGGGACCAGGCGGTCGTCGTCCCAGCCCTCGGCCTGGCGCTCGCCGATGAGGGTGGCCAGAGCCAGGAACTGCTGGGCGTGGTCCCAGCCGGCCCAGCCGAGAACGAGGGTCGGGTCCGTCTCGCGGCCCGCGTCCGGATAGAGGATGAAGCGTTCCTTGGGCACGTCGAGCTTGCCCCGGGCCTGCCACCACGAGGCCTTGCGGAAGTCGGCGTTGGTGTACTTCGGCGGGACGGGAATTGGCCTCTCGGCGTCGGTGAGGGTGCCGGCGTCCTCCTTGCGCTGCAGGTGCCAGGTGTGCTCCCACGCCTCCCGCTTGCGCAGGCCGGAGTCCTTGAGCCGGTATGCCGCGAGGTACGGCACCGCTTCGTCGGTGAGCAGCGCCCCCAGGGAGGTCGTGAGGGACTGGTCGCGCTTGCCGGACCACAGCTCGAGAACTCTGACCAGGTCGGCGTCGCGGGCCACGAGGTCGGCGAGCTGCCCGATCGACTTCGGCATCGGCCGGCCACTCTGGTCGAACCAGTACGTCCGGTCCTCGAGTCGGTCGAGCAGCCACGTGCGAAGCGCCTTGTCGACCTGCTTGTCCCACGGCTCGCTCACCCAGCGGCGCTTGTGCTCGGGCTTCTCGAGGAGGCGGATGAACTTGTCGGACTCGATGAGGTCGAGCCGACGCTGGACGAGCTCGTGGTAGTCAGCGGGCCAGTGGGCGGGGATCTCGGTGATCGACGTCGAGCCGTGGCGTGAGAACCACGCCGTCTGCTCGTCACCGGCTGCGACCTTGCGGGCCAAGGCGATCTCGAAGGCGCGCTCGCCGAGGGACACCTCGGGAACGTCACCGGAGTAGGTCAGATCCTCGTCGATGAGGCCGTAGAGCCGGTAGACCTCCCAGTCGAGCTCTTCCTGCTGCGCGATCATCCGTCCACGCAGGGCCTGGTACTGCTTCTGTGCCGCGGCAAGTGCGTCGCTGGTTGGCACGTCTGATTCTGCAACGGCAGCCGGCGTCGACGCAGCCAAGTCCTGGGCCAACAAGTCCATTAGCCGGCCGCTCTCGAGCGGTAGGCGGCTGGTCAACGGAAAGTCTTGAAGCGTCGTGCCAGTGAACTCGTATCGGGGCTCCCAATCTTCGTCGCCGATGCCGCCACCGATTCCACCATTGCCTTTGTTGTGGCTGTTTTGCTTGAGCCAGAAGCAGGCCGTCGACGAGTTGAGGACGCCGAGAAGGGCGAGGTGGTCGTCCTCCGTCGCTTCCTTCGGCAGCTTGATGACCGGCGCCGACTGTTTGAACACCTTCCCGCCCCGGTCGAGCACGAAGTGGTTGTGCGTCGCCACAAACGCCATCGCGATGCCAAGCGGGATGTTGAACCGCTCGGGGTGCCACCTGCTGAATTCGAACCAAGTGAGTCCAATCTCTGCGTGAGTCCCACCCGGTTCCCGCCGCTCGGCGAGGCCAGCGCGATTTCGCCAGAGAAGGCGGGCAACTGCAGTGTTCTCGAGGGATGCCTTGTATGTGGCGTCGTAAGGAAAGAGCGTCTCCGTGTGTGGACTGAGCGCGTAGTCACGAACGACGTCGCCGGTTACAAGGGGCTTGATGAACGACGCGGGGACCGTGGCCCGGCTCCAAGACCCTGGGGCCCCGAAGTAGGCATCGTCAGAGCCGGTGTGGCAAGTGCGTCCGATCAGGAGGACGACGTCTCCTAGGCTTTGCCGACCAGCGTTGATCCGGTCAAGCAGGTCCGATGATCCGCCGCCCGTGAGGCTCCACGGGTGAGCGGACAGGGCGGACCGAGCGAGGTCGGCAATGCTGACGTAGTCACCATCGAAATCTGCACGCTCGATGTTCTCAACGATTTGGGTCCAGACGAGGCCCTTGGCCGGATCCTTCGGCTGACCAGGTTCGCCGCGGACGCCCAGCACTGCCCTGACGGTTTCGCCGACCGGTGTTTGTGGCCGTCCCACGAGGATCACCGTCGGCGTACCGTGGCCGGGAATGTAGGCGCCCGACGTATCGACAACGAGCCGGAGGTCCTGCTTGGCGAGGAACTCCTCGATGAGCTTCGAGCCGAACTCCCGCTTCATGAACGAGTTCGACGTGATCTGCCCCGTCCACCCGGCGGGCTGGTCTCCCTTGCGACGCTTGGCCAGTTCGAAGAATCGCTCCATGAACGGCACCGTCAGCGCATACGTGCCCTTGCACGTCGAGTACAGCTCGCGATACCGGGCGTTGAGCGTCTTGTCCTTGACCGTGATGTAGGGCGGGTTCCCAACGACGACGTCATAGTTGCTCGGCGTCAGGATCTGCCGCAGCGCGTCGAGGTCCTCTGTCGCATAGGCGAATCCGCTGATCTCGGAGTCAGCGTCGAAGCCATCGAACTGCAGCGACAGCTGGTGTCCGCCGTGGAGCAGCGAGTCACCGGCAGCGAGGTTCAGCTTGAATCCGGGCGCATCCTCGAGGGACCGCAACCCGCACGCCTGGAGTGCCGCGACGATGAGCCGGAACCGTGCGATGGCCACTGCGAACGGGTTGAGGTCGACGCCGTGGATCGCGTCGAGCGCCTTCTGCACGCGCGCCTGGACCTCGAGGCCCGGCGCGTGTGTCGCCCACCGGTCATTGAGCCGGGCGAAGGCGCCGAGCAGGAAGTGCCCCGAGCCGCATGTCGGGTCGATCAGGGTGAAGCCGTCGAGGGGTCGCTCGGCGAGGGCTGGCTCCATGGTCTGGTCGAGGATGAACTCCTCGACGAACTCCGGCGTCTGGAGCAGCGCGAACGTCTTCTTCGCGTAGTCCGACAGGTCCTGGTACAGGTCCCCCAGGAACCGCGTCGAGAGGCCACCAACCGTCGAAAGGTCACTACCCGTCGAAAGGCCACTGTCGGTGAAGTCTCGGACCAGGTCACCGTCGTCGGTCTTGGCCCGCCAGAAGTCGACGAGGTCCTTGGCGGCCTGACCCGACGGGCTGACCAGCCAAAGGGCCGAGTGCTCGTCGACCAGTGCCTGAGTGGCCTTCACCATGCGAAGGTGCTCGACCGCCTGCAGGATCCACTCCCGGGCGGTGTGCTCGGGGTTGGCGCGGAAGTAGGCGAGCTCCGCATCGAGCGCCTCCTGGCGACGCTCAGGCGGACCGGCCAGCCACACCTTGCTCAGCAGGCCGTTGTCCTCACAGAACCGGATGAAGACGGTGGTCAGCACCCACGCGACAGCGACCTGGGTGATCCGGTCGTCGCGCCAGGCCTGCCACGACAGGGCCGTCCGCTCCTTCGCGGTGGCGTCGCGGTGATGCCCTTGCCATGCGTGGAGAACGTCAGGCTGGGACTCGACCCGCTGACGCAGGTCGTCCTCGAGAGAGAGGACGACCTTCTTGAGGTCCCTCGTCAGATCAGGGGAGATTGGCACCCCGGCAACTCCTTCTCCATCACGGTCACTGCACGGCAGCGGCGGTCAGCCCGTCGACCCATTCTGGGTCAACAGTCACAAACTGGGTCGGCGCGGCCAGGGGAACCGGCTGCCCATCGAGCACCGAGCCGCGGTTGGCCCCGAGCTGCGGCACGACGAGCCAGACCGCGCGGGCCCGCGCCGTGCCGAGGTCGGTCCAGCGAGCCAGCAGCGCCATGTTGTCGTAACGAGCCAGCGGGGCGGCGTCGGCCAGCACGACCGGACCGTCCCCTTCCGCGGCGAGAGCATCCTCCACGGCGGCAGTGACACCGGGCCACGCCTGCTTGACCAGAGCACCCAGACCCTGCGCCGCGCGGCTCGTCGGCACCTCGGCATCGGCGGCCAGGACCATGTCCCATGGCACCCCTGACCTCGCCGCCTGCGAACGAAGGGCGTCGAGAAGGACACCCGTGATGTCGACGAGGTGAGCGGCATACCGGCTGGCGACCCCCTGCTGGAAGCGGTCGAGACGGCTGGCGGGGACCCCGAGCGCGAGGAAGGACCGCGTGCGCAGAGACTCCTCGACGCGGCGCCCCAGGTCGCTCTGGCTCGTGATCGGCAGGGAGCGCACGTCGATCGTCGAGTGACGCGACTCGAGGCCCGTCGTGTCACCCGTGTGGGTCGGCGAGCGGAAGACGCGGCGGGCATCGTCATACAGCAGGTCGAGCCCGGCTTCGCGGATCAGCGCGTCGAGGCGCGGCCGCTGCGGGAGCGGAGCGAGCCCGGGGAAGCGCACCTGCACGCGGCGGCGGATCTCGTCGGGGGAGAGCGCCTGGTCCTTGGTGACCTCGCCGAAGGACAGCCGCAGGGCAACGGTTGGGCTGAGGTCGCGGTGGTGGAGGTCGCCGGCGGCGGTGGCGGCAGCGTTCTCACTCACGGCGGCCGCGAGATGGGCCAGAGGCGTTGCACCGTTGAGTGCGTCGGGGATCTCGGTGAGCGTCGCGGAGTCGAGGATGGGACGGAGCCGCTCGTTCACCCGCGCGGCTGGGACGAAGGCCTGCACAGGTTCGGCCGCGCGCGCGATGAGGTCGTCTGCTGCTCGGCCGGCGTCCTCGGCCAGGTCGAGCAGCGACTGGTCGTGGGCGATGAGGATGTAGCGGTCGCGGCGACGGATGAAGGTCGCGGGCAGGGCGTCCTCGTCGATGCGGCGCAGCTCCCGCACCCGCTCCATGGCGATCCGAAGCAGCCCGGAGGCGAGCCGGTGGTCGGGGCGCGGGTCGTCGGCGTCGCCACGGAAGGAGCGCTCGATGGCGGTCGATGCCTCGGCAGCGGTCAGGACGTTGCCATGGTCGGCGAGAGCCCCCATGAAGATGGTGACGAGGCGCTCGAGGATCGCGCGGGTCGTCTGGTCGGAGGCCCAGGTGCTCTGCAGCTCGGCGAGGATCTGGCCGGCGCGGGCCGGGCTGACCGGGTCGGGCAGGTGTGCGGCGAGGGCCGCTTGGGTCGCGAGCGCGTCGACGGTCGTGCCGTAGCCGAGCAGCACACGGGTCATCTGCGCGTGCGAGGTGACACCGGTCCCGGTGGCTGCTTGGAGGAGGCGCTCTGCGGCTGCCTCGATCGTGTCGTCGGCGGCGGCACGGTCGGCTGGCGACTTTGGCGCGGCGACGTCGCCGAGTCGCTTGCGCCACTCCTTCATCCGGCGCGTGATCTGCAGCCGCGTGGAGTTGGCCACGCCGCGGAGGCGCGAGATGCGCACCGGGTCGATCGCGAGGAGCTCGCCGACGGTCGCAATGCGCTCAGGCTCGAGCGCCGAGAGGGCGCGGGCGGTGAGGCCGGACTCGGGCAGCGGGGTGTCGAGGGTCGCCGCGGCAGCCTGGGCGTCAGCGGTCTCGTCGGGGGCAGTCGTCGCGTCGGTCGTGAAGATCGCCCGCCACGCCTGCCGCATCTCCTCGGCCGTCTGGTGGCGCGCCTTCGCGCTCCGAGCAAGGGCCGTGGTGAAGAAGGCGACCAGCAGGTCAGCGATGGCGGGGTCGAACATGTCGTGCCGGATGGTGGCGTCATCCGGGATGGTGTCGGGCTTTGCGTTCGGGTCGTCGCCGTAGGTGGGCGTCTGCCCGGTCGCCATCTCGAAGAGGACGACGGCAGCGGCATACCGCTCGGCTGCAGAGTCGAAGTGTGCGCGCTTGCCGGTGAGGAAGGGATCCAGGTAGGGCGGGGTGCCTGCGCTCGTCGCTGAGGCGGCGGCGCCGCTGAGTGAGAAGTCGAAGAGGACGAGGTGCTTGGTGCGGTCGCCGCGGCCCTCGCGGATGCCCAGGTTGGAGGGCTTGATGTCGCGGTGGTCGACGCCTGCCTTGTCGAGGGCCACGACGGCGTCGAGCAGCTCGGTGCCGTAACGCTCGAGCAGGTCGAGCGACAGTCGAGTGCGGCTCAGCAGCTCGTTGCCCAGAGTCTGCTCACCGGCGCTCTCCAGCAGGAGCGCCTCGCGGCCGCCCACGGTGATCGGGCCCTCGACGAGCTTGACGATGCGCGGGTTGTTGAGCGCCCTGAGGGTGTCCGCCTCGGCGTGGAGGCGCTTGGCGGCGTCGTCGTGGAGCGCGACCTTGAGGACGCGGTCGGGTGCGTTGGCAGGAGCGTCGTGGTCGGTGACGAGCAGTCCGACTGCGGTCGAGCCCTGACCCAGTCGGCGCCGGAGCGTGAAGCGGTCGCTGAGGGGTGCGCCGGGGGTCGCCTCGAGGGGGTCGGTGGCCGACTCCTCGGGGCGAAGGGCTGCCTGCTCCGCTTTGTCGAGCAGGGTGAGGAAGGTGTGGATGTCACCGGTGCGCTTGGTCGGTGCCGGCTGGGTGGCGCCGAGGACGAGACTCCGGAGCTCGCTCGGCACCTGGGGCAGCTCGACGGAGAGGTCGAGCCCTTGCTGGGCGGCCAGTCGCGTGTTGAGCTCAGCAGGGGTGCCGGCGGCCGCGCGCTGGGCGATGACGTAGAAGGAGAGAGCCCCGAGGCCGAAGACGTCGATGCGGACGCGGTCTGCCGCCTGGCTCCATGCGCCCTCGGGAGCCTGGAAGGCTTCGGTCCAGCGCGACTCGGAGCTGCTGTCCGGCTGCGCTGCGAGGGCAGCCTGCTCGGCGCCCTTGAGGGTCGTGACGCCTTGGAGAGTCGTGTGGGTCAAGCTGGCGGGGTCGGCCATGCCGGCGCCGGCCCAGCCGCCCACCCGGATCTTGACCTCGCCGGTGCCAGCGATGTCCTTGACCCAGATGCAGCGTGGGGACAGCTCGCGGTGGACGACCTTGTTGGCATGGGCGTACTGAAGCGCCTCGCCGATCTGGCGAATAATCGACAGTTGGGTCGTCAGCGAGACGCCGTGCGGCTGGTCGGCCATCCAGAGGTCGAGGCGCTGCCACGACTCGTCGTAGTCATAGACGAGGCCGGTGCCGAGCTCGGACTGGACCAGGTCCTTCGGCCGCATGATGCCGTCGTGCTGGAGGCGGCCCATGAGCTGGTACTCGTGCTCGAGGGTTCTCGCGACCTTGACCGTTTCGCTCTGGGGTGCCCCCTCGGGAACGACGTGGAAGCGGATCCGGGCACGCTGCTGTTGGGCGACCTTGTGGTGCGCGAGCCACTCCTGCCAGCCCTCGCCCGCCGCGAGGGGCTGGGCCGTGATGGTCCACGAGCCAGCGGTGCGCTCACGGCGCTGGACGAGACCGATCCGCTTCATGAGGGCGGCGAGGATCTCCTCCTGGTTCGGGCCGATCGCCTGTTTGTGCGGCTCCTCGAGCAGCCGCTCAGAGATGCCCGGGAGGTGGGTCCTGTCGGTCAGGTCGTCGATGCCATAGAGACCGATGGCGCTGCTAGGCGGTAGGTCGCAGACGATGTCGGGGTGGTGGAGGAAGACCGACTCCTGGATGAACGGAACGATCAGCTTGGAGTCGGTGATCTTCGTGCCCTGCTCCTTGCCCCAGTCGTAAAGGGCATCGGTGAGCTTTGACGCCAGGTACTGGGCCTTGCGGCGAGCGAGCTTGAGGGGTGAGTCCTCGGCGCGCTTGCCCGGGCGGAGCCAAGTGTGGTCGTCCCCCGTGAGGCGACCGGAGTAGTACTTGAGCTCGACAAGGTGGAGTCTGCTGCGGCCGAGGACCAGGAGGTCGACCTCGTGCCACCGGCCGCGAGAGTCGCGGAACTCGAAGTTCGACCAGGCGCGGAAGGGTGACTCGTCGGGCAGGAGCGCCTTGACGAGGTTGAGGCCCTCCGTCTCGTGCGTGAACTGCGACGGCGACACCTCGACCCAGCGGTCGTGACCCCCTGTCGCCATGTTGGTTGCTCTCCCCGAGTTCTCGCTCACTGACCCCAGCATTCGGGACAATACCCTCCCAGGCGGACAGGACCAGGCCCGACTCCTATGTCAGCCGCGGGGCCTTCGAGACGTACCCTTGGATCCCGACGCCGTGAATCGGATGGTGTAGGTCACCTTCAGTCGCTCTGCTTGGCTGGCGATCCGTTTAACATCAGTCTTTATGTTCGCAAATTTCGGGACCGAGATGCTTGCAGCAACATCGAGAGTGCGCTGAGACTCGCTACTCAAGTCGACCGTCAGGGTCCGATGTTCCATCCGGTTGTGTGGTACATCGCGGGACCTGATCAGATTGGCCAACTCTCCGTCTTGGGATAGCGCATGGTCTTCCAAAAATGCTCTGGCTAGCTCAATGTCTGGGTCAGAGCCAGGGAACTCATCAAAAAGGCGGAATGCTCTGCTCAAGTCGGCCGTGGAATCAGACCTCACATTGGTCTTGACTCCTCTCCCCACCAATGTGCCGTCAGCTTGGATTTCAGTGCGCTCGCCAGTGCGGGTGTTCTCGATGGCATCAACCGTCACACTGACCGCACCCAAGAGTTGTGCCAAGTGGGACAGAAGTGTGTACTTCTCGAGAGCAAAAGCCCTCGACGCGTTATCGACCAACTCGTAGTAGTTTTCCGAGAAGGGGCTCTGCAAAAGAACGTTCCCGGCTTGGATGAGTCCAGCCCGATCAAGGGAGCGAACTAGAGCGTCGGTGTATTCCTGGGCGCCGGATTCCAGGATCGCTAATTCGGGGCGCCGCGCGATCTCACGGCCGTCCTCCAAGTCGATCTGATCCGTGTGTAGAGGATCTAGAACCCAAATGACTCGGCGGCGACGGGGTTGGGCCGGGAGTGATTGAAACTCAGGCATCTCTTCTCCATCGAAAGGGGAAGCATCCCCGTGGCTCGCTCTCCTTGATCGTCGCTGCAATGTCTTGGATGTGGGCGGTATCGATAGTGGCCCCCACGGACTCAGCGAATCGGGTTATCCGTGCAGCTAGCGAGTCCTTGCTCTCGTGTGCAAGGCCATAGCGATTGATCAACATCGTGATAGACGGCCGGAACTCTTCGTTCGGAGATGCAGAGTTTAGGGAGAACTCTACGACGGTTTCACCACGTCTTCGAGCGATAAATCCGTTGGGAAGGAGCCGTGAGGCGCGTCGGGATTGCGCAAGTGACGAGATGTGTGCGACGACCTGCGACCTTTCCGCTTCCTCCGCATGCGAAGTGCGTCTGCCATCGATCTCAATCACGTCGGGCGCCGATGGGTCTCTCAACTGAGTCCAGAGGGCTATAGACTTCACTTGAATGTCTCCAGAATGCTGATACCCAATCTGCTGATCTCCGCCTCATCCATCAAATTTGCAGCATAGACTTTATCTGCGCGGAGTAACCGTTTCAGGTCTCGAACCGTCGTGTGCGATTCGATTTCGCCACGAACTTCTGCGTCCGCGAAGCCTGCGTGAGTGATGATAAGGATGGGTCGGTTCTTAGGATTCCAAGACCCGACTTGGTCCGCGGCCCGGCGAGTCAGATCCTTCGGGCTGTGGTGAGGTGCTGCGCTCGACGGCCTCTCATCCATCAACTGACGCCAGGACGCAAGGAACAGTGGTTAGTCGGCGTTGCGGGCCTTTTCACGGGCATCTTTCCATGCGCTCTTATCCCCTGAAAAGTCTATGATCTTCAACTTGAGCCCAACCGTCTCGAGCTTCACGTCACACTTGAACTCTCGTCGCGCCTGCGTTGGTATGTATTGGCGGCGTATTTGTCCCGTATGTAGAAAGTCGGTCAGTGTTGACTTCCCCGTCATTCGCGGCCCGAGCACAACGATCTGTTTTCCCCGGGCCGCGTCAACAAGGGACTTGCCTAAGAGGCCCGCCGCGGCCAGGGCTGCAGCGGCGACGGCGACGATGAGTGGGATGGGCATGGTGCTCCTAGTAACTGGCACTGGCGCGGCCAGTCTGTCACGGCTGGCGTTGCTAGGGTGCGTTTCAACCGGTAGGCCGAGGATGGCTGGCGTTAGACGCTTAGTGTCTCGTGGCGCGGCGTGCGTCCTAGTAGGCATGGCTAGAGTGACGATGTCATTGCGGCCCGACGGGCTTCCTGCACGGACATGCCCCCACCCGCACGAGTTACTTCGTGCTGCCTGGGGACCTTTTCGTGCATCTGCTACGCACCTCCGTCGAGGGCTTCTCCGCTCTTGAGCTCCGCCTCGCTGACCACCTATCCGAGCAGATGTCGATCCAGACCGGCCACCGGCCCGCCCCGGGTGAGGTGAAGTCCTGGCAGCGGAGCCTCCCAGTCCTCCGCGCCGACCTCGTCTCGGCTGGACTGGGTGCCGTCGAGATGCTGATCGAGTACCAGCTGCCGCTCACGAGCAAGCGTGCCGACGTCGTCCTCGCTGGCCGGCATCCCAAGACCGGCGACCCGTCATATCTGGTCGTCGAGCTCAAGCAGTGGAGCTCGGCGGAGCAGTTCGAGGACAGTGAACACCTCGTTCGGGTCGATGGCTACGGACACCGCTCCGTCACCCACCCATCCCTGCAGGTTGCCGGCTACTGCGACTACCTCGCAGACTTCGCAACCTACCTGGCCGACCATTCGCACTCGCTGGCCGGAGCGGCATACCTCCACAACGCGACGGACCACGCGGTGTCGGACCTCTTCGAGTTGACCCCACCCAACGGCATACGGCTCTTCACCGGTGAGCGACGCGGCGCGTTCGTCGACTACCTGCGCGAGCACTTCGCCCCCGGTGAGAGCGGCGCCGACGCTGCGGACATGCTGCTGCGCAGCAAGATCGCGCCGAGCAAGCAGCTGCTCGCCGTCGCGGCTGAGGAGGTCCAGCAACGGGAGCAGTTCGTGCTGCTTGACGAGCAGCGGGACGCTTACGAGCACGTGATGTATGCCGTTGAGCGGGCTCGCCGCTCGAACGTGAAGACCGCCGTCGTGGTGAGTGGTGGCCCGGGCAGCGGCAAGTCGGTGATCGCGCTCTCCCTGATGGGCGAGCTGTCGCGGCAGGGCCGGACGGTCATGCACGCGACCGGCTCGAGGTCGTTCACCCAGACACTGCGCCGGGTGGCCGGGAAGCGCGCGCCGAAGGTGCAGAAGCTCTTCACCTACTTCAACTCGTTCATGACCGCGGAGCCGAACGACCTCGACTGCCTTATCCTCGACGAGGCGCATCGGATCCGGGAGACTTCGGTAAGCCGCTACACCCGCAAGGAGCTGCGGTCGATCGGGCGGCCGCAGGTGCACGAGCTGCTCTCCGCAGCGCGGGTGCCGGTCTTCCTGCTCGACGAGCACCAGGTCGTGCGGCCCGGCGAGATGGGCACCGTCGAGGAGATCGAGGCGCACGCCGCCGCGCTGGGGCTGCGGGTCGAGCACATCAACCTCAACGACCAGTTCCGGTGCGGTGGGTCGGAGCTCTACGTCGACTGGGTGCTGCGCCTGCTCGGGCTGGCCGAAGGCGGCCCGGTCAAGTGGGACGGTGACGACGGGTTTGATGTTTCCGTCTCCGACAGCCCCGAGGAGCTCGAGCACGTCCTAGCCAAGCACGACTCCAACGGCTACACCGCGCGGATCGCCGCCGGCTACTGCTGGCCATGGAGCGACCCTCGACCGGACGGAACGCTGGTGCCGGACGTCCAGATCGACGGATGGTCACGGCCCTGGAACGTCAAGGGCGAACGCGGTGTGGGTGGAGCGCCTCCCTCAGCATTGTGGGCGAGTGACCCTGCTGGTTTCGGGCAGGTGGGCTGCATCTACACGGCGCAGGGTTTCGAGTACGACCACGCGGGCGTCATCATCGGGCCTGACTTCGTGTGGCGGGAGGGCCGGTGGCTGACAGTGCGCGAGGGTAGCCGGGATCCGCTCCTTATGAAGCGGACGCAGGTCGATGACGCACAATTCGATCGCCTAGTGCGGAACGTCTACAAAGTGCTCCTGACGCGCGGGATGCGCAGCGTGACGATCTACGCCACGGACCCCGCGACCCGAGACTTCTTGCGGAGCATCGTCCGAACATAGCCGTTGATCCGGCGGCGCAACTCGCAACCATCACTCTTCGGATCGACAGGCTTCCAACCGAGGACAGGCCTCCCCGAAAACGTCACACCGGGAGGCACGTCATGACCGCTTGGATCTTCGCGATCCGCGAGGGTAAGGAGGAGCATCTGCGCATCGCACTTCAGCATGGCTTCTGGGACACGAAGTACAACGCGGTTGTCGCCAAGGGTGACGCCGTGTACTTCTGGCAGTCCGGCAATTCATTCGTCGCGAAGTGTGTCGCGACGGGCGACAGGAGGCCGCTCGGAGCGGCCGACCGTAGTGTTGACCGTAGTCCTTGGAACGACCGCGAGAGTTATCGCTGGCGCTTCCCGATGCAGCTCATCTCCGCCAACCCGACGAGGCAACCGAAATGGGCGGGTGTGCAACGCTTGACGGGCCGGAAACTTGCCATCCGCGGTGGCTGGTGCAGCGTGCATGGCACGGGTGAGGAGGCTCTCGCTTCCTTCTTCACCGTCTAGCGCATACAAAACTCTTTGGCCGGTTCATGTCAACGCGTCCGCCGAGGTTGACGTGATGGTGGTTGCACCTATGCGCGTAACTCAGACTCCTTGCGTCACTTTCTTGGTGTGGGAAAGCTTTTCGGAAAGTTGATCCATGTTGTCGACAGCAGGGTGGGGAATCGGGAACGCAGAGTCGTCTTCCATGCGAAGATCGACCTTGCACCGCCGAGGCACTCACTCCGTCGTGTCTAGGTGCTTACTAGCGGGGGAGATGTGAGTTTGCAGGAACGCGCCGGTTCCGCCAATAACGCCCTAGACAACCTCGAAGCCAGCGTCAAGCTGCCTCCCACCATTGACAGGGCCATTGACCTCGTCCTGCGTACTGACTCCGTGACAGACGCGCCCAAGAAGCTGATTGCCAAGGGCTGGTCTTTCCCCGAGGAACTATTAGCGGCGAGAGTCGTGGCTCGCGCCAAGGCGACGGGCGCCCGCAAGGTGGACCAGCGGTTGGGGGATGCTCCGCCGGCGGGCGGAAGGCCAGAGGCAACGTCGAAGGAAGCGGAAGCGGCGGCTGCGCCTCCCTTTGTGAGGCCCAAGCCCCAGCTCCAGCAGGGGATAGACGTCTCCGTCCTACCGGACTCAGTCCGTCAACTGGTTGCCGACCATCCGGAGTTCTTACCCCGTTCTCGGCCGGCCGCGGACGCCCTGGGTCCGGTCCACGATCCCAGCCTTGATGACATCTGGACGGAGATCCAGCAGGCCCTCGACGACGAACTCCTTGCCGTCTGGAAGTCAATAAGCACACTGACTCTGCGCCTGACAGCCGGACAGGTTCTATCGACGACCAACCGCGGATACGTAGTTGTCTACGAGGTCGAGCGGGACGTGCGGCTGACCGAGGGGCAACAAGTAGCCCTTCGAGCCGGCGAGAAGGAATTCGACGCAGAAGTCCTGGCCATGGCTGGCGCCCGCCTGCAGCTGTGGGTGCGAGCATCGTCCGCGCCTCCACCTGAGGGTGAGTTACTTGCTGATGCCTCCTTCCTACTCAAGCGCCGCAAGGAGTTCTGTGGGCAGCGAGCGACGAGCGAACTGAGCGGCGAAACGATTCACATGGTCCTCGCGAAAAGCGAGGACGTCGTTACCGTCCAGGACAAGTGGCCGGGGCTCGACTGGATGGGCGGGGAGCAGGATCACTTCCTCAGGATCGCCCTTGGCACGCCCATGTCATGGTTGTGGGGACCGCCCGGGACGGGAAAGACGAGCACGCTGGCGGTCTTGCTGGACGAGTTGCATCGTCGGGGGGAGCGCATCCTCTTTGTATCCAATACGAACACTGCCGTCGATACGGCACTGTTGCGGTTCGCTCGAACCACCCCGGGCTATGGGATGGGCGACGTCGTCCGTGTGGGGCCAGCGGCACTAGCAGAAGTGGAGCGGCTCCCCACCCCCGTGACGGTCGAGGGCATCGGCGCCAGCCGCGGCGAGGCTATCGCGACAGCTTTGCAGCAATGTGAGGCCGAGCTGAAGTCGCTCCGTGCTCGGAATCTCGCAGCGATTCGGAAGATCGATGGCCGGTATGACGGAGAGGACGATGACTCCGACACGGCGCTCCACGCAATAGCGCGCCGGCGAGATAAGTACTTCGACCAGGACCGGGCGACGGTTCCTAAGGTCGGCTATCTCGTTGAGCGGAGGCATCTGCTCAGAGAGATGCTTGACCGGCTCGAGGTCGCGACCTACGAGCAAGCGTCGGTCCTGTTCGCCACGGTCCATCAGGCGTACCTGCGGCGGCTCCAAGGCCAGCGGTTCGATTGTGTGGTCATCGATGAGGCCAGCATGGTGTCGGCCGACCTCGCGCTCATTGCGGCGGGTCTTAGCGACAAGCGGGTCGTCGTGGCAGGCGACTTCAGGCAGCTGGGGCCAATCCATCAGAGTGAATCACCGGTAGCGCAAAAGTGGCTGGCCCGCAGCATTTTTGAGCACGCGGGCATCCCGCTTGAAGTCTCCAGGCACTCAACAAGACCCAATCTAGTGGCGTTGCGACAACAGCACCGCATGCGACCGGCAGTCGCGGATCTGGTCTCCAATGCCGCATATTCCGAGAACCCGTTGATTACCAGCGACCTCGTGATGTCCCGACCCGCGGTTGCGGTCGCGCTGCCGGAGGCTGGACCTGTTGTAGTGGTCGATACCTCCAAGCTTCGGCCCTGGATGGCACGAGCTTCAGGCATCCGCTCTCGGTACAACCCTATTCATGCACAAATTGCTCAGGTTCTGGTCGATGCGTTGCCGGAGGAGACCAGCCTCGGGCTGATCAGCCCCTTTGCCCCTCAATCCGCTTTGCTCCGCTCCGTCGTGGGTCGCGACGACGAGCATCGCGCCGCGTCTACCGTGCACCGATTCCAAGGTGGCGAACGTGATGTCATCCTCTGGGATGCCACTCTCGCGTCGGGCGGGCGTCTTAGCAAGGTGCCCTGGTTCTCCGACTCCAAGACGTGGGAAGAGGGCTCCCGCCTGGTCAACGTAGCAATCTCCAGGGCGCGTGAGCAGCTGATCATCCTCGCCGACGTGTCATCTATGCGGGCCGGCCTCGGGTTCGACTCGACCTCGATGAGGGTCCTGAGGGACGCAATGAAGGCGGGCGCCCTCGTTGACGCCTGCGACGTCATCCGGAGTACTGCAACGACGGCAGCGGAAGAACACAGCCACCAGGACCGGCCGCCCCTTGGTTGGGTCCTCGAAGCGGGAGCACAGATGGCGATGCTGTGGACTCCTTCCCTCCCCGACCCCGTGTCGCCTGAGATACTCGAACTGCTGGCGCAGGCGCATCGCCGGGGGACGCAGATCTACCTGAGAACGGTCACTCCCATAACTGCGACTGGCCATCGTGCCGCACATGCACTACAGGCGGTTGGCGTCAGCGTGCGCTACCTGGAGCACGCCGTTGAGAGTTTCGCGCTCTGTGGATCAAGGGTGGCGAGTTGCGGTGACCCCCTACTTGCTACTGATCCGGCCGGACCTTGGGTGATGTCAGAGTCTCGGGACTTTGCGGCGGTTCTCCTCCGGCTCGCCAAGAGAAAGCATGATCCGAAAATGACAGCAGGGGAGACGGACTCCGTGCTTGCGTGTGGCCACCCTCAGACGCTTTGGTACTACCGAAGCACTGACGGACTTCCGTGGCTCGACGGGGTGTGTCGGTACTGCGGGTGACCGACAAGGCAAGGCAGGCTCGGGCGCAACCTGGCGCTGCGCCCGAGCCCGCCTCGCGAACGTCACCAGCTGGTCGGCTTGCCCGCCTGGTAGACCCACACGTCGAAGAAGTGGGTCAGGTCCATCCCGGAGACCTTCTCCGCGAGCTGGACGAAGTCGGCCGTGTTGGCGTTGCCGTAGCGGTGCATCGTCGCCCACTCCTTGATGAGCTTGAAGAAGGCGTCGTCGCCGATCTTGCCGCGCAGTGCATGCAGCGTCATCGCGCCGCGGTTATAGGGGACGTTGCTGAACATGTCGACCGGGCCCGGGTCGATCATCGAGATCTGCCAGAACGACGAGCTCGCCGCGCGCCCGTAGTTGCTGTTGCTGTTGAACGTCTGTTGCGCCGTCGCGCCCCCGGTGTGCTCGGTGTAGAGCCACGACGCGTAGGTCGCGAAGCCCTCGTTGAGCCAGATGTCCGACCACCGCTCGAGGGACACGCTGTCGCCGTACCACTGGTGGGCCAGCTCGTGGGCCATCGTGCCGATGCTCGGGGCGTTCGAGAAGATCGGCTTGGTCTGCGTCTCGAGGGCATAACCGACGTTCGGCGCCCGGTCGATGATCGCGCCCGTCGACGCGAACGGGTACGGCCCGAAGACCGAGCTGAAGTAGTCGACGATGTCGGGGATCCGCGCCACCGCGGCGGCCGAGCGGTCGACGAGGCGCAGGTCGACAGCGACATACACGGGTATGCCGCTGGGCGTGGTCGACCGGGTGACCGCGAAGTCCCCGATCGTCACCGTCGCGAGATAGGTCGCCATCGGCTCGGTCGAGTCCCACGTGAAGGTCGTCCATCCGTCTGCCGTCTGCTGCGAGATGAGCTGGCCGTTGCCGACGGCGGTCTTGCCCTCGGGAACGGTCGCGGTGAGCGTGAAGGTCGCCTTGTCGGTCGGGTGGTTGTTGCCGGGGAACCACGCGGCCGAGCCCTGCGGCTCGCCGGCGACGAAGGCGCCGTCGTCGGTCGGCACCCAACCCTCGATCGAGCCGTCCGGGTCGGTGATGACCGGCGGCACCCCGGCATAAGCGACGACGGTGGTAAAGGTTTGGCCCGTCTTCAGCTTCGGCCTCGGCGTGACGACGACCTCCTCGTCGCCCTGCTGATAGTCCATCGGCTTGCCATTGACGGCCAGCTTGGTGATCGCCGGGCCGCGGAAGTCGAGGTTGAACTGGTCGAGGTCCTGCGTCGCGACCGCGGAGATCGTCGTCGTCGCGTTGAGGCGCTTCGTCGCCGGGTCGTAGGTGAACTTGATGTCGTAGTGCTGGACGTCGAAGCCGCCGTTGCCCTGGTCGGGGAAGTAGAGGTCACCGACGCTGGCCGCGCCGGCGGAGTAGCGCGGCTCGCCGGGGGAGCCAGGAGCAGCGGTCGTCGGTCCGGCCAGGGGAAGGGTCAGGGTGGCGGCGACGGCGGCCGCAGCGACGGAGGTGCGGAGAGGTTGGAATCTCACGTCGTGTCCGATCTGCACTCCGGCTGGCGGCCAGCCGGACCACGCTGTGGAGGGTGCCCCACGTCGGGTGGCGCAGGGCCTGACGCATGATCCTGTTGCGGCACCGGGCGCAGGATCGGTCTAGCCAGCTCCCGGCGCGAAACTGGATTAGGACGGACACTAGGCCCGGCCATGGGGTGCGGCAACCGGAATGGGAAACGCGCGCGGCTGGCTGTCCCGGGGCACTGTCGCCGGCTCCTGTCATCATCGGTGCAGGTCAAGAGCAGCGGCCCCAAACCCTTGGAGTGGTCGCTCGGCAACCGGTCCCGCGCCGGTGCCTTCCAAGGAAGACCTGACCGGGCAGCAGCCGCTGTCAGGTAATGGCGGGCCTCGCGGTTCCGAGGCCGAGAACCGAGGAGGTCGAGACGTGTCCTGCACCGGCTCCAGTTCCGCCCCCGATGAGGGCATCCAGCGGTACGACGACGACGCCGGCGCGCTGTCGTTCGAGTGGCCAGCGGACGGGCCGGAGGCGACCGACTTCCTGCTCGACATGAATGCCTGGGACGAGGTCAGCAGCTTGGTCAACGCGCTCGCACGCCACGCGTGGTTCACGACGCACTACGAGCGCGAGAGGGACGGCCTGCCTGCACCTCTGACATCTCCCGACTTGTCACCACGGGCGGCCGAACTCGTGAGCGGGCTGTGGCTGGCCCGAATCCGGCCGAACCCGTACCTGTGGACGCATGCCTTCGTGTGCCTGGACTGCCACTGGGTCGGCTCGTTCGACGTTATCGAGGACCTCGACCTGCTCCTCGAGCGCGACCTGCACCTGTGTGACAGGGGCAGTCGCGGCCGCCCGCGTCCGCGAGGCTGATCGCGCCTCGGTGACGTCGCCCAATAGGCAATTCTCCTGATGCGACCGGCTACCTCAGACGTTCATCGTGGTGTCACACCCAGAGACGAGGAGCGAGCATGCAAGACCCCGCAGCCCGGGCGATCGTCCCGGTCGACCTGCCGCACCGCGGACGAACCGGCATCCCGTGCCAGGACAACGACGCCGAGCTCTGGTTTGCCGAGGACCCCGACGACGTCGAGCTGGCCAAGTCGCTCTGCCTTGCCTGCCCGATGCGTGAGGCCTGCTTGGCAGGTGCCCTCGAGCGGGGCGAGCCGTGGGGTGTCTGGGGTGGCCAGCTGCTGGCGCACGGTGTCATCGTCGGGGGCAAGCGGCGGCGCGGCCGGCCGCGGAGGAACGAGGCCGCCTGACGTTGAGCCAGCCGGAGCGCGACCGCACCTAACAGCGGTGCCAAGCTCAGCGGCATACACGGCATTGGTCTGAGGCGGACGGCTACGGTGAGGCATGCTGCCCTGGAGCACCGACCTGGCTGGACGGCTCGACGAGCACGTCATCGACAGCGCGCTGCTGCGGGGCAACCCGCTCGGCGACCCGCACGAGCGGCCGCTCTGGGTCTATCTGCCGCCCGGGTACGACGACGAGCCAGAGCGCCGCTATCCCACGGTCTACGTCATCCAGGGCTACACCGGTCACCTCGAGATGTGGCGCAACCGGCAGCCCTACCGGCAGCCGTTCCCGGAGACGGCCGACGCGGTGTTCGCGAGCGGGGAGGCGCCGCCGACGATCGTCGTCTATGTCGACGCGTGGACGGCCTATGGCGGCAGCCAGTTCGTCGACTCGCCCGGGACCGGCCGCTACCACTCGTATCTCTGCGACGAGGTCGTGCCGTTCGTCGACTCGCAGTATCGGACGTTGGCGCATCGGGACCATCGGGCGATCAGCGGCAAGTCGAGCGGCGGCTTCGGGGCGATGATCACGCCGATGCTGCGGCCGGACCTCTTCGGCGCGCTCGCCACGCATGCCGGCGACGCGCTCTATGAGTACTGCTACGTGCCGGAGTTCGCCAAGGCGGTGCGCTACCTGCGCGACTACAGCGGTGACATCCAGCGGTGGTGGGACGACTTTCGCGGCCGGGTGTCTTTCACCAAGCCGTGCGACGAGTCGCTGCTGATGCTGCTCGGGGTGTCGGCATGCTTCTCGGCCGATGGGGACGGCACGCCTCGGCTGCCCTTCGATGCTGCGACCGGGCAGCTGGTGCCGTCGGTCTGGCAGCGGTGGCTCGACTGGGACCCAGTGCGGATGGTGGCTGGACGGGCGGAGGCGGTGCGGTCGTGGCGCGCGGTCTGGATCGATGCCGGGACCCGGGACGAGTGGTTCCTCGACATCGGGGCTGGGGCGTTCCGCTCGCAGATCTTGGCCGCCGGGTTGGCTGAGGAGCGGGTGCACTTCGAGACGTTCGATGCTGGGCATGGGGGCATCGACTACCGGTATCCGCTCGCGCTCGCCTGGCTCGCGCAACGGATCGCATGATGAATCGGAGGAACTGATGCCACAACCTAAGAAGAAGCGCGGCAAGGACGACAGTCCGGAATCGGATCGGCTCTATGGGAAGTACCGAGGCATTTGCGTCGACAACGTCGACCCTTTGCGTCAGGGCCGGATCCGGATAGAGGTCCCGGAGATGTCTGCCATGACATCGACCTCGTGGGCCATGCCGTGCTTCCCCGTCGCCGGCATCCAGAGTGGCGTCTTCGCGGTCCCTCCGGTGGGTGCCGGCGTGTGGGTGGAGTTCGAGGCAGGTGATCCGGACTACCCCATTTGGGTAGGCGGCTATTACGGCAGTTCAGCGGACGTTCCAGGTGCGGCGAGGGCCGTGCCAACCGAGGTCTCGGGCTTTGTCATCCAAACGGCGCTCGAGAACAGCATCACCGTGAGCGACGCGCCCGAGCCGAATGGGGGAATTCTCATCGCGACACCGTCCGGTGCGAGAATCTCCGTCAACGACTCTGGCATCGAGATCAGCAACGGCAAGGGTGCCCGCATTACCCTCATCGGCCCGTCAGTCAGCATCAACAACGGCGCGCTGGCGGTGATCTGAAGTGTCCGGGTCGGTCCTCGACTCCGGCGCGACCATTTGCTGTTCGCACGGTGGTCTGGCTATCCCCACAGTGGATGATTCGCGCGTCCTACTTGCAGGTGTCCCCGTCACGACGATCGCCACGCGGTACGTCATCGAAGGATGTCCCTTGCCAAGCGGCGCCAACTCGCCCTGTCGGTCGGGTCAGTGGCTTGTTGGTGCGAAACGAGTCTTGGCCGGCGGTGTTCCCGTGGCGATCATGGATGGCACCTCGATCTGTCAGCCAACTGGAACGCCGATGCTTCCTGTCGCCGCCCAGGCGAGGGTCACGGCCTCATGAGGCCCGCTCAGCGGCATACCTCTTGGGACTGATCGGTGGGCCACCGCTTTCGCGCGGTAGGCGGCCTCAGAGCCTACGGAGGGCCAGGGGATCACCCCTGGCCCTCCTTCCTGCGAATCGGTGACTAGCCGACCTGCGATCGGCCGATCCCCGCGAGACTCTCGTGCATGCCGTCGTAGACGCTGGCCCCGTTGAACACCGACACGGGCGGCTTGGCGACCATGGTGTAGCGGGTGTCGACGACGTTGCCGACCGGCCGGAAGCCGACACTGCCACTGAGCTCCTCGACGTGAGGAGCCTCTGGCAGTGTGGCCGCGTGAGCCGTCTTGGCGCAGCGTGATGGCCCTGCCCAATTTTCCGCCCTACCGAACCTTGCATGCTGAAACGGTTGGGTCGGTAGAAGCGGCCGGGATCGACGTGTGGTGGGTCGGCCAACTGGCGCCGTTCACCGCGCTTAGGCGACGCGCGGCGGAGAGACGCACCATCCGCAACCGCGTGTTGCAGCGCACCGGCGCAAAGACGCGAGCTATCCCTATCGGTTAGGTGATCTGATGGCGGCAATTGTTACGCGGGGACGCTCGCGCGGGGTGTCCTTTTCTGCAGGTCGATCGGGCTTGGACTTGGCTGCTGGCATCGCGCGGGAGCGTTGGTCGCCCTTGGACTTTTTGACGATGGCGCCTCGCTTTGTCGCGGGCTTCACGGTGGTGGATTTACCGGCTGCACGCTTCGCCACTTTGGAAGCAGCTGGCGTGGCCGCTGGCGCCTTCTTCAGCGGCCCCCGCTTCGGGGCAGCGACTCGCACCGCGGACAGCTGCGACACGCGTTGCGGGGAGATGTCCAGGAGCACGGCGACATCGCGAACAGGCAAGCCATCGCCCTGCAACTTGCTCACGGCCCGACGCATCGACTCGGATGCCGCCTTGGCCGCTTGGGCAGCCTGCTTCGAGGCCGTGCGAGCGGCCTCGGCCACCTCCGCGGACCCGATTACGGGAACCACATCGATCGACTCGCCGGCCAGGTCGATGTCAAGCGTGGTGAAGGCGTCACGCACGAGCTCGTCAACTTGGTCGAGGCGCTTGGCTTGGGTGTAGATCGGTTGGCCGTCATGTTCTGCTTCGATGGCCCACCAATCGCCGGAGCGGGTTGCGGTGACTCGCATGGTCAGTCCTCCTTCTTCGTCTCGAAGTGCTCGATGATCTTCTTGGCGGTGATCTCGTTGATTTCCTTGTGGCGAGGAACGACGTTCTGCCGGTCGCCGATCTTTACCTTGGTGTGCTCGGCGCCCTCGCTGAGGACCAGTTCTTGCTCCTGGGCCTTGGCGATCGCGCTCAGCCGCTTCATAAGGTCCGTCCGCTTCACAGCGTAAGTCTAGGTCGCTTGAACGATCAAGTCGAGGGGGCTAGACATTGGATGCTTGATCGCGATGCAGGAAGACACCCGGTGTCCACCATGCTCAGTCGCCGCTGGTATCTAGGCACCGTGACGCGGCGCTGTGACGCTCCCGGCCGCTTCCGGGGCGACCTCGCAGCTGGCACACCCATTTCCAGCCGGACCGAATGCCTGGTTGTGCGCACGGGCAGAGGCTTCGAGTCCTCAAGGGCGTGTCCCCCAGCTCCGTCCAAGTTGCGCAAACCGGGTCCCGCCCTCCAGCGCTGGACCCGCTACCCTCACGTCTACAGTAGATCAAGCAGAACCATTCTAGTTAGAACGATCCAGACAGGACGCTCATGGGACGCACGCCAGGCGCCAAGAACCGGTCTCCGCGGGAACTTCGTGCAGAGGCCAAGCGCCTCAACGAGAAGGCAAGCCTTCTGGAGAAGATGGCGAAGTTGAAGAGGCAAGCTGAGAAGAAGAAGTAGGGTCTGCGCATGGAACTTGAAGACGTCCCCCATGGCGAGTGCGTCGATTGCGGCGTCAAGACTTACCTCTGGTGTGAGAGTCGCAACAACTGGCACTGCACAAGCTGTGACTCCGACTGTCCTTAATGGGCGACTCGCACCCTTCTGCGCGATTAGAGATTTGGAGCACCGTGGCAAATTCGAACAACTGGTGTGACGCCCTGTACTTCCCGCATGGTCGGCGCAAGTTGGGAGGCGTTCACTGCCGGCTTGAGCTCGGTCACCCTGGCGATCACTGGTGCGAGGCCGAGGACGAGAACGCTGAGGGCGAACCCGAATCTTAAGTCCGGTTCCGCGCAGATTGCATCCAGCTGGGTGCCGCGCCGGAACACGGGCACCGCAAGTACGTCAGTGATCCCGCACTAAGTCCCGTCGCGGCGAAGTGACGCAGGTCCTTCTGCCACCCTGTCGTGCGGTCGCGTGATCGCCCCGTTCAGGCGAACCGGTCGACGGGCATGATGGAGCGGCTCATGGGGGCTCTTCGAAGTTAAGCGGGCAAGTGTCTGGGCCGCGTCGTTGACGTGAGGGGCCCGTGACCTCGGTGATCATGGCTGTTGTCAAAGGCAGTTCATGATCACGAAGGTGAGGTCACGGGCTTGGTTCAGCCTACGCAATCACACGCGCAAACACTCATCAGCCAGGACGGAACGAGGCTGCTCGGCCTGGACGGCTTGGCCGTCCGGCAGGTCGAGGTCGACGAGCACGGCGCGCGGACCGTGCACCTGGTCACCGCGGACGAGACCGCCGCCGCGTGCCCGACCTGCGGAGTCATCTCGACGGCACGGAAGGGCTCGGCGACCACGCACCCGCGGGACGTGCCGTACGGGCCGGACGCGGTCCGGCTGGTGTGGCACAAGAGCCGCTGGCGCTGCCTCGAGGACCGTTGCCCGCGGTTGTCGTTCACCGAGTCGCTGCCGCAGGTCCCGCCGCGGTGCCGGCTCACCACGCGGCTGTACGAGCAGGTCGGTGCCGGCGTCGCGGAGGGCTACTCGTGTGTCAGCTCGGCCGCTCGGGCGCACGGCGTGTCGTGGCCGGTCGCGCACGCCGCGTTCGTCGCGCACGTCACCCCGGTGCTCGAGCAGGACCTGCCCGAGGTGGCGGTGCTCGGGATCGATGAGACCCGCCGCGGTAAGCCGATCTGGGAACAGGACCCGGTCACCGGGCGGTGGCGGATCAAGCACGACCGGTGGCACACCGCCATCGTCGACGCCGCCGGGACCTGCGGGCTGCTCGCCCACATCGAGGGCCGCACCGCCACCGCCGTGACGAACTGGCTTGCCGGACAACCGGACTCATGGAAGGCGGCGGTGACGCACGTGGCGATCGACCTGTCCGCCTCGTACGCCAAAGCG
>NZ_AWQS01000002.1 GCF_000576575.1 Intrasporangium chromatireducens Q5-1
CGTTCCGGATCCGGGGGCTCGCCGCGGCGCGCGCGGCCGCGTTGGGCCCGACGCCGGTCCGGACGACCGGCGGGCCACTGGGTCCTGCGCGCAGGGCGGCTGCCTCCCGAGCGGACGGCGCACAGACGAGCACGGCCGTGCTCACGACAGGCTCCGCACGTAGCGCGCCAGCGCGCTGACCGGGAAGACGAGCCGGTAGAGGTGGTAGTTGATGTAGAAGTCGCCGGGGAAGCCGGTGCCGGTGTAGTGCGGCTCGTCCCAGCCGCCGTCGGGCTGCTGGTGCTCCACGAGCCACTGCACGCCGCGCCGGACCGCGTCCGAGCCGGACTCTTCTGCGGCGAGCAGCCCGAGCAGGGCCCAGGCGGTCTGCGAGGCGGTGGAGGTGCCCCGCCCGCGCTGCGACGGGTCCCGGTAGGAGCGCAGGTCCTCGCCCCAGCCGCCGTCGACGTTCTGCACCTGTTCGAGCCAGGCGGCGCCTCGCCGCACGGCCGGCTCCTGCGGCTCCACCCCGACGGCGACGAGCGCGGGCAGGGCCGCCCCGGTCCCGTAGACGTGGTTGGCGCCCCAGCGCCCGAACCACGACCCGTCCGGCTCCTGGGCACGCAGCAGCCAGTCCCGGCCGGCCCGGGCGGCCGGGCTGGCGGCGCGGCCGGTCAGGCCGAGCAGCTCGACGACGTGCGCGGTGACGTCGGCGCTCGGGGGATCGGTGACCGCGCCGAAGTCGCAGAACGGCAGGGCAAGGGGCAGGGTGCTGGTGTTCTCGGCGTCGAACGCGGCCCAGCCGCCGTCCCGGCACTGCATGCCCAGCACCCAGTCCGTCCCGCGCACGGCCGGGGCCGTCCCGCCAGCCCCGACCCGGTCGAGCCCGAGCACGACCTCCGCCGTGTCGTCGACGTCGGGATAGAGGTCGTTGTCGAACTCGAACGCCCAGCCGCCGGCGGCCAGGTGCGGGCGCCGCACCGCCCAGTCACCGCGCGTCGTGATCTCCTCGCGCAGCACCCAGTCGACGGCGCGGGCGACCGCGGGGTCGTCGTGCCGGAGGCCGGCGTCCCCGAGGGCGACGAGGGCGAGCGCGGTGTCCCACACGGGGGACTGGCAGGCCTCGATCCGCCGGACCGGCCCGTCGGGCGTCGGTTCCTCGACGGTGAACCGGCTCCACCCGCCCAGGCCCAGCTGCATGACCGGGTCGTCGAGGGGCCGCCCCAGGGTGCGCAGGGCCATCAGCGAGTAGACCCACGGCGGCTGGATGCCGCCCCAGGACCCGTCCGCCTCCTGGCGCTCGATGATCCAGGCCTCGGCCCGACGCAGCGCCCTGCTGCGCAGGCTGCCGGGGTGGTGCCGCTCGAAGACGCGCAGGCCCACGTCGAGCACCTGACCGAGCAGCGCCCGGCCCCGTTCCATGGTGAGGCGGCGGTATGGCGCTGAGCCCGCCCCGCTCCCACGTGACGGGCGCGTCGGCGCCGGCTCAGCGGCATACAGCTCGGTGATGTCGAAGCCGAGGGCGGCGTGCGGACGCAACGCGCAGAGCACGGCGATCGGCACGATCGTCTGGCGTGCCCAGCAGGCGAAGTCGTGGACGGACAGGGGGACCCAGGCGGGCAGGAGGACCTGCTCGACCGGGACGGCCGGCAACCGGTCCCAGGGCCAGAGGCCGAAGAGGGCCAGCCAGATCCGGGTGAAGACGCGGGACTGCTCGAGACCACCGAGGGCACGCACGACGTCCCGGGCCCGGACGAGGTGCGCGTCCTCGGGTCGGTCTCCGGCGAGTCGCAGGGCGAGGTAGGCCTCGACGGTCGTGGAGAGGTCGGCCGGGCCGCCATGGAAGGTCGCCCACGAGCCGTCCCCGCGCTGCTTGCTGCGGATCCACCGAGCGGTCCACTCCGTCTCCCGGTCGGTCCGGATGCCGAGGAACTGACGCACGAGCAGGTCCTCGGCCTCGATGGTCACGTTCGTCTCGAGCTCGCCCTTCCACCATCCCTCCGGGTGCTGCAGGGCCCGGAGCCGGGCGACCGAGCGGTCGAGCGCCGAGCGGGCCGGCGACGTGCCGGGCTCGTCGGTCGTGAGGTTGCGGTCGGCTTGCATCGTCATGCGGAAGTCCCTTCAGTGGTCCCGGCCGGCGAGGCGCGTCGCCATGGCGGCAAGCGGCGCCGCACGGTGCGGGTCGGGGAAGGCCTCCGCGAGCAGACGCAGGGCGGCATCGAGCTCGGCGGCGGCGCGGCGCTCGGCCCAGGTGCGGCCACCGGCCTCCTCCACGAGCTCGGCGGCCCGCGCCAGCTCGTCCTCGTCGAGCGGCGCCTCCTGGCGGTAGAGCGCGCGCAGGGCCGCGCCGGCCGCCGTGCCCGACGTGAGCGCTGCGACGATCGGTGCCGACTTCTTGCGGGAGCGCAGGTCGGACAGGACCGGCTTGCCGGTGCGCTCCGTGGCGCCCCAGATGCCGAGCAGGTCGTCGTCGAGCTGGAAGGCGATGCCGACCCGCTCGCCGAACTCCGCCAGCGCGGCCGCCGAGCAGGCCGGGGCGTCGGCGAGCATGGGCCCGATCGAGCAGGCGCATGCGAGCAGCGCCCCGGTCTTGTCGGCCTCCATCCGCAGGCACTCCTCCAGGGCAACGTCGGGCCGGGTTTCGAAGGCGAGGTCGGCGGCCTGACCGGCGATGAGCCGCCGGGTCGTGGCGCTCAGGGCCTGGACCGCATAGCCGACCGTGGGAGAAGGAGCCTCGGCGAGGACCTCTCCCGCGAGGGCGAGCAGCGCGTCGCCGGCGAGCAGGGCCGTCGACAGGCCGAAGGCGGCCCACACCGTGGGGCGGTGGCGTCGGGACTCGTCACCGTCCATGACATCGTCGTGGACCAGGGAGAAGTTGTGCACGAGCTCGACGGCGACGGCCGCCGGGACCGCACTGAGCGGGTCACGGTTGGTCGCGGCGGTGCTGATGAGGACGAGCTCCGGACGAACGCCCTTGCCCGACAAGCCCGTCGGGACCCCATCGGCGTCCCAGAGGCCGAGGTGGTAGCCGCAGACGTGGCGCATCCGGGGGTCGAGGCGCTCGATGGAGGCGTGCAGTGCCTCACGGGTCGCCTCGCGGGCGATGGTCACGCTGTCGGTCACGACGCTGGTCATGACGTCACCTCCATCTGGGCTCGCGCGGGGGCGCTGACCCCGGCATCGCCGTGCTCGGTCGCGGTCATGGGGACTGACAGGAGCCGGGCCGCCGCCGCCCTGCCGCTGCGGACAGCGGCCTCGAGGGTGTCCGGCCACCCGGGGACGGTCCACGCGCCGGCCAGCGCGAGGTCCGGCCAGTGGGTCGTCGGACCGGGTCGCAGTCGTCCGGTGCCGGGGCGCTGCCTGAAGGTGGCGTGTGGCTCGCGGGTGACGAACGCCTCGAGGACGTGGGCGTGCTCGAGGCCCGGCAGGTGGCGGGCGAGCTCGGCCAGGTGCACCCGGACCAGGTCCTCCGTGCGCTCGTGGAGCGCGTCGTCGGCGGCGGAGACGGACGACACGAGGTACTGCTCGCCACCAGCGGCGCGTCCGCTCGCCGCGGTGCGGTCGAAGACCCACTGGACGGCGCTGCCCGGGACCGCGGCGAACGGCACGGGCAGGACGGCGCGGTCGAACACGACGTGGACGTTGACGATCGGGGAGTGACCCAAGGCCTGCCAGCCCGCCGGGTCGTCGACAGCACCCGCGGGGACCAGCTGTGCGGCGTGGTCGTGGGGGACGGCCAGCACGACCGCCTCGGCCGGTAGCTCGGTCACCTGCTGGTGCCGGTCGCGGACGGCGACGACGAGCCCCCGGGCCCTGCGTTCGATGCGGACGACCTTGCTGCCCAGACGGACCCGGGCTCCTGCCGCGAGCAGCGCACTGCGTGGCGGTGCCTCGTGCAGCAGGCTGAGCGGGACCGTCGGGATGCCGATGTCCCCGGCGTCGACCCGGTCGAGGAGACCGGTCCGGAAGACCCGGGCGGCGAGGGCGAGGGACGCCTCGTCGGGGGCGAGGTTGAGGGCGGCCGTGGTGACCAGGCCCCAGAGGCCCTCGGTCGTGGACGGGTCCTGACCGTGTCGCCGCAGCCACGTGCCGAACGCGTCGAGGTCGACGGCAGGGTCGTCCGGGTCGAGGTGCCGCAGGGCCGCGGCGGCCCTCAGGGCGGAGAGCCGGGCAGGTCCCGGCAGCGCGTCATACCGGAGCAGGGCGGCCAGCAGGTGCAGGGGTGGCGGGCCACGGTGTGACCGAGTCAGGTGGGCCCGCTCGCCGCGGGGCAGGAGCACCTCGATGTCGAGGCGGTCCTGCAGCGCGATGAGCGGGGTGACGCCGAGGCGGTCGAGCAGGGCGAGGTAGTGCTCGTAGCAGCGCAGGACGACGTGCACTCCCGTGTCGACGGGCTGACCACGCCGTCGCCCCGACGTCGCCCGGCCGCCGAGCCTCGGGCGCGCCTCGAGCAGCGTGACCTCGCGTCCCGCGTCGGCGAGCCCGAGCGCTGCGGTGATCCCGGCGAGGCCGCCGCCGACGACGATGACCGGCGGCGCGCTCATGCCGCACCTCGCACGATGGCGTGGACAGCCACCGACACCTTCGCCGACGTCGAGAGTGACAGCCGCTGGCCGCGGACCGCGCTCGGCTCGGCGGCGATGCGGCCCAGGAGCCGGTGGTAGATGCCCGCCATGGCGGCGGTGCAGGCGGCGCTGCGTCGGTCCAGGAGGGGCAGCAACGTCAGCCCCCGGGCGTACCAGGCCTCGGCCCGGCGCGCCTCGAACCGGACGAGCGCGTCGAAGTGACGGGGCGGGTCGGCGATCGCGCCGTCCAGCCCGACGGCGAGCGTGCAGCCGAACCGGTCCAGGTCCTCCTGCGGCAGGTAGACGCGGCCCATGAGGCGGTCCTCACGGAGGTCGCGCAGGATGTTCGTCAGCTGGAGGGCGACCCCGAGGTCGTCGGCGAGCGGCTCCGCGTCGTCGAGCAGCAGCGGGTTGTAGACGCCGACCGACAGCCGGCCCACCGACCCGGCAACCTGCCGGCAGTATCCGACCACCTCCTCGAAGGTCTCGTAGCGGCGCCCCTCGACGTCGGCCAGGCAGCCGTCGACGAGGTCGTCGAAGGCATCGAGCGGGATCGGCAGCCGCTCGGCCGCGTCGGCCAGCGCAGTGAGGACCGCCCCCTCGAGCGGCGCGTCGTCCCGCGCACTCGGCGGGGAGGCGGAGGTCATGAGCGGGACGGCGCCAGGCACGGAAGACGGGGCGGGGGACCAGTCCGGCGGGAGCGGGCCGGTGGGGAGCCGCCGCGGGTGGGCGCGTCGGCCCTCGATCGCGCCGAGACAGGCCCGGAGCGCCTCCAGGGCACGCTCGCGCTCCGCCGCCGGGCCGTCACCGTCACCGATGTCGTCGATCCGGCGGGCGGTCGCGTAGACGGCGGAGAGGGCCTGGCGCTGCTCCCGGGGGAGCAGCCGGATCCCGTAGGAGAAGTTGTGCGCCTCGGCGCGGGTGATCTCCTCGCAGCGCTGGTAGGCAGTGGTGACGTTCATCCCGCCCGCCTCAGCAGGCCCTCGGCCCAAGCGGCCGCGATGTCGGACCGGGTCGGCTTCACCTGGCCCCCGAGGACGTCGTGGTCAGCGCGGCGGACCCGGCCGGCGGCGGCCCAGCCCCCGGCGACGTAGCCGGACACGGCAAGGCGGGCCCAGCCGTGCAGCGTCGACACGAGGGGGGCGCCGGCACCGAGCCAGGCCACTGCCCGTGTCGTCTCGAAGGCGACGAGCCGCCGCAGCGCGTCTCCGGCCCGCGCTGCCCCCAGGTCCTCCTCGGTCACCCCGAACCGGTCGAGGTCCTCCTTCGGCAGGTAGACCCGTCCCTCGGCGTAGTCCTCGCCGATGTCCTGCCAGTGCTCGAGGAGCTGCAGCGCGGTGCAGATCCGGTCGGACAGCTCGACCCGGTCGGGGGTCGCTGCGCCGAAGATCGTCAGGACGACCTCGCCGACCGGGTTCGCCGACAGCCGGCAGTAGTCCAGTAGCTCGGCGAAGCTCTGGTAGCGGGGGTGGTCCTGGTCGCGCAGGTTCGCTTCCACGAGGCGCAGCAGGCAGTCGGCGGGCACCCCGGCGCGGCGCACGAGGGGCCCCATGCCGGCGACCACTGGGTCCGTGACGGGCTCGCGCGCGTAGAGCCGCCGGACCTCGGCCGCGACCGCTTCGAGGGCGGCGACGCGGTCGCCGGTCAGCTCGTCGCCGAGGTCGTCGACGTAGCGGGCGTAGCGATACGTCGCGTGCAGCTCGGACCGCAGCCGCGCAGGCAGGATCCGCAACGCGACGGGGAAGTTCTCGCCGGCCTCGGCGGCTCGGACCGTAGCAGCCATGGCGGCCCTCAGGCGGGTCTCCGGACCCGAGCGTCCGGCTCCGCCCGGTCCCGTATGCCGCTCAGGCCGGCCGGCACGGAGAGCCGCGCCGCGACGGCGCGGGCGATGCCACTGGGATCAAGCCCGTGCTCACGCAGGATGCCGCCGCGGTCGCCGTGCGCGATGTACTCGGTTGGCAGCCCCAGCACCTCGACCGGGGTATCGACGCCGGTGTCGGCGACGGCCCGGGCGACGTGGGCGCCGACGCCGGAGGACCTCAGCCCGTCCTCGACCGTGACGACGAGGTCGTGCTCAGCCGCCAGGTCCGGCAGGGCCGGGTTGACCGGGAGCGCCCAGCGAGGGTCGACCACCGTGCAGCGGATCCCCTCGGCGAGGAGCCGGTCGGCCGCCTCGACCGCAGCGCCCGCGAGCGCTCCGACCGTCACGAGCAGGACGTCAGGGTTCGGGGGCCGGCGCAGGACGTCCATGCCGGCGACCCGGTCGAGCGCCGGGAGTGCCCCGGCCGCGGCGGCCTTCGGGAAGCGGAGGGCGGTCAGACCGGGCTGCTCCACCGCCTCGTCGAGCTCCTCGACGAGCGTGGCGGCATCCCGGGGGGCCGCGACCCGCATGCCTGGCACGCCGGCGAACAGGCTGAGGTCCCACAGGCCGTGGTGGCTGGGGCCGTCCGGGCCGGTGATGCCCGCCCGGTCGAGCACGAGCGTCACGGGCAGCCGGTGCAGACCCGCGTCGAGGAGAGTCTGGTCGAACGCGCGGTGCATGAAGGTCGAGTAGATGGCGACGACGGGGTGCAGGCCGCCCATCGCCATACCGCTCGCGCTCACGAGGGCCTGTTGCTCCGCGATGCCGACGTCGATGCACCGCTCGGGGTGGCGCTGCGCCAGCGTGCGCAGGCCGGTGGGGCCCACCATCGCGGCGCTCACCGCCACGACGTCGGGACGCCGCTCGGCCACGGCGAGCAGCGCATCGCCGAACACGTCGGTCCAGGTCCGGCTGGGCACGCTGCTCGGTGCGCCGGTGCGGGCGTCGACCACGCCGATGGAGTGGAGGTGGTCGGCCTCGTCGTTGACCGCGGGCAGGTAGCCGTGCCCCTTCTCGGTGCGAACGTGCACGAGGACCGGGTGGTCGCACCCTCGCGCCTGCCGCAGGGCCGTCTCCAGGGCGTCGAGGTCGTGCCCGTCGACCGGGCCGAGGTAGTCCAGGCCCATGGCCTGGAACAGGCTGACCCCGCGGGTCGCGTCACGGCCCGGCGCGACGGGTTGCGAGCCATCGCTGGCGCCGCTGCCGAGCCGCGCCACGACCGCCGGATAGCCGGCCCGGTCCACCAGGCGACGCAGGTGCTCGGGGAGTGCTCCCACCGTCGGGGCGTAGGAGCGTTCGTTGTCGTTGAGCACCACGACGATGCGCCGGCCGGACGCGCCGATGTTGTTCAGGCCCTCCCAGGCGAGGCCGCCGGTCATGGCGCCGTCCCCGATGACGGCGACGACCGGCTGTGCTGCGCCTCGGCTCGCGAGGGCCCGGCTCAACCCGTCGGCATAGGCCAGCGCCGTCGACGCGTGGGAGTTCTCGACGAGGTCATGGGGAGACTCATGTCGCTTGGGATAGCCCGACAGCCCTCCGCTCCTGCGCAGTGAAGGGAACTGGGGCAGCCGGCCGGTCAGCAGCTTGTGGACGTAGGCCTGGTGGCCCGTGTCGAACACGATCGGGGTGCTCGGCGAGTGGAAGACCCGGTGCAGGGCGATCGTCAGCTCGACGACACCGAGGTTGGGTCCGAGGTGGCCGCCGGTCGCACAGACCGAGTCGACGAGGACCTGTCGGATCTCCTGCGCCAGCTGGACGAGGCTCTCGGAGTCGAGCTCACCGAGGTCTTCCGGGCGGTGGATTGTTGCCAGAATGGACATCGTGCCTTCGCTCCGGTCACGGCCGAGGGAGGTCATGGCCATTACATCGGGATGCGATCTAATTCGAGGGTATACCCACCGGCGCCGGCAGATCACTGCCCAATTCGCGTATCCGGCCCAAGGAATTTCGCTGAGAGAGTGGTGAGAAACTCCTCGGAGATGCTGAGCGTCTCCGCCGCCCGCTCGAGCTCGGCCAGGTGGGCGCTCGCAAGGCCGTCGAGCAGCTCGTGTGCCCGGTCGGTCAGCGACACCCGCACCACCCGCTGGTCACGGGGGTCACGGTCGCGGGCGACGAGGCCCAGCGCCTCGGCCCGGTTGACCAGCTCGATCGCGCTGTTGGGGCGGATGAGCAGCTCGGCCGCCAGGTCGCCGACGCTGGGTGGCGCCTCACCGACCCAGGCTCGGACCGCGAGGAGCAGGAGGTACTGCTGGGGGGTCAGCCCGGCCGTGCGGACCCGCTGCTCACTCCACTTGGTGAACTGCAGCATCGCCCGGCGGAACGTGAAGAGCATGGCGAACTGGTCACCCGTCAACGGTTCGGGACGGGTGGTGGGCTCGTCCTGGTCGCCCATGGCCGCACCTCCGCGTGATGATTCGATCGTATGCCGACCCGCAGTCCCCACGACCCGGGCACAGGCTGGTCAGGTGCGCACGTAGGCGTCCAGCAGCCGGTTGAGCTCGGCCCCGGGATCCGCGGTGAGGCCCCCGTGGACGGGGCCCGGCTGCACGACGGTGGACCGGGGGGCGATGATCCAGCCGAAGCGCTGGCCCGGCTTGTCGAAGGTCGGCAGCCCGCGCCCACTCTCACCGCGACACAGCGCCTGGAGGCGCTCGAGGACGGCCCGGACGCCGTCAAGGTCACAGCCAGGCGCGAAGCAGCCTGCCCGCCGCTCGTCGATCTCCCAGGCGGCATCGAGAAAGCCCGCGTCCTGGCTGTAGAGGACGACGCCGACGTTGAGGAACTCCTCGCGGTCGACGCGCGGCACGAGGCGCAGGACGACGTACTGGTAGCCGTTCACCGGTCGCCCCCGGTGGGCAGCCACGCGCGCGGGTCGGCGAGACGGGCACTCAGCATCGACACGTATGCCGCTCGCACCGCGGATGCGTCGGTGAGCCACGGCGTCGGCTCGAGCCACTCATCGGGCACCTCGTCGACCGCCGCGACGAGGGCCGGCCGCGGGAGCAGAGCCGACAGCTCGGCGTGACGGGCGGCGACATCACCGGCGACATCCCGCAGGACGTGCCGGCTCGCGTCGAACGGTTGCGCCGCAAAGCGATCCGGGTCCGGCGCCCTGCCGGGCCAGGAGTGGTGGAAGTACAGGGCGGCGCCGTGGTCGATCGCGTAGGTCCGGCCGTGCCACACGAGCAGGTTGGGGTTGGACCAGGTGCGGTCGACGTTCGCGGTGAGGGAGTCCAGCCAGATGATCCGCTCGGCGAGCTCCCTCGGCGGCGGCAGCGCGCCGTCGTAGCCGAGCGCTCCGGGGAGGAAGTCGACCCCGAGGTTCGTGCCGATCGAGGCGGTGAGGAGGTCCTGGACCTCCTCGTCCGCCTCGTACTTGGCGATCCGCTCGTCCAGGTCGACGACGGCGAGGTCCGGGACCGGCACGTCGAGGAGCCGGGCCAGCGCAGCGACGATGACCTCCGCGACGAGGACCTTGATCCCCTGCCCCGCGCCCCGGAACTTGAGCACGTAGGTGCCGCAGTCGCTCGCCTCGACGATGCCGGGCAGCGAGCCGCCCTCCTTCAGGGGGGTGACGTAGCGAGTCGCACGGATCTGGGGAAGCACGGTCTCAGTCTTCTCAGCCGAGCATCGGATGGAAGCCGTTGGCCTGCAGGTCGGAGATGACCGAGGCGGCATGGTCCGCGCCCTTCGTCTCGACGCGGACGCCGATCTCGACCTCGTCGATGCCGAGCGGCACGGCGGTGCGGACGTGCTCGATCTCGAGGACGTTCGCCTCGGCCTTCGCGAGGTGGTCGAGCAGTGAGGCGAGCGAGCCGGGTCGGTCGGGCACCCGCACGCGGAACTGGAGGTAGCGTCCGCCCGCTGACAGCCCGTGGCGGATGATCCGCAGCAGCAGGAGCGGGTCGATGTTCCCGCCCGAGAGGACCGCGACGATCGGTCCCTCGAAGGCACCGGCCTGCGCGTCGAGCAGGGTTGCGGCGCTTGCCGCCCCCGCCGGCTCGACGACGAGCTTGGCCCGCTCCAACAGGTAGAGGACCGCCCGGGAGAGCTCTTCCTCGGTGACCGTCCGGAAGTCGTCGACCAGGGAGCTGATGATCGAGTAGGGCACCTCTCCGGGGCAGCCGACCGCGATCCCGTCGGCCATCGTCGCCATCTCCGCGAGCGGCACCGGGTGGCCGGCGGCGAGGGAGAGCGGATAGGCCGCTGCTCGCTCCGCCTGCACGCCGATGACGGTGACGTCTGGCCGGCGCGTCTTGACGACCGTCGTGATGCCGGCCAGCAGCCCGCCGCCACCCGTCCCGACGATGATCGTCCGGACGTCGGGGCACTGGTCGAGGATCTCGAGCCCGCACGTGCCGGCGCCCGCAACGATGTGCGGGTGGTCGAAGGGGTGGATGAGGACCGCTCCGGTCCGGTCCTCGAACTCCTTTGCCTGCACAAGGCATTCGTCGATCGTCGTGCCGAACTGCTCGACGTGCGCACCATAGCCCCGGGTGGCCTGCAGCTTCGGCAGGGGAGCGCCGACGGGCATGAACACGGTTGCCTCCAGGCCGAGCATCTGCGCCGCGAGCGCGACGCCCTGCGCGTGGTTGCCCGCGCTGGCGCACACGACGCCGCGCGCCTTCTCCTCCTCGGTGAGCCGCGCCATCCGGTTGTAGGCCCCGCGGATCTTGAACGACCCGGCGCGCTGGAGGTTCTCGCACTTGAGGTGGGTCTCCGCACCGACGCGCTCGCTCAGACCGCGGGTGTACTCGAGCGGGGTCGGACGGACGACGCCCTCGAGCAGACGCTGGGCCGCGAGGACGTCGTCAAGGGTGACGGGCAAGGCCGGTGATGCCATGACACGTGAGCCTAGTGGCGCGCCTGCTCTGCCCGTCCCAGGCCGGCCACGGCACGTCCCTCGTCAGGCGACCCGGCGCGCGTCCGCCCGGTCGGCGGCACGCCAAGCGGGTTGGAGCCGGGTCCCCAGCAGGATGTAGACGGCTCCCGTGACGAGCACCGGCCAGGCCCGTAGCCCGCTGGCCGGCAGCAGCGCGGCCCCGACGCCGGCAGCGGCCACGAGCCCGCCGTTGTAGACCAGGTCGTAGGCCGAGAAGGCCCGGCCGAGAAGGGAGTCCGGCACGTGCTGCTGCATGAGTGTGTCGCAGCAGATCTTGACCGACTGGGACCCGAACGAGACGAGGGCCGCGAGCAGCGCGGTGCTCCAGAGCGTGAGCCACCAGCCGAGCCCGAGCGCGGCCGCGCCGGCGAGCGCGAGGGCGGCAGCGGCATACGGGACAGGTGACCAGCGGCCCGCCAGCCATGGTGTGACGAAGGCGGCCAGCGCGAAACCGACCGCGGAGGCGGCGGCGGCGACCCCGAACCTGAGAAAGCCGGTCCCCCCGGCGCCGGACAATGGGCCCCTGGACAGCAGCAGCGCCTGGAGCAGGACGATGCCGAACGGCAACCGGGTGAGGAAGACGAGGGCGAGGACGAGCCAGCCGCGCACGGGCAAGGTCCGGACCATCTCGACGAACCCTCGCATGACCGCCGCCACGACCTGGCCGAGCCGTGGGCCGGCCACCTCCTGCGTCGGCCCGATGAACGGCAGCCGCGACACGACCCAGGCAGCCGTCAGGGTGCCGCCGGTGGCGACGAGCACCACGACCACGTCCGAGCCGAGGGCGTGGACGCCGGCGCCGACCGCGCCGCCGGAGGCGTAGGCGAGCGAGCCGAGGGTCGGCGCGATGGAGTTGGCCTCGACGAGCTCCTCGCGACGGACCACGTGGGGGAGTGCGGCCGAGAAGCCGGCCAGCACGAAGCGGTTGAGCGAGAACACGAGCAGGACCAGCAGGAACAGGACCGGACTGAGGGTCGCACCCGTCACGAACGCGGCCACCCCGGCGATCGCGGCCGCGCGGAGCAGCTGGCTGACAACGAGGGTCCGGCGCCGCGGCCAGCGGTCGAGCAACACCCCGACGAACGGACCGAGCGCGCTGTAGGGCAGCAGGACGATGGCAAAGGCTGCCGCGATCGCTCGGGGGCTGGCGGCCTGCTCGGGGTTGAACAGGACATGGCTGGCGAGGGCGACCTGGAAGATGCCGTCACTGCCCTGCGACGTGACCCGGGCGGCGAAGAGCCGGCGGAAGCCGCGCAGCCGCATCAGTGACACGAGCGCGCGCAGAAAGGTCACGCCGCTCAGCGTAGGCCGCGTCGTCCCCTGCCCCGGAGGGGGACGAGCAGGCCCCCGGGACAGCATCCCGGGGGCCTTCGCTGGTGTCGAGGGGGGGACTTGAACCCCCACGCCCGTTAAGGGCACTAGCACCTCAAGCTAGCGCGTCTGCCATTCCGCCACCCCGACAAGGTGATGAGCAGGGCTCTCGTGGGGAGCTCCCTGCGGCGAGGTGAAACGTTAGCACGACCCCTCACCGGATCACGAACCGAGCCCGGGGGCGCGCCCGCGGTGCGCGGCATACCCTGTGCGACATGACGCCACCCGACGCGAAGGCCCCGATCGCACCCGAGGACGAGGTCGTGCGGATCTGCTCCGAGCTGATCCGGATCGACTCGTCCAACTACGGCGACGGGAGCGGTCCGGGGGAGCGCGCCGCGGCCGAGTACGTGCTCGGTGAGCTCGCCGAGGTGGGCCTCGAGGCAGAGCTCTTCGAGAGCGAGCCGGGCCGCTCCACGGTCGTGCTGCGCCTCGAGGGCGCCGACCCGGCGCGCCCGGGGCTGGCCGTCCACGGCCACCTCGATGTCGTCCCGGCCAACGCCGCGGACTGGCAGGTCGACCCGTTCGGCGCGGAGCAGCGCGACGGCTGCATCTGGGGACGCGGCGCGGTCGACATGAAGGACATGGACGCGATGATGCTCGCGGCGATCCGGCACTTCGCCCGGACCGGCACCAAGCCGGCGCGCGACACGACGGTCGTCTTCTTCGCTGACGAGGAGGCGGGCGGCGTGCACGGCAGCCACTGGCTCGTCGACCACCACCCCGAGGTCTTCGACGGCGTCACCGAGGCGATCAGCGAGGTCGGCGGCTTCAGCGTCACCCTGCCGACCCCGAGCGGGCCCCGTCGCGCCTACCTGCTCCAGACGGCGGAGAAGGGCCTCGCCTGGCTCCGGCTCCGCGCCCACGGCCGGGCCGGCCACGGCTCGGTGCCCAACGACGCCAACGCCGTCGTCCGCCTCGCCGAGGCGCTCGCGCGGATCGCGGCCCACGCGTGGCCGCGCGAGTACGTCGCGTCGGTCCGCGGCCTCCTCGACGGAGTGAGCGAGCTGACCGGCATCCCGTATGGCGCTGACGAGCCGTCCGACCTGCTCGCAACCTTGGGCGGGGCGCGCGGTTTCGTGCAGGGCACGCTGCGCAACACCGTCAACGCGACGATGCTCGAGGCCGGCTACAAGCACAACGTCATCCCGCAGAGCGCCACCGCCGCGATCGACTGCCGGTTCCTGCCCGGGCACCAGGAGGAGCTGCTCGACACGGTGCGCGAGCTCGCGGGCGAGTTCGTCGAGGTCGAGACGGTCCACCTGGACGTCGCGCTCGAGGCCCCGTGGGACGGCGACCTCGTCGAGTCCATGAAGCAGGCGCTGCTCCGGGCCGATCCGGAGGCGGCCGTGCTGCCGTACTGCCTCTCGGGGGGCACCGACAACAAGGCGCTGAGCCTGCTCGGGATCACCGGCTATGGGTTCGCGCCCCTGCGGCTGCCCGGCGACCTGGACTTCGTCGGCATGTTCCACGGCGTGGACGAGCGGGTGCCGGTCGACGGGCTGCGGCTCGGCACCCAGGTGCTGACGGACTTCCTCCGCACCTGCTGAGGGACCGGACCGGCCTCCGGCGGCGGTCTCCTGCTTGAGCGGCCTCAGGTCCGCTGGACCCGCATGATCCGGCGCCGCAGCCACATCCGCCGGATCCCCCCGACGTAGATCACCGAGCGCGCCAGCTCCCACCGGCCGTACTCGGCATGCTCCCGGACCGCCTGGCGTGCCTCTGCCTTCGACGTGTGCCGGTCGAAGGTCAGGACCCGGTACTCGTATTCGGTCAGCGTGCTCATCCCGGCCATTGTGGCACTGCGTTGGCTCCGGCAGGACCTGACACATAGGGTTGCCGCGTCGCGTCCGTCGGGTGCGACGTGGCGTTCGCCGACGCCGCTCACCCAAGGAGGGCCCAGACCATGACCACCCGTCTTCGCCGTGCCGCCGCCTGCCTCGCCGTGCCCGCCGTCCTGCTCGTCGGGGCGTGTGGCACGAGCACGACCCCCACGGCCAGCTCCAGCGGGACCTCCGGCACCGCGTCGGTGCAGGCGAGCGGCGGCGCGACCGCCACCTCCGCCGACCCGACGAGCGGCGGTGCGACGGCCGGCGCCCACACCGACAAGGCGTCCTTCGTGTCGGCGATGAAGGCCGGCATGGCCGATGTGTCGAGCGCGCACGTGTCGATGCAGCTCGAGGGACAGGGCCAGAAGGTGTCGATGTCGGGCGTGACGAAGGTCGACTCCACGGACCCGGCCATGCAGCTGACGATGACCATGGCCGGGATGGACATCGACCTGATCGTCCTCGACGGCAAGGTGTACGTGAAGGGCATCCCCGGCGCTGCGGCCGAGGGCAAGTGGGCGCAGTTCGACAAGGACAGCGTCGTCGCCAAGAGCATGCTCGAGTCCGCCTCGGGCGCCGACCCGACGCGGATGTTCGACGACTTCGAGAAGGCCCTGACCGACGTGAAGTACGACGGACCGGAGACTGTCGACGGGGAGCAGCTGCAGAAGTACTCCGTCAAGCTCGACACGACCAAGGTCGCGACGGGCGACGCGACCTCGCTGCCGAAGTCGGTCGACTACGACGTGTGGCTCGACGCCAAGGACCGGATGCGCAAGGTGACCTTCGACCTGGCCGGAGTCAAGGCCGACATGCGGATGGACAAGTATGGCGAACCCCTTGACATCAAGGCGCCCCCGGCCTCGCAGGTCGTCAAGGGCCAGGGCTGAGTGGACTGCGCCGGGACTGAGCGGCCAAACCGGTTTGCACCGGTCACCCCGTCCACTACGGTCAAGACATGAGCGACGCGCGCGCTGCCCTGGAGCAACTCATCGCAGCACTCGAGCGCCACTACGAGGCGGCCAACTCGAGCCGGGACCCCGACCACCCCATGGTGATCGCAGCTGCCCAGGACCTCGCGGAGGCGTTCGACGACTACGACGAGGCGCTCTTCGACGCCACTGAGGTGGCCACGCCGCTCGCGGTCTACGGCGAGGACCTCGACATGGAGGAGGACGACTCCGACGACACCGGGGTCTACGCCGGTCTCGACTCCGACGACTACGACTCGGAGGACGACGAGTCCGACGACGATGAGGACGCCGACGATGAGGACGGCGACGACGACGAGGACGACGACGAGGACTACGACTTCGACGAGGACGACGAAGAGGAGTAGCCGCCCGCCGTCGGGGTCAGCCCGACACGTCCTCGAGCGCGACCACGATCTGCTCCGGAAGGACGAGGTCCTGGCTGGCGAGGGCCGTGCGGAGCTGCCCGAGCGTGCGCACCCCGACGATCGGCGCCGTCACGCCGGGCCGGTCCCGCACCCAGGCGAGCGCAACCTCCGTCGGCGACACGTCCAGGCCCTTGGCCGCGATCACCACTCCCTCGGCGATCCGGGCGCTGCGCTCGTCGAGGAAGCGCTCAGCGAAGCGGGGGAAGTCGGCGGACGCCGCCCGCGACCCGGACGGGATGCCCCTGCGGTACTTCCCTGTCAGCACGCCACGAGCGAGAGGGGACCAGGCGAGCAGCCCGAAGCCCAGCGCAGCGGCAGCGGGCGCGATCTCGGACTCGGCTGAGCGGCATACGAGCGAGTACTCGACCTCGTTGGCCACCAACGGCACCCGGGCCTGCTCGAGGAGGCTCACCGCACGCGCGGACTGCCAGCCCGAGTAGTTCGAGACGCCGACATAGCGGGCGCGTCCGGTCGTGACGGCCCACTCGAGGGCCGACAGCGTCTCGGCGAGCGGGGTCTCGTCGGACCACGTGTGCGCCAGCCAGACGTCGACGTGGTCGGTGCCGAGCCGGGCGAGCGAGGCGTCGAGCTGGGTCATCAGCGCCCGTCGTGACACGTCGACGCGGCGTTGGCCGCCGGCACGGGAGATGCCGGCCTTTGTGCAGACCACGACGTCCTCGCGGCTGACCGTCTCGCGCAGGACCGTCCCGAGGATCGTCTCCGCCGCACCGCCTCCGTAGCCGAAGGCGGTGTCGATGAGCGTGCCCCCGCCGTCGACGAAGGCACGCACGTGCTCGGACGCCTCGTGGACGTCGACGGCGTTGCCCCACGTCATGGTGCCGAGGGCGAGGCTGGAGACGGAGAGCCCGGACTGGCCGAGCCGACGGTGTTGCATGAGACCGCACGGTAGTGGACGCGCCGTTGGGGCTGCGCCGAACCGGCGCTCCGGACCTCGCTCCTTCGTCGCTCGGGTCCGCACACCTTGGCTCAGCCGCCCGATACCCTCGGGCCCATGCGACTTGGCCTCAACCTCGGCTACTGGGGACCCGGCAGCGCCCCCACCGACCTCATCGAGAACGCCGTTCTCGCCGACCAGCTGGGCTTCGACAGCGTGTGGGCCGCGGAGGCGTACGGCTCCGACGCGGTCTCCGTCCTCGCCTGGGTCGGCGCCCGGACCGAGCGGGTCAAGCTCGGCAGCGCGGTGCTGCAGATCCCGGCGCGGACCCCCGCGATGACGGCGATGACGGCCGCCACCCTCGACACCCTCTCCGGCGGCCGGTTCCAGCTCGGCCTCGGCGTGTCGGGCCCGCAGGTCAGCGAGGGCTGGCACGGCGTGCGCTTCGAGGCGCCCTTGGCGCGCACCCGCGAGTACGTCGACATCGTCCGGATGGCGCTGGGCCGGCAGACCGTCGAGCACGAGGGCCGCTTCTGGAGCCTCCCGCTGCCGGACGGGCCGGGCAAGGCGCTGCGGCTCACGATCCGCGAGCACCGCCCCGACCTGCCGATCTACCTGGCCGCCGTCGGCCCGAAGAACCTCGAGCTGACCGGGGAGATCGCCGACGGGTGGCTCGCCATCTTCTTCAGCCCGGAGCACTCCGGTGACCTGCTCGCCGCGATCGAGAAGGGCCGTCGGGCGTCCGGGCGAGCCGCCACGGACGCCCCGCTGACCGGCTTCGACGTCGTGGCCACGGCCCCCGTCGTGCTGCACGACGACGTCGAGCGGGCCGCCGACGTGGTGCGGCCGTACTGCGCGCTCTACATCGGCGGGATGGGCTCCCGGGACAAGAACTTTTACAACCAGCTGGCCTGCCGCATGGGCTACGAGGAGGAGGCGGCCCGGATCCAGGACCTCTTCCTGGCCGGGCAGCACCGCGAGGCGGCCGCGGCCGTGCCGTTCGAGTTCATCGACGAGACCGCCCTCATCGGGCCGGCGGCCCGCGTCGCGCAGCGGATCGGCCGCTACGCCGACGCGGGGGTGACGACGCTCGCGCTGTCGCCGCAGGCAGCCAACGGCGAGGGCCAACGCGCCGTGCTGCGGGCGGTGGCCGAGATGGTGCCGGCCAGCGACTAGGCTTCCGGACTGGCCCGCCCGCTCACCCGTGCCGCGGCCGCCATCCACGACACCGACGACGGACCTGCGGAGTGACCTGTGTCTGACCTCAGCTACCTCGATGCGATCATCCTCGGCATCGTCGAGGGCCTGACGGAGTACCTGCCGGTCTCCTCGACCGGCCACCTGACGATCACCGAGAAGCTGCTCGGCCTGCAGGTCGACGACCCCGCGGTGACCGCCTACACCGCGATCATCCAGCTGGGCGCGATCCTCGCGACGCTGATCTACTTCCTCAAGGACATCGTCCGGTTCGCCGGAGCCTGGTTCCGGGGCCTCGGCAACGCGGAGGCCCGCCAGGACCCGGACTACGGGCTCGCGTGGGCCGTGATCATCGGCTCCATCCCGCTCGGCATCGTCGGCTACCTCGCCAAGGACCTCATCACCGGTGGCCTGCGCAGCCTGTGGGTCGTGGCCATTGCGCTCGTCCTCTGGTCGGTCGTCATGGTGGTCGCTGAACGGATGCACACCAGGTTCGACCGACGAGGAGTCGTGCGCGGTGAGGGCACCGTCACGCCGCTCGACGGCCTCGTCATCGGCCTGCTCCAGTGCTTCTCGCTCATCCCGGGTGTCTCACGCTCCGGTGCCACGATCTCGGCGGGCCTGGCCCGGGGGCTAGACCGGGTGACCGCGACGCGGCTCAGCTTCTTCCTCGCGATTCCGGCCCTCACGGCGGCCGGGCTGTTCGAAGCGGTGCAGGAGCGCCACCAGCTGGCCGCCTTCGGGGCCGGCCAGATGCTCGTCGGCCTCGTCATCGCCTTCGTCGTGGCCTACGCCTCGATCGCGTGGCTGCTGCGCTTCGTCGCGAGCAACAGCCTGCTCGCGTTCGTCTGGTACCGGGTGCTGCTCGGCGTCGTGCTCGCCGTCGTCCTCGGCGTCGGCTGGATGACCGCCACGTGACGTCCGCCGGCGGCGCTCGTGGGCGCCGCGCCGCTCAGAGCCAGCCGGACCGCTTGAACATCCGGTAGAGGCTGAAGCAGATCCCCGCCATGACGGCGAGCACGACGAAGTAGCCGAAGTAGACCTCCCGGCCGCCCACGTCGAGGCTCCACTCGAGCTCCGGGATGGTGTGGAAGTTCATCCCGTAGATGCCGGCGATGAGCGTCGGGACCGCCGCCATGGCGACCCACGCCGAGATCTTGCGCATGTCCTCGTTCTGCTTGACCGACACCCCGGCCAGGTGGGCGCTCAGCACGTCCGTCAGCAGCCGGTCGTAGGCGTCGACGTGGTCCCCGACCTGACGCAGGTGGTCCTCGATGTCGCGGAACTGGTGGCGCAGGTCCGTCTCCAGGGCGCGGCCCTGCCCGCGGGTCATGAACTCCTGCAGCGCCTCGGCGAGCGGCCCGTCCGCCCGGCGGAACTCCAGCACCTCGCGCTTGAGCCGGTAGATCACGTTGGCGTCGCCGCCCGCCGGGCTGCCGAAGACGTCCCGCTCGATCTCCTCGAGGTCCTGCTGGATCTCCCGGTCGACGCTCCGGTAGTTGTCGACGACGGAGTCCATCACGGCGTGCAGGACGCCCATGGTCTCGAAGCGCAGCCGGCCGGGGTCGTGCTCGAGCGCCTGCCGCACCCCGGCGAGCGGGTTGCCCTCGCCCCGGCGGACCGTCACGACGAACCGCTCGCCGATGAACAGCATCAGCTCGCCCGTCTCGATGTCGCTCGTCCGGTCGATGTAGCGCAGCGTCTTCAGCACGACGAAGAGGGACGACTCGTACTGCTCGATCTTGGCCCGCTGGTGGCCCTTGATCGCGTCCTCCACCGCGAGCGGGTGCAGGTGCAGCTGCCGGTTGACGAGGCCGAACTCCTCGTCGGTCGGGTCCTTCAGGCCGATCCAGAGGAAGCCGTCCTCGCCGTCGCTCAGACGCTCGAGCTCGTCATGCAGGTCGGCGCACGGGTGGCGGCGCCCGTCCCGGTAGATGGCCTGGTCCACGATCACACCCCCACCTCACCATGGATCGCGCCGCGCTGCGCGCAGTCCGTATGCCGCTCAGCCCGCCGGGGTGTCTACGCTGGCCGGGTGCCCACAGTCCTCTTCGTCCGTCATGGCCGGTCGAGCGCCAACACGGCCGGCACGCTCGCGGGGTGGATGCCGGGCGTGTTCCTCGACGAGACGGGGGAGGGGCAGGCCGACGAGGTCGGCAAACGCATCTCCGCCGCCGGGATCGACGTGAGACGCATCGTCAGCTCCCCCCTCGACCGGTGCGTGCAGACCGGCGACCGCATTGCCGCCGTCCTCGGGCCCGTCGGCCGCAGCGTCCACGAGGGGCTGGGGGAGTGCCGCTACGGGGCGTGGACGGGTCGTCCCCTCGCCGAGCTCGCCCGCGACGAGCTGTGGAAGGTCGTCCAGGACCGACCGAGCGAGGCCGCGTTCCCCAGCTCAGCGGCATACGAGGGGGAGTCGCTCGCGCAGATGCAGGCGCGCGCGCTCCGCGCGGTGCGCGAGACCGACGAGCGCGTCGCGAACGACCACGGCGCCCACGCGGTCTGGGTCGCCATCTCGCACGGCGACGTCATCAAGTCGATCCTCGCCCACGCGGTCGGCGCGCGCCTCGACGACTTCCAGCGGATCCAGGTCGACCCGGGCTCGGTCAGCGTCGTGCACTTCACGAGCCGTCGCCCGCTCGTCCTGCGGATCAACGACACCGGCGGCGACCTCAGCGGCCTGCGCCCGCCGGCTCCGACAGGTGGCCAGGAGGGCGACGCGGTCGTCGGCGGCGGCGCCGGCACCGTCGGATAGGGTCGAATCCATGACGCTGCACGAGTTCGACCCCGCGCTGCGTTTCGTCGCGGGGACCGTCGGTCCCGCGGGGCAGCGAGCCTTCTACCTGCAGGCGACGGACGGCTCGCAGCTCGTCACGGTGGGCGTGGAGAAGCAGCAGGTCGAGATCCTCGCCGACCGCGTCAACGACGTCCTCGACCAGCTCGCTCCGGCGGAGGCGGCCGAGCCCGGCCAGCCAGGCGGGGCGGCGGAGGACTCGGAGCCGCTCATCACGCCGTTCGACGAGGACTGGCGGGTGCAGACCCTCGCGCTGTCCTGGGACGACGACCGGCACCTGATCGTCATCGAGTGCCACGACCACGACCCCGACGACTTCCCCGACGACGACGCGGGCGCCGCGACCGGCCTCGACCGCAACACCCTCCGCGTGACGCTGGCACCGCCGGACGCCCGGGCCTTCGCCCGCCGCAGCACCGCCCTCGTCGCAGCCGGACGGCCCCCGTGCCCGTTCTGCGGCGGCCCGTTGGACGCCGGCGGGCACATCTGCCCCCGGGCCAATGGCTACAAGCGCTGAGGCCGGCGGTCACGGGCTGCCCCCGCAGGTCGAGCCTGACCTGACCGGCGAGCTGGAGGTCGTCGGCCGCATCTCGCAGTCCTCGAACATGGCACTGCTGTGCCGCCTCGCCGGCAGCGACCGGCACGTCATCTACAAGCCCGTCCGGGGCGAGCGGCCGCTGTGGGACTTCCCCGACGGCACCCTGGCGGGTCGCGAGGTGGCGGCCCACCTCGTGTCGCGGCTCGGTGGCTGGGACCTGGTCCCGCCGACGGTCCTCCGGGAGGGCCCGCTCGGGCCCGGCTCGGTGCAGTTGTGGATCGGGGACCCCTTCGACCCGGTCGCCGACGACGCCGTCGTCGACCTCGTGCCGGCGGGGCGGGTGCCACCGGGCTGGCTCGAGGTGTTCGATAGCGAGACCGCGAGCGGTCAGGACGTGACGGTCGTGCACGCGGACCTGCCGGACGTCCGGTCGCTGGCCGTGCTCGACGCGGTGATGAACAACTCGGACCGCAAGGGGTCGCACTGCCTGCGCGACGAGGCCGGCCGGTTGTGGGCCATCGACCACGGAGTGTGCTTCCACGCCTCGCCGAAGCTGCGCACCGTCCTCTGGGGCTGGGCCGGGGCGCCGCTGCCGGAGGGCGAGATCGATCGGCTGGGGCGGCTGCTCGATGCCCTCGACCAGGATGCCGTCGGCACCGCGCTCGAGGTGCTGCTGCCGGAGGACGACGTGGCCGCCCTCGCCCAGCGCACCCGTGCCCTGCTGCGCAGCCGGCGGCACCCGCTGCCGGCCCCCGGATGGCCCTCGGTGCCGTGGCCGCCGCTCTGACGCCCGCACGATCGACAGCACGACCCTCGCGATCGAGAGCACAGCTCTACCGAGGAAGGGATCACCCGTTCCAGGCCAGGCGGCAGACCGGCTCGAGCTGGGACAGGGCATGCGGCCACGGCAGATAGGCTGCCCCGCGTGAAGTCGTGGCCCATCCCGAGCATCCCGGACCTACCCGGCCGCGCGCCCCGCGTCGTCGTCCACGACACCGCCAGCGGCGCCAAGGTGCCGGCGGCTGCGGGCGAGAGGGCAACTCTCTACGTCTGTGGCATCACTCCGTATGACGCGACGCACATGGGACACGCCGCGACCTATGTCACCTTCGACCTGCTCGGGCGGGTGCTGCGCGACTCGGGCGTCGCGGTGACCTTCGTGCAGAACATCACCGACATCGACGACCCGCTGCTCGAGCGCGCCGAGCGCGACGGGATCGACTGGCGCGACCTCGCCGTGCGCGAGATCGACCTCTTCCGTGAGGACATGACGGCACTGGCCGTCATCCCTCCCGATGCCTACCTGGGCGCCGTGGAGAGCATCCCGAGCTTCGTCGGCCCGATCGAGACGCTTGTTGCCCGGGGTGCGGCCTATCCCGTGCCGGCGGACGACGCGCGCCTCGAGGGCGCGGTGGACTACTACTTCGACGTGACGAGCGACCCGTCCTTCGGGTCGGTCGGGCACTACGACGAGGCGACGATGCTCGCCCTCTCGGCCGAGCGCGGGGGCGACCCCGACCGCCCCGGCAAGCGCGGACCCCTCGACCCGCTCCTCTGGCGGGCGGCGCGGCTCAATGAGCCGGAGTGGGAGGGCGGCTCGCTCGGACCCGGGCGCCCCGGCTGGCACATCGAGTGCGCCTGCATCGCGCTCAACCGCCTCGGGATCCCGATCGACGTCCAGGGTGGTGGCACCGACCTGATCTTCCCGCACCACGAGATGAGCGCGTCACACGCCAAGGTGCTCGCCGAGACTCCCACCTTCGCCGGCGCCTACGTCCACCAGGGCATGGTTGGTCTCGACGGCGAGAAGATGAGCAAGTCGAAGGGCAACCTCGTCCTCGTGTCGGGACTGCGCCGGGCCGGCGTCGACCCGATGGCGATCCGCCTCGCGCTCCTCGACCACCACCACACCGAGGACTGGATGTGGACCGACGAGGGGCTCTCCCGCGCGGTGCAGCGCCTGGAGCGCTGGCGGCAGGCGCTGCTCGCGGACCGTGGACCGGACCCGGACCAGGCCATCGACGACGTCCGGGCTGCCCTCGCGGACGACCTCGACAGCCCACGGGCGCTCGCCGCCGTGGACCGGTGGGCCTGCCAGGCGCTGACCCGCGGTGGGGTCGACCCTGAGGCTCCGGGCCAGGTGCGGGCCGCCGTCGACGCCCTGCTCGGGATCCGGCTCTAGGCCGCTCTCTCCCAGCAGCGAAGCCCGCCGGGACCGGACCGTGGTCGAGTTCCGGTGGTGCCTGCGGGGTCGGTGCCCGCCGGGATCGGACCGTGGTCCACTCCTGGTGCCGCTCAGGGCACCCGCGACAGCGGCGGGGAGCCTGCGCCGGGGAGCCGGCTGAGCGGCATACGGAACTGCGGCGTCAGCGACCCGACTCGTCGTCGCGACCGCGCAGGTAGCGCTCGAACTCGCGCGCGATCGCGTCACCGCTCGCCTCCGGCAGCTCGGCGGTGTCCTGCGCCTCCTCGAGGGACTGGACGTACTCGGCCACCTCGTCGTCGGTCTGGGCCAGCTCGTCGACGCCTCGCTCCCAGGCCTGGGCGCTCTCCTCGAGGTCACCGTGCGAGACCCGCATGCCGAGCAGCGACTCGACCCGCTTGACCAGGCTGAGCGTCGCCTTCGGGGACGGCGCGGCACCGGCATAGTGGGGGACCGCCGCCCACGCGGACAGCGACGGCAGGTCGAGCTGGCCCGCCATGTGCGTCAACACCCCGACGATGCCGGTCGGCCCCTCGTAGCGGCTTGACTCGACGTCGTAGCGCTCTCGCACCGAGTCGTCCTCGGCCGTCGCCGTCACCGGGATGGGACGGGTGTGGGGCACCTCGGCGAGCAGGGCGCCGATCGTCACGATCGCCTCCACCCCGAGCTGGTCGGCCAGCTCGAGCAGCTCGACACAGAAGGCGCGCCACCGCATCGACGGCTCGATGCCCTGCACGAGCACCACGTCGTGGTCGAAACCGGTCCCGGTCGCAACAAGTATGCGGGTCGTCGGCCACGACAGCACCCGCGCGCCGTCCTCAGTGACGACGCGTGGCCGGTTCACCTGGAAGTCGTAGTAGTCCTCGGGGTCGAAGGCGGCGATGACCTCCGCGTCCCACACCTCGGCGAGATGACGCACCGTGGCGGTCGCCGCCTCCCCGGCGTCGTTCCACCCCTCGAAGGCCGCGATGAGGATCGGATCATGCAGCTCCGGAAGCTCCTCGAACTCGAGCACCTGGTCTCCTTGACGATGGTCGTGGCCGTGGTTCGCACCACGTCTCCAGCCTATGCCGGTACCCGCTGGTCCACCGGAGGTCGCCCCTCGTGTCCCCGCCGTGTCCTGCGGCGTCCCGGGACGTCCGGTGCCCGCCGCCCGGCCCGTGGTCCGACGCCGGGACGACGGCGCCGGTTTCGTAGAATCAGACGTTCCCCCGTTGTCATCCGCTGCCCCGGGCAGCGCAGAGAGGAGCTCCGTTGTCGGACTCCAGCCTGATCCGCCCCGACGCCAGTGCCGGCCTCACCGCGGCCCTGCGTGACCGCGTCCTCGTCCTCGACGGGGCGATGGGGACGATGATCCAGCGGGAGGGACTGGGGGAGCGGGACTGGCGCGGCGAGCGGTTCGCCGACTGGCCGGTCGACGTCAAGGGCAACAGCGACCTGCTCGTGCTGTCCCAGCCCGACCTGATCCGCTCGATCCACGAGCAGTACCTCGAGGCCGGCGCCGACATCCTCGAGACCAACACGTTCAGCGCGACCCGGATCGCCCAGGCCGACTTCCGCTCGGAGGAGCTGGCCTACGAGATCAACCGCGAGGCCGCCCGGCTCGCCCGCGAGGCCGCGGACACCTTCTCCACACCGGAGCGTCCGCGCTGGGTCGCCGGGGCGATCGGCCCGACGAACCGCACCGCCTCGATCTCGCCCGACGTCAACGACCCGGGGGCCCGCAACGTCTCCTACGACGAGCTCGTCGAGGCCTACCACGAGCAGGCCTCCGGGCTGCTCGACGGCGGCGCGGACCTGCTCCTCGTCGAGACGATCTTCGACACCCTCAACGCGAAGGCCGCCATCTTCGCCCTCGAGACGCTCTTCGAGGAGCGCGGCCGGCGCTGGCCGGTCGTCATCTCGGGCACGATCACCGACGCGTCCGGGCGGACCCTCTCCGGACAGGTGACCGAGGCGTTCTGGAACTCGGTGCGGCACGTCGCGCCGCTCGCGGTCGGGCTCAACTGCGCCCTCGGCGCCAAAGAGCTCCGGCCGTATGTCGCTGAGCTGGCCAGGTGCGCCGACACCTTCGTCTCGGCCTATCCGAACGCCGGTCTGCCAAATGCGTTCGGTGAGTACGACGAGGAGCCGGACACGATGGCGGACACCCTCGCGGAGTTCGCCGAGAGTGGCCTCGTGAACCTCGTCGGCGGGTGCTGCGGCACGACGCCCGCGCACATCGAGGCGATCGCCCGAGCGACGAAGGACGCGGCACCGCGGGTGCCGGACCGGCTCGCCCCCGCGATGCGGCTCTCGGGGCTCGAACCGCTGACGATCACCGAGGACAGCCTCTTCGTCAACATCGGGGAGCGCACCAACATCACCGGGTCCGCCCGCTTCCGCAAGCTGATCAAGGACGGCGACTACGACACCGCCCTGTCGGTCGCCGCTCAGCAGGTCGAGAACGGCGCGCAGGTCATCGACGTCAACATGGACGAGGGCATGATCGACGGCGTCGCGGCGATGGACCGGTTCCTCAAGCTGGTCGCGAGCGAACCGGACATCAGCCGGGTGCCGGTCATGGTCGACTCCTCCAAGTGGGAGGTGATCGAGGCCGGCCTGAAGTGCATCCAGGGCAAGCCGATCGTCAACTCCATCTCCATGAAGGAGGGGGAGGACGCGTTCGTCGAGCAGGCGCGCCTGGTCCGCAAGTACGGTGCGGCCGCGGTCGTCATGGCGTTCGACGAGCAGGGCCAGGCCGACACGGTGGAGCGGCGGATCGAGGTCTGCTCCCGGGCCTACCGGATCCTCACGGAGAACGTCGGGTTCCCGCCCGAGGACATCATCTTCGACCCCAACGTGTTCGCCGTCGCCACGGGCATCGAGGAGCACGCGTCCTACGGACGGGACTTCATCGAGGCGACTCGCTGGATCAAGCAGAACCTGCCCGGTGCCCGTGTCTCCGGCGGCATCTCCAACGTCTCGTTCTCGTTCCGGGGCAACAACCCGGTCCGGGAGGCGATCCACGCCGTCTTCCTCTACCACGCGATCGCGGCCGGCCTCGACATGGGGATCGTCAACGCGGGCGCACTGGCGGTCTACGACGAGGTCGACCCCGAGCTGCGCGAACGCATCGAGGACGTCATCCTCAACCGCCGCCCCGACGCCGCCGAGCGGCTGCTCGAGATCGCGGAGCGCTACAACGGAGCCGCTGCGGCGGAGGAGAAAGCCGACGAGGAGTGGCGTGGCCGCCCGGTCCGCGAGCGCATCACGCACGCGCTCGTCAAGGGTGTCGACACGCACGTCGAGGCGGACACCGAGGAGCTGCGTGCCGAGATCGAGGCCGCAGGCGGGCGGCCCATCGAGGTGATCGAGGGCCCCCTCATGGACGGCATGAACGTCGTCGGTGACCTCTTCGGCGCCGGGAAGATGTTCCTGCCGCAGGTCGTCAAGAGCGCCCGAGTGATGAAGAAGGCCGTGGCCTACCTGATCCCGTACATCGAGCAGGAGAAGGCGACCAACCCGGAGCTGGCCAAGCAGAAGGACACCAACGGCACGATCGTCATGGCGACCGTCAAGGGCGACGTGCACGACATCGGCAAGAACATCGTCGGAGTCGTCCTGTCGTGCAACAACTACGAGGTGATCGACCTCGGCGTCATGGTGCCGGCACAGAAGATCCTCGACGCCGCGCGCGAGCACGAGGCCGACCTCATCGGCCTGTCCGGGCTCATCACCCCGTCGCTCGACGAGATGGCGTCGTTCGCCGCGGAGATGCAGCGCGCCGGGCTCTCCATTCCGCTCCTCATCGGCGGTGCGACGACCTCGCGGGCGCACACGGCGGTCAAGATCGACGGCCGCTACGACGGGCCGGTCGTGTGGGTCAAGGACGCCTCCCGGTCGGTCCCCACCGCGGCGGCCCTCCTCAGTGACGAGCAGCGTCCAGCCCTGCTCGCCACGACGAAGACCGACTACGACGCGCTGCGGGCCCGGCACGCCGCCAAGCAGGACCGGCCGATGCTCTCCCTCGAGCAGGCGCGGGCGGCGCGGACCCCGATCGACTGGACCGACTACCAGCCGCCGCGACCGCGGCTGCTGTCCCAGCAGGAGCAGGGCCTCTCGCCAGTCACGGGCAGGCCGGGAACCAGCGAGCACATCCGGGTGTTCGAGGACTACCCCCTCGACGAGGTCCGGCAGTACATCGACTGGCAGCCCTTCTTCAACGCCTGGGAGATGAAGGGGTCGTTCCCGGACATCCTCAACAACCCGGCGAGCGGCCCAGCGGCCCGCAAGCTGTACGAGGACGCCCAGGCGATGCTCGACCGCGCCATCGGTGAGGGCTGGCTCCGGGCGAACGCGGTCATCGGGCTGTTCCCGGCCAACGCCGTCGGCGACGACATCGAGGTCTACCTCGACGAGGAGCGCACACAGCCGCACGTCGTGCTGCACAACCTGCGACAGCAGGGCCAGCACCGGGACGGCATCCCGAACCGCTCGCTGGGGGACTTCGTCGCGCCCAAGGAGACCGGCATCCGAGACTACGTCGGAGCCTTCGCCGTGACGGGCGGCCTCGGCGTCCAGGACCGGGTCGCGGCGTACCGCAAGGACCTCGACGACTACAACGCGATCCTGCTCGAAGCGGTGGCCGACCGGCTGGCCGAGGCCTTCGCCGAGCGCATGCACGAGCGGGTGCGCACGGAGTTCTGGGGCTATGCCCCCGACGAGCAGCTCAGCAACGAGCAGCTCATCAAGGAGCAGTACGTCGGGATCCGGCCGGCGCCGGGCTACCCCGCCTGCCCGGAGCACACCGAGAAGCGCACCCTCTGGCAGCTGCTGGACGTGCACGCCCACACCGGCATCGAGCTGACCGAGGGCATGGCAATGTGGCCGGGCGCGTCCGTGTCGGGCTGGTACTTCTCCCACCCGCAGTCGCAGTACTTCGTCGTGGGCCGGATCGGGCGCGACCAGGTCGTGGACTACGCCGAGCGCAAGGGCTGGACGCTGGCGCAGGCCGAGCGGTGGCTCTCGGCCAACCTCGCCTACGACCCGGAGGACTGACCGTGGACCGCAGGAACCTCCCGGCCGCGGTGCTGTGGGACATGGACGGCACCCTCGTCGACACCGAGCCATACTGGATGCGGGCCGAGCACGAGCTGGTCGAAGAGCACGGAGGAGTGTGGACACACGAGGACGCGCAGTCGCTGGTGGGGAACGCCCTCGAGGTGTCGGCCGGGATCATCCTGGAACGGACCGGCCTGTCACTCACCGTCGACCAGGTCGTGCACGCCCTCCTCGGCCGGGTCATCGAGCAGGTGCGGGTCGAGGTGCCGTGGCGACCCGGGGCACGCGAGCTGCTGCGCGACCTCAAGCGGGTCGGGGTGCCCTCGGTGCTCGTCACGATGTCGTGGCGCCCCCTCGCGGACACGGTGGTGGGCAACCTGCCGCACGGCGCGTTCCGCGGCATGGTGACCGGCGACCAGGTGCACCGCGGCAAGCCGGATCCGGAGCCCTACCTCACCGCCGCTCGGCTGCTCGACGTGCCCCCTGCGGCCTGCGTCGCCCTGGAGGACTCCCCAGCGGGCGTCCGGTCGGCCACCGCGGCCGGGGTGCCCACGGTCGCGATCCCGCACGTGGTGCCGGTCCCGGAGATGGCCGGAGCGGTCCAGGTCGAGACCCTGGCCGGCATCGGTCCGGCCGACCTGCTGCCCCTCGTCGAGAGAGCCGTTCCCACGGAGGCCTCCGCGCCGTAGGGTCGGCGGCATGAGCGCCATCACGTCGATCGACCACTGGATCTCCGGCTCACGCACGGCCGGCGCGTCAGGCCGCAGCGCACCCGTCTTCGACCCCGCTACGGGGCAGCAGACCGGTGCCGTGGCACTCGCGTCGGCCGGTGAGGTCGACGCCGCGGTCAAGAGCGCAGCCGCGGCGGCGCGGGAGTGGCGCACGAGCTCGCTGTCCACTCGCGCGGCGGTCCTCTTCGCGTTCCGGGAGCTGCTCCATGCGCACACCGACGAGCTCGCCGCCATCATCACCGCCGAGCACGGCAAGGTCCGCTCGGACGCAGCCGGCGAGGTCGCGCGCGGCCTCGAGAACGTCGAGTTCGCGACCGGCATCCCGGCGCTGCTCAAGGGCGGCTACTCGGAGCAGGCCTCGACAGGAGTCGACGTCTACAGCATCCGGCAGCCGCTCGGCGTCGTCGCCGGCATCACCCCGTTCAACTTCCCGGTGATGGTCCCGCTGTGGATGTGCGCGAACGCGATTGCGTGCGGCAACGCGTTCATCCTCAAGCCGAGCGAGAAGGACCCGTCGGCCGCACTGCGGCTCGCCGAGCTGTGGCAGCAGGCCGGCCTGCCGGACGGTGTCTTCACCGTCGTTCAGGGCGACCGCGAGGCCGTGGAGTCCCTCCTCGAGCACCCGGACGTCGCTGCCGTCAGCTTTGTCGGGTCCACCCCGATCGCCAAGCACATCTACGAACGGGCGACGGCTGCCGGCAAGCGCGTCCAGGCGCTCGGTGGCGCCAAGAACCATGCCCTCGTCCTCCCGGACGCCGACCTCGACCTCGCGGCCGACGCGATCGTGTCGGCTGCCTACGGCTCCGCCGGAGAGCGCTGTATGGCGCTGTCCGTGGCCGTCGCAGTGGGGGACGTCGGCGACGACCTCGTGTCGGCCCTCGCCAAGCGGCTGCCCGCACTGCGGATCGGTCCGGGCGCCGAGCCCGGCACCGACATGGGGCCGCTCGTCACACGTGAGCACCGCGACCGGGTGGCCGGCTACGTCGCGGAGGGCGCCGACGCCGGCGCCACGGTCGTCAGTGACGGCCGGACGGCGGACGTGCCAGCGGACGGGTTCTTCCTCGGCACCACCCTGCTCGACCACGTGACGCCCGACATGACGGTCTACCGGGACGAGATCTTCGGCCCGGTCCTGTCCGTCGTGCGCGTCGCGACCTTCGAGGAGGGTCTGGCCCTGGTCAATGCCAACCCCTACGCCAACGGCACGGCGATCTTCACGCGCGACGGGGGAGCGGCTCGCCGGTTCCGCAGTGAGGTCGAGGTCGGCATGGTGGGCATCAACGTGCCGATCCCCGTGCCGGTCGCCTACTACTCCTTCGGGGGCTGGAAGGACTCGCTCTTCGGCGACACGCACATGTACGGCCCCGAGGGGGTCAGCTTCTACACGCGCGGGAAGGTCGTCACCGAGCGGTGGCCCGACCCGGCGACGTCGAGCGTCGACCTCGGCTTCCCGCGCACCCGCTGAGGGCCCGGACACCAACCCACCCGAGCATCGAGGAAGGCAGGTCCTGACGTGACGGACATGCACAGCCACCACAGCACCGCCGAACGGATCGACGCCATGACCGCGGAGGAGGTGCGCTCGCTCGACCGGGCTCACGTGCTGCACTCCTGGTCCGCGCAGGACCTCATCGACCCGCTGCCGATCGCCGGTGCCGAGGGATCGTACTTCTGGGACTACAGCGGCAAGCGCTACCTCGACTTCAGCTCGCAGCTGGTCAACGTCAACATCGGCTACCAGCACCCGAAGGTCGTTGCCGCCATCCAGGAGCAGGCGGCCCGGCTCACGACCATCCAGCCGTCCTTCGCCAACGACGCACGCAGCCAGGCCGCCCGGCTCATCGCTGAGGTCGCGCCCAACGGGCTCGACACCGTCTTCTTCACCAACGGGGGTGCCGAGGCGATCGAGAACGCCGTCCGGATGGCGCGGCTGCACACCGGGCGGGGCAAGGTGCTCGCCGCGTACCGGAGCTACCACGGCGCCACCGCCGGCGCGATCACGCTGACCGGAGACCCGCGCCGTTGGGCCTCGGAGCCGAGCGCCCCCGGCGTGGTGCACTTCTGGGGGCCCTACCTCTACCGGTCGGCCTTCCACGCCGAGGACGAGGAGCAGGAGCGCGACCGAGCGCTGCAGCACCTGCGCGACACGCTGATGGTCGAGGGCCCGCACACGGTGGCGGCTATCCTGCTCGAGACCGTCGTCGGCACGAACGGGATTCTCGTCCCACCGGACGGCTACCTGCAGGGCGTCCGGGAGATCTGTGACGAGCACGGGATCCTCCTCATCGCCGACGAGGTGATGGCCGGGTTCGGCCGGTGCGGCGAGTGGTTCGCCGTGGACCGGTGGGGCGTGACGCCCGACCTCATCACCTTCGCCAAAGGGGTCAACTCCGGCTACGTGCCGCTCGGCGGGGTCGTCCTGTCGGATGCCGTCCGGGCGTCCTTCGCGACCACGCCGTATCCCGGCGGGCTCACCTACTCGGGCCACCCCCTGGCCTGTGCCTCCGCCGTCGCCTCCATCCAGGCCTTCCACGAGGAGGGCATCGTCGGGCACGCGCGCCGGCTCGGCGAGGAGGTCATCGGTCCGGGCCTGGCCAAGCTGGCAACCAGGCACGCCAGCGTCGGCGAGGTGCGCGGCCTGGGTGTCTTCTGGGCGATCGAGCTGGTCCGGGACCGGGCCACCCGTGAGCCCCTCGTGCCCTTCAACGCCGGCGGCGAGGCGGCCGCCCCCATGGTGGCGGTCGCCGCGGCGTGCAAGGAGCGCGGCCTCTGGCCCATGACGAACATGAACCGTGTGCACGTCGTCCCGCCGTGCACGACACGTCGCGACGAGGCCGAGGAGGGCCTGGCGATCCTCGACCAGGCCCTCGAGGTGGCAGACCGCTTCGTGGTCGGCTGAGTCGGCTCTCCGTCGCTGCGCCTGCTGGCGTCGTCCGCACGACGAGCCGGTATGCCGCTCCGCCTCCGCGTCGCTCAGTCGACGACGACAACGGCTCCTGAGCCGGCGGGGTCGACGGCCAGGACCGCGGCATCGTCTGGCAGCGGCGGTGGCGTGCCACCCCACGCGGGGCAGAGCGACCGGTGCTCGCACCAGTCGCAGAGGCGGCTCGGACTCGGGCGCCAGTCGCCCGTCGCGGCGGCGCGCTCGATCGCGGCCCAGAGGGCGCGCACCTTGCGCTCCACGCCGAGCAGGTCCTGCTCGTCGGGGGCGTAGCGCACCACCTCACCGTTGCCCAGGTAGACCAGCTGCAGCAGCCGAGGGATCTCACCGCGCAGACGCCACAGCACCAGGGCATAGAACTTCATCTGGAACAGCGCCTTGGCCTCGAAACGCTCCGAGGGTGACCGACCGGTCTTGTAGTCGACGACGCGCATCGCCCCGTCCGGCGCCACGTCGAGCCGGTCGACGTAGCCACGCAGGACGAGCCCGTCGAGGTCGGTCTCGACGTAGAGCTCGCGCTCGGCCGGCTCGAGCCGGGTCGGGTCCTCGAGCCCGAACCACGTCTCGAGGAGCGCGCCCGCGCCCTCGAACCACTCGTCGGTGCGGCCGTCGTGCTCGGCCAGCAGGTCGAGCATGTCCGGCTCCTCGGTCACGAGCCGCTCCCACTCCTGGGGCACGAGACCCAGCGCCGCCTCGAGCGTGCGATCGGCCATCGGCAGGTCGAAGAGCCGCTCCAGCACCGCGTGCACGAGGGTGCCCCGCGCCGTCGCCGGAGTGGGCGGGGAGGGAAGCTTGTCGATGACGCGGAAGCGGTAGAGCATCGGACAGGTCATGAAGTCCGACGCCCGGCTGGGTGACAGGGCTGCGACCATGCGCCGACTGTACGACGCGCCTCCGACAGCGTGTGCCGACACCCTAGGAGGGTGCCGTAGTGTCCCACCCATGAGCACACCCGCGGGCGCGAGCCGGTCGCCGTACGGCTGGCGGATGGGTTCCCTGGGAGGCACTCCGGTCTTCCTCGGCCGCTCCTGGCCGATCATCGCGATCATCATCGTCGCCGTCTTCGGACCGCGACTCGGCGCGGTCGGCCGCAGCCCTGCCTACGGGTATGTCGTCGCGCTCGGCTACGCGCTGCTGCTGCTCGTCTCGGTCCTCGTGCACGAGACCGCCCACGCCCTCGCCGCACGGTGGAGCGGGCACCCGGTCGACCGCATCGTGGCGGACGTCTGGGGCGGCCACACGGTCTATGACGCGACGCGGTCCCGCCCGGGTGCGACGGCGCTGATCGCGGTGGTCGGCCCCGTGGCGAACCTGGTTCTGGCCGGCGTCGGCTACGTCGCGCTGCCCTTCGTCACCGGCGACACGGCCCAGCTCCTGCTCAGCGTCGTCACCTGGGCGAACCTGCTCGTGGGACTGTTCAACCTGCTGCCGGGACTGCCCCTCGACGGTGGCCAGATCGTCAGCGCGCTCGTCTGGAAGGCGACCGGCAGCAAGGGGACCGGGCTCGTCGCCGCCGGCTGGCTCGGCCGGCTGCTCGCCGCGGGTGCTGTCGTCTACATCGTCGGCGTGCCCCTGCTCCAGGGCCGCCAACCCGACCTGACGACGCTGCTCTGGACCGTGCTCATCGGCGTCTTCCTCTGGAAGGGCGCCTCCGACGCGATCCGGTCCGGCCACATCCACGAGGCGACGGCGGGCCCGGTCGACCCCGTCCTCGACCCGGCTCTGCTCGTGCCGAGCTCGAACACCGTCGAGGAGGCGGTCCGCACCGCGTCCGCCGGCGGTCGGCCGGTCGTCATCGTCGGCACCGACGCCACCGGCTGGCCCGTCGGCGTCGTGCCCGGCTCGGCGATCTCCGAGATCCCCGAGGCGCGCCGCTCCGCGACGACGGTGTCCGCGGCACTGCAGACGGAACGCCCCGACTGGGTCGTCGCGCTGCCGAGCGACGCGGTGCTCACCGACCTCGTGAGGGTCATGGGGGAGCGGTCGCTGCCGGTGGCCGTGGTCATCGATGAGGCGACCCGCGGCGTGCGGGGCGTGGCCCGCGCCGAGCGGATCAACGAGGTCGTGGGCGCCGAGCTCGCCCGGCGCGGCCGTCGCTGACGCCGTCCACACCCCCACAGCGGTAGGGCGGATCGTCCCCAGGTCGAGGCCGCGGCCTGTGCTTCGGCGACCGTCTGGCCGACGCTGGTCCCGAGCCCGACGGACGGGCCGGGAAGGACTGGGGTGATGACGGCTGCAGCGAGGAGCGAGACGGTGGCGGCAGAGCCGACGCCGCGCAACGAGGTCATCCTGTGGGGCCGGCTGCCGGCACCCCCCGAGGAGCGCGAGCTGCCCAGCGGCGACGCCATTGCCGTCCTGCGGGTCGTCATCCCGCGCCGGCCCGGGCCGAGGCGCTCCGAGGCGGCACAGGCCTCCCGGCAGAAGGTGGACACCATCGATGTGGTCTGCTGGTCGGCCCGGACCCGACGGACCGCCCGCGGCCTGCAGGAGGGCGACTGGATCGAGGTCGAGGGCGCACTCCGGCGCCGGTTCTTCGCCGGAGCCGGTGGCCGCCAGAGCCGCTACGAGGTCGAGGCGGCCGTGCTGCGCCGGCTGGTCAGGGGCGGCCCGCGTGCCACCTAGACTCTGCTGCCATGACGAGCCCCGCGACGCCGGCACCCGAAGCGCACCCGCACCACCGCCGTGGGTTGTTCGAGACCGGGGAACGGATCCAGCTGACCGACCCGAGGGGACGCCTGCACACCATCACCCTCGAGCCGGGCCGCGAGTTCCACACCCACCGCGGCTACCTGCGGCACGACGACCTCATCGGCCGTCCGGACGGGTCGGTCGTGACGAACACCGCTGGCATCGAGTACCTCGCCCTGCGGCCGCTGCTGTCCGACTACGTCATGTCGATGCCCCGCGGCGCCGCGGTCGTCTACCCCAAGGACGCCGGACAGATCGTCCAGATGGCGGACATCTTCCCGGGTGCCGTCGTCGTCGAGGCGGGGGTCGGCTCCGGGGCACTGTCGATGTCGCTGCTGCGGGCCATCGGTGAGTCGGGGCGGCTGCACAGCTTCGAGCGGCGCGAGGACTTCGCCGAGATCGCCAAGGCCAACGCCCGGGCGTTCTTCGCCGGTGACCACCCCGCGTGGTCGGTGCACCTCGGCGACCTCGTCGACCGCCTGCCGGAGGAGGTCGAGCAGAGCAGCGTGGACCGCGTCGTGCTCGACATGCTCGCGCCATGGGAGTGCCTCGACGTCGTGGCCGATGCGCTCATCCCGGGCGGGGTACTGATCTGTTATGTCGCGACGACGACCCAGCTCAGCAGGGTGGCCGAGGGGATTCGGGCCCACGGGGGCTTCACCGAGCCGACCGCATGGGAGTCGATCGTGCGCGGTTGGCACCTCGAGGGTCTCGCGGTCCGGCCCCAGCACCGAATGCACGGACACACCGGGTTCCTCATCTCGACCCGACGCCTGGCGCCTGGGGTCACCCCGCCCGAGCGCAAGCGCCGGCCCGCCAAGGGGTCGCGCCCTGAGGCGGCCGGCGCCGGCAGCTCCGACGACCGGCTGGGCATTGACGACGGCATCGCCGACGGCACCGAGTCGGAGCTCACCGGGGAGAGCACCGCGGCGTCGGGAGGCTTCGACGACACGGAGTGGACGCCGGAGGCTCTCGGCGAGCGAGTCAAGTCCGACAAGCGGATTCGGCGGCTCCGACGCTCACTCACCGGGACGTCCGACGGATAGTCGCCGTGGCGAGTTAGGGTCGAAGTGTCAGGCAGCGCGGACCAGGAGGCCGACATGACCGACGAGACCCGAGGAATGCCACCCGGTGCGCCGGGTGACCGAGACCGGGAGGCCCTGCAGTCCGAGGTGCACGGCATCCGCCGTGGCTCCTCCGGAGCCGACCGCGCCCGCGAGCTCGAGGTGCGGCTGAACCACCTGCAGACCTCCCTGACCACCCTTTCCACGCAGAACGAGCGGCTGGTGCGCACGCTCAAGGAGGCGCGGGAGCAGATCGTCACCCTCAAGAAGGAGGTCGACCGGCTCGCCCAGCCGCCCAGCACCTTCGGGCTCATCGTCGACGTCGAGGAGGACGGCACCGCCGACATCCTCACCGGGGGCCGCAAGATGCGGGTCGCGGTGAGCCCCTCGGTCGACGCGCAGGAGCTCGGCCCGGGGCGGGAGGTCATGCTCAACGAGGCGCTCAACGTCGTGTCGGTGCACGGCTACGAGCGCGTCGGTGAGGTCGTCACCGTCAAGGAGAAGCTGTCCGACGGCCGGCTCGTCGTCGTGACCCACGGCGACGAGGAGCGGGTCTGCCGGCCCGCCGAGACGCTGCGGGGCGAACGCGTCCGTGTCGGCGACGCCCTGACCCTCGACCCGCGCAGCAACTTTGCCTACGAGGTCATCCCCAAGCTCGAGGTCGAGGAGCTCGTTCTCGAGGAGGTGCCCAACGTCGCCTACGAGGACATCGGCGGCCTGACCGGGCAGATCGAGCAGATCCGCGACGCCGTCGAGCTGCCCTTCTTGCACCCCGAGCTGTTCCGCGAGCACGCGCTCAAGCCGCCCAAGGGGGTGCTGCTCTACGGCCCACCGGGATGCGGCAAGACGCTGATCGCCAAGGCGGTGGCGGCCTCGCTCGCCCGCCAGGTGGCCCAGCGCGAGGGCTCCGACCCGGCTGAGCGCAAGAGCTACTTCCTCAACATCAAGGGCCCCGAGCTGCTCAACAAGTACGTCGGTGAGACCGAGCGGCACATCCGCCTCATCTTCCAGCGGGCGCGTGAGAAGGCGTCCGAGGGAACGCCGGTCGTCGTCTTCTTCGACGAGATGGACTCGCTGTTCCGCACCCGGGGCTCGGGCATCTCGAGCGACGTCGAGACGACGATCGTGCCGCAGCTGCTTGCCGAGATCGACGGCGTCGAGCGGCTCGACAACGTCATCGTCATCGGTGCCTCCAACCGCGAGGACATGATCGACCCGGCCATCCTGCGACCCGGCCGGCTGGACGCCAAGATCAAGATCGAGCGGCCCGACGCCGAGGCGGCACGCGACATCTTCAGCAAGTACCTCACAACCGACCTGCCGCTGCACGAGCACGACCTGTCCGAGCACCAGGGCGACCGCGGTGAGACGGTCGAGGACATGATCACGGCGGCGGTCGAGCGGATGTACTCCGAGGTCGAGGACAACCGCTTCCTCGAGGTCACCTACTCAGGCGGCGACAAGGAGATCCTCTACTTCAAGGACTTCAACTCCGGTGCGATGATCCAGAACATCGTCGACCGCGCGAAGAAGCTCGCGATCAAGGACTACCTCACCACCGGCCAGAAGGGCATCCGCGTCGAGCACGTGCTCACGAGCTGCGTCGACGAGTTCAAGGAGAACGAGGACCTGCCCAACACGACCAACCCCGACGACTGGGCGCGGATCTCCGGCAAGAAGGGCGAGCGGATCGTCTACATCCGCACCCTCATCAAGGGCAAGGACGGCAGCTCGCCCGGGCGGTCGATCTCGACGGCCAACACGGGCCAGTACCTCTGACCCGACGACCAGAGGGTATGCCGCTCAGCCGGCCCCGCGCGGAGGCTCCGTCGCCCGCGGGGCGGGCTCAGCGGCATACCGGCTGCGGCGCCAACCGGCGAGGGCCCGCCAGCCGAGCAGCAGCACGGCGAGCGTGACCGACGCGACGATGACGAACGGCCAGGCCGTGCCCTCGCCGGCCGCGCGGCGCAGCACCATGCCGGCGACGAGGGTCGCGAACCAGACGGTCACCCCGGGGCCGGTCGCGACCGGCCAGCGGCCGCGCATGGCGCGCACGACGAGCCAGCCGACGAGCGTGCCGACGAGGAACGGCCACGCGGTCAGCAGGGCGCCGAGGACGGGGTTGGCCTCCTGGTGCGAGGCCCGGCCGATGGCGGCGAAGACGATGACGAGGAACAGGTCGAGCAGCAGCCCGACGACCGGTCGGGGAGTGGCGCGTCGGCTCATACGGTCGTCTCGAACGGCAGCCGCGCCTGCGGTGGGGCGTAGGCGGGGTCGACGCCCTCGAACAGGGACGAGACCGAGCGGCCGTGGTGGATCCGGCTGATCGCCTCGGCGAACAGCTGCGCGACCGAGATCGTGCGCAGCTCCGGCCAGTCCGCCGGCCGCGGCACCGTGTCGGTGGTGACGACCTCGGTGACCCACGGGTGTCCCCGGAGCCGCTCGACGGCCTTGCCGGCGAACAGGCCGTGCGTGCAGACGACCGAGGCACCGGTGGCTCCCTCGTCGCGGAGCCGGTCGATGAGCTCGACCATGGAGCCACCGGTCGCGATCTCGTCGTCGAGGATGATCGCCCGGCGACCTCGGACGTCGCCGACGATGGAGTCGATGATGACCCGGTCGTCGGCCACCCGCTGCTTCGCGCCGGCGGCGACCGGCAGGCCGAGCAGCCGGGCGAACAACGTGGCGACCTTCGCGTTGCCGAGGTCGGGGCTCACGACGATCGAGTCACGCAGGTCGGTGCCGCGGAAGTGGTCGGCCAGGACGCCGATCGCCGTCAGGTGGTCGACGGGCATCGAGAAGAAGCCGTGCACCTGCGGTGCGTGCAACGCCATGGTGAGCACCCGGTCCGCGCCAGCGGTCTTGATGAGGTCGGCGACGAGCCGTCCCCCGAGCGAGATGCGCGAGGCGTCCTTCTTGTCCGAGCGGGCATAGGCGTAGTGCGGCATGACGACCGTGATCTGTCCGGCGGACGCGCCCCGGGCGGCGTCGATCATGAGGAGCAGCTCCATGAGGTGCTCCTGCGTCGGGGGGACGAGCGGCTGGATCAGGTAGACGTCCTGCTTGCGGCAGTTCGCCAGCAGCTGCGCCTGGAGGCAGTCGTTGCTGAAGCGCTTGATCTCGACCGGGGACAGCCGCACCCCGAGGTGGCTGCAGATGCGCCTGGCCAGATCCATGTGAGCCGAACCGCTGAAGACCACGACGTCGTTCACCGCAGGCATCCTCTCGACGGGGACGGCATGACCCTACTGGAGCCCGCCGTGTCATGTCTGTGCGGGCGCTGGGGGCCTCGGCGCCTGCTCCGGTTATCGTCGTGGCCATGACGGTTCGTCGCATCATGGGCATCGAGACCGAGTACGGCATCTCCGTGCCGGGCGACCCGCTCGCCAACCCGATGTTCCTGTCCGGGCAGGTGGTCAGCGTCTACGCCGCGGCCCACGGCATCCGGTCGAACCAGTCGAGCTGGGACTACGCCTACGAGGACCCACTACGCGACGCGCGCGGATGGCAGATGAGCCGTGCCGACGCCGAGGACAGCCAGCTGACCGACTCCGAGGACCCCAGCCTCGCCAATGTCGTGCTGCCCAACGGGGCCCGCTACTACGTCGACCACGCCCACCCGGAGTACAGCTCGCCCGAGGTGACGACCCCGCTCGACGCCGTCGTGTGGGACCGGGCCGGCGACGCCATCGCCCTCGAGTCGGTCCGGCTGCTCGCGGACCGACCGGACCACCAACAGGTCAACCTGTACAAGAACAACACCGACGGCAAGGGCCAGTCCTACGGTGCGCACGAGAACTACCTCATGCCGCGGCGCACACCGTTTCCCGAGATCGTCCGGCACCTCATCCCGTTCTTCGTGACCAGGCAGGTCATCTGCGGTGCCGGCCGCGTCGGGCTCGGCGTCGACTCGAGGACCCCCGGCTACCAGATCTCGCAACGAGCCGACTTCTTCGAGACGGAGGTCGGGCTCGAGACGACGCTCAAGCGTCCGATCATCAACACCCGGGACGAGCCGCACGCGGTCGCGGACCGGTTCCGCCGGTTGCACGTCATCATCGGCGACGCGAACCAGCTCGACGTCGCGACCCTGCTCAAGCTCGGCACGACCTCGCTCGTGCTCGGCATGATCGAGACCGGACACCTCGACGAGCCCCTGTCCATCCGACGCCCAGTCGGCGCGCTGCAGGCGGTCTCGCACGACCCCTCCCTCACGGCGAAGCTGGAGCTGCTCGACGGACGCGAGATGACGGCGCTCGACGTGCAGTGGGCCTACCTCGAGGCGGCCCGCACCTGGCTCGACAGCCGGGCCGACGACCCGACCCCCGAGGCGACCGAGCAGGTCATGTCCCTCTGGGAGGACGTGCTGACCCGGCTCGGCCGCGACGTCATGTCCTGCGCCGCCGATCTCGACTGGGTGGCCAAGCTCCAGCTACTCGAGGGCTACCGCAACCGGGACGGTCTCGCCTGGGACGACCACCGGCTGGCCGCCATCGACATCCAGTGGGCCGACGTGCGTCCTGAGAAGGGGCTGGCGCACCGACTGCAGGAGCGCGGACGCACCCGGCGGCTCGTCTCGGCCGAGCAGGTCAAGGCCGCCCAAGCGCTGCCGCCCGAGGACACCCGCGCCTGGTTCCGGGGCACGTGCGTGCGTCGGTTCGCCCCCAACATCTTCTCGGCGAGCTGGGACTCGGTCGTCTTCGACGTTCCGGGGCATGCCAGCCTGCAGCGCGTGCCGATCCTCGAGCCGGAACGCGGCACGCGCGCCCAGGTGGGAGACCTGCTCGACCAGAGCTCCGACGTGCGAGCGCTTCTGGCCGGACTCGCCGCCCCTGAGTAACCGTTGGTCCACCCTCACCTGCGGGATCAAGATGATGGTCCCGGTAATACTCCTGATCCGTTCTGACACCGAGGCCGATTCCTGCGAGTCCGCTGATGCCCACTGAGCGCGACGGGTTAGGGTCGAGGTAGTGATTCGCCCCAGTCTGAGGAGGTAGTCATGGCCGCACAGGAGCACGCCAAGCCACAACGTCGTGAGGACGACCCGGCAGACGCGCCGGAGGCCCCGCCCGCAGCGCCGGCAGGCGCCGCCGTGAAGGAGGGCCTCGGCGACGACATCGACTCGGTCCTCGACGAGATCGACGGCGTCCTCGAGTCCAACGCGGAGGAGTTCGTGCGCGGATTCGTCCAGAAGGGCGGCCAGTGAGCGGCCGGCCCGAGCCGCGGGCCCACCGTCTCGACGACGTCTACCTCAGCGCTGGAACCTCGTCCTTCACCGACTTCCTCGCCTCCTACCGCCCGGAGCTGCTTCCCTCCGGGCGGTCGCTGCCCCCGACGGCGAGCCTGGAGGCGCCACACGGGACGACGATCGTCTCGCTGCTCCATCAGGGTGGCGTCATCATGGCCGGTGACCGCCGGGCGACGATGGGCAACCTCATCGCGAACCGGGACATGCAGAAGGTTTTCGCTGCCGACGGCTACTCGGCCGTCGGGATCGCGGGCACCGCGGGCCTGGCCGTCGAGCTCGTTCGGCTCTACCAGGTGGAGCTGGAGCACTACGAGAAGATCGAGGGCATGATCATGTCCCTCGAGGGCAAGGCGAACCGGCTGGCCTCGATGATCCGTGGCAACCTCGGCCTCGCGATGCAAGGTCTCGCCGTCGTGCCCGTCTATGCCGGCTACGACCTCGAGACGGACAGCGGCCGGATCTACTCCTACGACGTGACCGGTGGGTGCTACACCGAGGGTGGCCACCACAGCACCGGTTCCGGCTCGCTCTTCGCCCGTGGCGCCCTGAAGAAGCTGTGGCGGCCGGGGCTGTCCGAGGAGCGCGGCATCGAGGTCGCCATCGAGGCGCTCTACGACGCCGCCGACGACGACTCGGCGACCGGCGGCCCCGACCTCGGCCGGCAGATCTGGCCGAGCGTCGCGGTCGTGGACGCCTCCGGCGTGCGGTTCATCGGTGACGACATCCTGCAGGGCGTCGTCGAGTCGATCGTCGCCGCGCGTCGCGACAACCCGGGGGGTGCCCGATGAGCATGCCGTTCTACGTTCCGCCCGAGCAGATCATGAAGGACCGGGCGGACTTTGCGCGCAAGGGCATTGCCCGGGGCCGGTCCGTCGTCGTGCTGGGCTATGACAAGGGCATCGCCTTCGTCGCGGAGAACCCGTCCAGCGCGCTGCACAAGGTGTCCGAGATCTATGACCGGATCGCCTTCGCGGCGGTCGGTCGCTACAACGAGTTCGAGAGCCTTCGGGTTGCCGGCATCCGCTACGCGGACGTCCGGGGCTACTCCTACGACCGCACCGACGTCACCGCGCGGGCCCTGGCCAACACGTATGCCCAGACCCTCGGCGCCATCTTCGTCCAGGAGAGCAAGCCGTTCGAGATCGAGATCGTCGTTGCCGAGGTGGGGCAGCGGCCCGAGGACGACCAGATCTTCCGGCTCACCTATGACGGGTCGGTCGCCGACGAGCGCGGCTACGTCGCGATGGGGGGCGCGAGCGACCAGGCCGAGGAGCACCTGGCGGCGAACTGGCGTCCCGGTCTCTCCCTCGCCGAGGCGCTCCGGGTCGCCGTGAACGTCCTGGGTGCGGCACCGAACGGGGACGGCGGCGAGCGTCGTGACCTGACAGCGGACCAGCTCGAAGTGGCGGTGCTCGACCGGGAGCGCCCACGGCGCAGCTTCCGGCGCATCCAGGGCGCCCTGCTCGAACGGCTGCTCAACACCTCCGACCCGACGAGCCAGGCCCCGTCCACCGACGAGCGGCACCCCGGGCATCCCGAGGTCCTGACCGGCGAGGACGACCCCCTGGCCGGGCCGGTCTGAGACCCTCCCGATCCGGACGACAGCAGGAGCGGGCCCCCGTCGGGGCCCGCTCCTGTTGGCTGTGGCGAACGCGTCGTCAGCGCTGGTTGGCCGAGGCCTTGGACCCGGTCTGCCGGGCCTTGCCCTCACCCTGCTGCGGTTGCTCCTGCTGACCACCCTTGCCGGCTGGCTTCTCCTCCGCGGCGGCCGGACCAGGACGCTGCTGGCCGGCGGGCTGGGCGCCTCCGCCGTCCTGACCGGCGCGCTGCGGCCGAGAGCCCTGGGGCGTAGAGCCCTGCTGTCCGGAGCCCTGCTGTCCGGAGCCCTGCTGTCCGGAAGCCTGCTGGCCAGGACCAGGCTGGCCCGAGCCCTGCGGACGAGCGCCCTCCTGCCCGGAGGCCGGCTGAGCTGCACCCGGCCGGCCACCCTGCGGTGCCTGCCGCGCCTGCTGGCCCTGTGCCGGTCCGCCGGGCGCGCCCGACCCCCGCTGCTGCTGGGGCGCCGGCGTCTCCTCCGGGACGATGCCCGTGCCGAGCGAGGCGAGCATCTGTCGCAGGTTGGTCAGCTGGGCACTGATGCTGTCGCGCTGGGCCATCGCGGCCGCGAGCTCGCGGTCGCTCTCCTCACGCACCCGGGAGGCGTGGTCGCGGGCCTCGGAGACGATCTCGTCGGCCTCGGCCTGGGCCTTCTCGAGCAGCGCCTTCGCCCGGTGGCGGGCCTCGGTCGTCTCGTGCTCCGAGCGGGCCGCGAGCTGCTTGGCGCGCTCGGCGATCTCGATGAGGGCCGCCTCCTCGGTCTCCCGGCGAGCGGCGAACTCCTGCGCCGCGCGCTCACGACGCTCGGCCAGGCTCGTCTCGAGCTCCGCCGTCGCCGACGACGCCTTGGCCCGCTGGGCCTCGTACTCTGCCGCCGCCTCCTGGCGGTGGGCCGCGGCGACGCCCTGTGCCTCGACGACGACCTGCTGGGCCTCACGCTGGGCCTGGGCGATGATCCGGGCCGCGTCCTCGTCCGCCCGGGCGCGAGCCTCAGCCGCATAGGCGGTCGTCGAGGCCTTCAGCTCGGTCGCGGCCTTCGTCGCCCGCTCCCGCAGGGCGTCGGCGTCCGCCTGGGCCTTGCTGCGCAGCTCGGCCGCCTCGGTCTCGGCGAGGGCCAGCATCTTGCCGATGCGCTCACCGAAGTCGGTGTAGCTGGGTGCCGCAGAGGCCACGGACGCGGAGCGCTTGAGCTCGACCATGGTGCGGGCCTGCTGCGACAGCTGGGTGCGTAGGTCGGCGAGGGCGGCGTTGAGGCGGGTCAGCTCGACGCTGCGCTCCGATGCGTCCTTCTTCGCCGCGGTGAGGGTGCGGTTCTGCGCCTCGATGAACTCGTCCACCTCCGCGGGCTCGTATCCGCGCCGGGACAACTTGAAGCTGGGTCTGTCGATCATGGCCATCCAATGAGCAGGGGTGAGAGGGAGCGGCCGGCAGGCCGCCCCGGCCATTGTGGCAAAGATCGGCGGCCCCGTCGCAGGAGGTCAGGACAGCGTCAGGTAGGCCGCTCAGCGGGCTCACGCTGAGCGGCATACCTCCTGCTGTGGCGCGGGGTGCGAGCGCCTCAGTGCAGGCGCACGCGGGGGTCGAGAACGGCGTAGAACGCGTCGACGACGATGTTTGCGACGACGACGGCCGCCGAGGCGAACAGGACGATCCCGATGATGACCGGAAGGTCCTGCTGGTTGATCGCGTCGATCGCCGTCTTGCCCAGCCCGGGCAGGCTGAAGACGGTCTCCGTCACGACGACACCGCCGAGGAGCGAGCCGACGTCGATGCCGAACTGGGTCACGATCGGCGTCAGGGCAGCCCGCAGGGCGTGGCGCAGCACGACCCGCCGCTCACCGACGCCCTTGGAGCGGGCGGTGCGGACGTAGTCCTCCCCGAGGACGTCGAGCATCGACGCCCGGGTGAGGCGCGTGTAGGTCGCGGCCGAGACGAGGGCGAGGGTGAACCACGGCAGGACCATGTGGATGAACCAGTCGTAGAGCCCACCGGTGAACGGCGCGTAGCCACCCGCGGGGAACACCGCCGATCCCGCCAGCGTCAGCCGGAAGTAGAGGAAGTAGAGCAGCAGCAGCCCGAGCAGGAACGTCGGCATCGAGTAGAAGAACAGCGCGAAGGCGGTCATCCCCCGGTCGACGAAGGAGCGGGGCCGGATCGCCGAGACGACGCCGTTGAAGACACCGAGCACGAGCCAGATGATCGCCCCGGGGATCACGACCGACAGGGTGATCGGCAGCGCGCCCGCGATCAGGTCCGTGACCGGCACCCCGTGGTAGTAGTCGAAGCCGAGGTCGCCCCGCACGGCCTTGCCGACGAAGTCGAGGTACTGCTTCCACACCGGCTGGTCGAGACCCAGCCGGTGCGAGATGAGCGCGACGACGTCGGGCGTGGCCTGGCGCCCGGCGAGGGTGCGGGCCACGTTGTTGGGGGCGATGAAGAACAGGGCGAACACCGCGACGGTGATCAGCCACATGACGAGGACACCGAGCGCGAGCCGGCGCACGAGGAATCGCAGCATGGTCCAGCTCCTATCCGGCGAACATTCGGTCGCTGCGCGGGTCGAACGCGTCCCGCACGCCGTCACCGAAGAGGTTGAAGGCCAAGGTCGTGATGAGCAGCGCTGCGCCGGGGAACACGACGAACCACCACGCGACGGTGTAGTAGTTCTGCGACTCGCTGATCATCCCGCCCCAGTCGGCAGTGGGCGGGGGCAAGCCCAGGCCGAGGAAGGACAGCGTCGCCTCGACGACGATGACCACGGGAATCAGCAGCGACGCGTAGACGATGACCGGCGCGAGCACGTTCGGCAGGATGTCGACGAACATGATCCGGGAGTTCGTCGCGCCGAGCGAGCGTGCGGCCTCGACGAACTCGCGCTCCCGGAGCGAGAGCACCTGCCCCCGCACGATCCTCGCGACGGACGCCCAGCTGAAGAAGCCGATGACGAGGATGGTCACGAGCAGGCTCGGACCGGTGATCGACACGAGCGCGACCGCGACGAGGAGGAACGGCACGGACAGGATGACGTCGACGAGGCGGGCCAGGATCGTGTCGACGATCCCGCCGAGGAAGCCCGCGGCGAGGCCGACGATGACGCCGATGACGACCGTCAGGGCCGTGGCGACCACTCCGACGAGGAGCGAGATCCGGGCACCGTAGGCGATCCGCACGAAGATGTCGCGACCCAGGTCGTCGGTCCCGAGCCAGAAGGTGCTGTTGGGGCCGATCGGCAGGCCGTCCGGGCTGAGCCCGGCCTGGCGGTACTGCTCGTTGACCGGGTGCCCCGTGATGGTCGTCGCGAGCGGTGCGAAGACCGCCCCGAGGATGACGAGCACGATGACCCCGAGCGAGATCATCGCGACCTTGTCCCGTCGCAGCCGTTGCCAGGCGAGCAACCAGGGGCTGCGCCCCTCGATCCGCTTCTCGGCGACCGGCTCGGTGGTCGTCGGTTGTCCCTCTCCGGTGAGGACGGACTCTGTCTCCTCCGTGCGCGGGCTCTCGCCGGGCATCGAGTTGGCCATCGTCGTCAGCTCCTCTCGGTGAGCGGCGCGCCGCCCTCGGTCGTGTCGTCGGCGACGATCTCGGAGTCCTCGATGTGGGGGACCGCGAGCGCGAGGTCCTCGCCGACCGCGAGCGGGTGCAGGCAGGCGGTGCGGTGGGTGGGCGGGTCGTCGAAGACCGGTTCCAGCGGCGGATCCGTCACCACACAGTCATGCTGCGCCTTCGGGCACCGGGTATGGAAGCGGCAGCCGGTCGGTGGGTTCGTCGGGGACGGCAGGTCGCCGACGAGGACGATCCGCTCCCGGCTGTCCGCGACGTCCGGGTCGGGTAGTGGCAGCGCCGACAGCAGCGCCCGGCTGTAGGGGTGCCGGGTCGTCCCGAAGAGGTCGTCAGCGGTCGACACCTCGGCGATCTTGCCGAGGTACATGACGGCGATCCGGTCACTCACGTGCCGCACCACGGACAGGTCGTGTGAGATGAAGACGTAGGTCAGCCCGAAGTCGTCCTGCAGGTCGATGAGCAGGTTGATGATCTGGGCCTGGATGGAGACGTCGAGGGCCGACACGGGCTCGTCACAGATGACGAGCTTGGGGCGGAGCGCGAGCGCCCGGGCGACGCCGATGCGCTGGCGCTGGCCACCCGAGAACTCCGCCGGGAAGCGGTTGTAGTGCTCAGGGTTGAGCCCGACCGTCTCCATCAGGTCCTGGACCTTGGTCTTGATCTCCTTGCGCGAGCCGATGCCGTGGATCGTGAAGGGGTCACCGATGATCGACCCGACGCGTCGGCGCGGGTTCAGCGACCCGTACGGGTCCTGGAAGATCATCTGGATGTCCCGCCGGACCGGGCGCAGGTCCCCGCGGGAGAGGTTGCTGATGTCCTTCCCCTGAAACCACACCTTGCCCGAGGTCAGGGGATAGAGGCGGGCGATGCAGCGGGCCAGCGTCGACTTGCCACAGCCGGTCTCACCGACGAGGCCGACCGTCTCGCCGGGCATGACCTCCAGACTGACGCCGTCGACCGCGTGGACGACGGCGTGCTCTCGGTCGAACAGGCTCGAGGAGCGGACTGGAAACGTCTTGACGACGTCCTCGACGCGCAGGAGCGGGTCGCTCATGCGGACCACTCCTCCGGCTCGGCGGCCTGGGCCTGGGCATCGGTCTCGTCCGCGTGCTCACGGTCGAGGTGGCGCATCTCCCGGTTGCTCGAGAGCCAGCACGAGGACAGGTGGGTCGGGTCGTCGTAGACCTCCGCCAGAGGGGGGGTCTCCTTCCAACAGAGGTCGAACGCGTAGCGACAGCGCGGCGCGAACGGACACCCGGCGGGCAACGAGATGAGAGATGGCGGTGCACCCGCGATCGGGGTCAGCCGCGCACCGATGTCGCCCTGGGCCGGCAGGGAGGCGAGCAGGCCCTCGGTGTAGGGGTGGTGGTGGTCGTAGAAGATGGTGCGCCGGGCGCCCTTCTCCATGACCGCCCCGGCGTACATGACGACCACCTCGTCGGACATCTCGGCGACGACGCCGAGGTCGTGGGTGATCAGGATGATGGCGGTGCCGTACTGCTCCTGCAGGTTGCGCATCACCTCGAGCACCTGCGCCTGCACCGTGACGTCGAGCGCCGTCGTGGGCTCGTCGGCGATGAGCAGGTCGGGGTCGAGGGCCATCGCCATGGCGATCATGACGCGTTGGCGCATGCCGCCGGAGAACTGGTGTGGGTAGTCGTCGATCCGGCTCTCGGCCCGTGGGATGCCCACGAGCGAGAGCAGGTGGGCCGCGCGCTGCCGCGCGGCCGCCGTGGAGATCCGGTGGTCGTGCGCCCTGATCATCTCGACGATCTGCCACCCGACCTTGTAGTACGGGTGCAGGCTCGAGAGCGGATCCTGGAAGATCATCCCGATCCGGTTGCCCCGGATCTTCTGGAGCACCTTCGTCGAGGCCCCGATGAGCTCGGTGTCGTCGAACCGGGCGGAGCCAGAGATCCGGGCGCCCCGGGTCAGGCCGGTGATCGTCTGCGTCGCGACGCTCTTGCCGGAGCCGGACTCTCCGACGATGGCGAGCGTGGTGCCACGCTCGACATCGAAGGAGAGTCCGCGCACGGCCTCGACGACTCCGTCCGGGGTGTTGAAGGCGACCCGCAGGTCTCGCACCTCAAGTAGAGCCATCGTTTGTGCCTGTCCTTCCGGTCAGCCGCCCTGCTTGTCCGCGGACAGCCAGACGTTCGTCGGGTCGAAGTTCTGCATGGCCGGGACATAGACCGCGCCGTGCACCTGGGCCGCGTGGTAGTTGGCCTGCTTCGGGTTGGTGATCGGGAAGAACGGAGCGTCGGCCATGACCTGCTTGTCGGCCGCTGCCCACAGGGTGCGGGCCTCGTCCTCGGTCTTGGCGTTGGCGCCCTTCTTGATCGCGTCGTTCGTCGTCGGGTTGTCGTAGAGCCCGAAGTTGCTGCCGACCGGCGGGAACGATGCCTTGCCCGAGAACAGCGGGTTGAAGAACGACAGCGCCGCGTTGCCGTACCAGTCAGCGCCCCAGCCGGCGACCGCGAGGTCCCAGACGCCGCGCTTGGCGACGGACGGCACCTGAAGGTACTTCGTGTAGAAGTCGGCGTTCGGTGAGGGCACGCCCTCGACCTTGAAGCCGGCCTTGGACAGGTCCTGCTGCGCGGTCTGGAACGTCTTGCTGCTGCCCTCGGACGAGTTGCGGTAGAGCATCTTGACCGTCAGCCCGTTCGGGAAACCGGCGTCGGCGAGCATCTGCTTCGCCTTCGCGGCGTCGTACGGGTAGAGGTCGAAGTTCTGCTCACCACCGACGATGTTCGACGGCAGGACGTGGCTGAGCGGGTCGTTCAGCTTCGGGCCGCCCAGCACCTGGATGATGTTGTTGCGGTTGAGCGCGTAGGACAGGGCCTGACGCACCTTGACGTTGCCCATCGCGCCGTTGTTGTTCGGCGACGCCGTGTTGAACACGATGTACGGGTTGCTCGACGCCGAGGGACCGATGTTGAGGTTGGGGTCCTTCTTGGCGATGAGGGCGGGCAGCTGCGACGGCGGCGGGAAGTTGTCGAACTCCATGTCCGCACTCGCGCTACCGGTCTGCAGCTGCTGCTGCGTCGAGTCCTGCGTGACCGTCTCGTTGATGACGATCTTGTCGACGTAGGCCTTGTGGACGGGGTCGCTGGCCGCGTCCCAGGCCGGGTTGCGCGAGAAGGTGATGTTCTTCGTCGGGCTGTAGCTGTCGATCTTGTACGGTCCGTCCGAGATGGTGTGCTGGCCGAGCTCTGGGCTGGCCGGGAGGTACTGGTCGTACTCCTTCGGCGCAGCGGAGAAGGCCGGCAGCGTCAGCATGTCGGTGAAGTACGCCGCTGGGTGAGTCAGCGTGAACTCGAGCGTGAGGTCGTCCTTGGCCACCACGCCGGGCAGGTCCGTCTTGTTGATGTAGTCGGCCACGCCCTTGGCCGACTTGTCCGAGATCTTGGCGAAGCCGTCACAGAACTGGGTCATGCCCTTGATGAGGTCCTCGTAGTCCGGGAGGCCACCGAAGGGCTGGACCGGGTTGCAGGTCCGCTTGACGCCGCGGACGAAGTCCGCCGCTGTGACCTGGCGAGCCGGCTGGGTGTCCCACTTGACGCCGTTGCGGATCTTGATCGTGTAGGTCAGGCCGTCGGCGCTGATCCCGTTGCCCTGCGTCGGCAGCGACTCCGCGATGTCGGGCACCGACTTGGTCGTCTGACCCTCGACTGCCGGGTAGGTGAACAGCTGCCGGCTCCAGATCCTCGCGGCGAGGTAGCCGATGCTGTAGTACGTGATGTTCGGGTCCATGTAGTCGACGTCGCCCGAACCCAGCATGTTCAGCGTGCCGCCCTTGACGGCCTGGGCGGAGCCCCCGCCGCCGCCGGTCGACCCGCCGCTCGGAGTGCTGGGCGACCCGCCGCACGCCGCCAGGCCGACCAGGCTCAGCGTCGAGGCAGCAGCGACGAGCGCGACCCGTCTTGTCCTGCTTGTCATGTCACTCTCCTTCGAGACCATGTCTCGTGGGACTCCGGACCGGGATCGGCCGGCCTCGGTCTTGCGGCTGTCACGCTAGGCACCCGGATGCGCCTCGGGCCGGGACTGGCGGGAGGTGTCACGGGAGTGTCATGTGAGCGTCATGTACCACGCGTGTGTGTGACATTTTCATGACGGCGGTGAGTCCAGCCGGCCCCCAGCGCGCGTCCAGCAAAGAGAGCAGAATGTGGGGTGTGACGCGCCAGCTGCTTCTCGTCGAGGACGACTCCAGGGTGCGTCGCGTGCTGCGCATGGCCCTCGAGGACGAGGGGTTCCACGTCACCGAGGCTGCGGACGGCTCCCAGTGCCTGTCGGCGATGCGGGAGCACTCCCCGGACGTCGTGCTCCTCGACGTCATGCTGCCGGACCGCGATGGCTTCTCGGTGTGCCGTGAGATCCGCAAGGACAGTGACGTCCCCGTCATCATGGTCACGGCCCGCACCGACAGCCACGACGTCGTCGCGGGCCTCGAGGCCGGGGCGGACGACTACGTCACGAAGCCGCTCGTCTCCAAGGAGCTGGCGGCACGGATCCGGGCCCTGCTGCGCCGGGCCGAGCCTTCGCTGGAGCAGCATCGCAAGCGGCTCGGCTTCGGCGACCTCAGCATCGGCCTCGACGACGGTGTGGTGCTGCGCGGCGACGAGGAGCTGGCCCTGACCCGCACCGAGTTCCGGCTCCTCGCCGAGCTGGCCATGGCGGACGGCGGGATCTGCAGCCGGGAGCACCTGCTCGACCGGGTCTGGGGCTACGGCTACTTCGGCGACAGCCGCATCGTCGACGTCCACATCCGGCGCCTGCGGGTCAAGGTCGAACGCGACCCTGCCAACCCGCGCCACGTCGTCACGGCCAGGGGACTCGGCTACCGGCTGGTGGGGTAGGTGCGCCGGCGCGAGGCTCGACTTCGGACGCCGAGTGGCCGCCGCCTCGGCCTGCGCGATCGGGTCTCCATCGCGTTCGGCCTGCTCGCCCTCGCCCTGTCGGCGCTGCTGTCCCTCATCGCCTGGGGCGTCGTGTCGCAGTACCTGGTGGGGGAGCGCCAGTCGGCGGCACTGGCCCAGGCGGACCTGCACCGCTCGCTGCTGGCGACGGGCATCGTGCAGCGCAAGGAGTCGGTCGCCCTCCTGCTGAACGGCCTGCCGACGAACGGGGCGACCGGCGCGACGGCGGTCGTGGGCGGTCGCTGGTATGCGACGTCGCCCCGGGTGCAGCCGGCGACCCTGCCGAACGAGCTGATCGCCGAGGCGATCGCGGGGGAGACTGCGACGCAGCGGATCCGGCTCGAGGGCGGGCTCTACCTCGCCGTCGGCATCCCGCTGGCCCAGAGCGACGACGCCTTCTTCGAGGTCTTCCCCATGGACGAGACCGAGGAGACGCTGCGCACCCTGTCGTGGGTCCTGAGCGGGACCGCGGCCGCCACGACCGTCCTCGGCGCCGCGTTCGGTCGGGTGGCGAGCGGCATCTCGCTCCGGCCGCTCAATGAGCTGAACGCGGCGGCCGCGGCGGTGGCCGGCGGTCAGCTCGACGCGCGGCTGCCCACGGGGGACGACCCCGACCTCACGCCCCTTGCCCTCTCCTTCAACCGGACCGTCGGCGAGCTGCAGCACCGCGTCATGGCCGATGCACGGTTCGCCGTCGACGTCGGTCACGAGCTGCGCACGCCGCTCACGACGATGCTCAACTCGATGCAGGTCATCAAGAACCGCGAGGACCGGCTCCCGCCGGAGCTGCGGGAGCCGCTCGAGCTGCTCGAGAGCGACCTGGAACGCTTCCGCGCGCTCGTCGTGGACCTGCTCGAGATCTCGCGCCACGACGCCGGGGAGCAGCTGGTCCTCGCGCCGGCGGCGATCGGCCGGCTCGTGCGCCTCGCCGCGGACACCGCCGCCGGCCGCCCGGTCACGACGATCGACGAGAGCGCCCGGCACGTGACGCTCTCGGTCGACAAGCGGCGGCTCGAGCGGGCCATCGTCAACCTCGTCAACAACGCGGAGACCCATGGGGGAGGCTGCACCGGCGTCACGGTGCGGATGGAGGACCACCACGTCGCCATCGAGGTCGACGACAAGGGGCCGGGCGTGCCGGCCGAACGACGCGCCCTCGTGTTCGACCGCTTCGCCCGAGGGAGCGGCACGACGAGCGGCGGCGTCGGTCTCGGGCTCGCCATCGCCCGCCGGCACATCGCCGCGCACGGCGGCACGGTCCGCGCCGAGGAGTGCCCGGGAGGAGGTGCCCGCTTTGTCATCAGCCTGCCCCTCGCGCGGCCCTGAGGACCGGCGCCCCTCGCGCGCGACGCGTCGGCTGCTGCCGTATGCCGTGTGCCTCCTCCTGCTCGCCGGCTGCGGGATCGGCCCGCAGACCGATCCCGTCGTCGTCAGCATCCCGCCGCAGACCGCCATCTCGGTGCCGACGACCGTCGTGTCCGGGGTGCCGCTCAGCGTGCAGGTGTATCTCCTCGAGGGCTCGCACCTGTTCCGCGTGACCCGCACGGTGCCACCGGGGCCGGGGATGCAGCCGACCCTGTCGGCCATCTCCGCCCCGATCTCGCCGGACGAGCGGTCACAGGGACTGCGCACTGCCCTGCCGCCGTCGGTGCGCCCACTGCGGGGGTCGATCACCGGCGGTGACATCGCGAGGATCGAGGTCCCGCCGGGGTTCGACCGGCTCCCGGTGCAGGAGCAGATCAACGCGCTCGGGCAGCTGGTCTTCACCGTCACGGCCGACACCCTCGCCACCGGCGTGCAGCTCGTCGAGGACGACAAGCCGGTCGCGGTGCCGGATGCGAGTGGGCAGCTGCAGGACCGCCCGGTGACGCGGGAGGACTACGCGGTGCTCGCGCCGCGCGCCAGCTAGCAGGGCTCGCGAGGGCGCTTCGGGGGTCAGGGGAGCCGGGCGATGAGGGCGAGCTCGTCGCGCCGGTCCAGGCCGGCCCCCCGGCGGGGGCGGTCGAGGCCGAGTTGCCTCTCCCAGGCGGCGGCGTCCTGGACCACGACGTCGAGCGTGCGGTGGGTGAGGCCGTCGCGGGCCGCCGCCTCCCCGCTGCGGTCCATGAAGGCGGACCACTCGGGGTCCGCGATCCAGAGGGGGAGGGAGCGCGGGCCCATGAACTCCTCGACGCCCGCGGAGCGGAGCACCTCGTCGGACGCGGGCACCGTCCGGCCGGTGAAGCCGGCGCGGCTTCCCGAGGCCTCGAGCACGTCGCCGAGGGAAGCGGCCGGTCCCACCGCGTTGCGGACTCCACAGACGCCCTCGAGCCCCGCGGCGACGAGCCACTGCGCGAGGTCCTCGACGTGCACCCACTGGACCGGACGGTCCCGCCGCTCAGGGGCGAGGACGGGGGAGCCGTCCTGGCCGGCGAGGGCGAACCGCCCCGGCCAGTAGCCGAACCGGTCGCTCCGGTCACCGCGACCGACGATGAGGCCGGCCCGCGCGACGAGCACGTCGTCGCCGCGCTCCGAGCGCACCGCGTCCTCGCAGGCCACCTTGCCCTCGCCATACTCCTCGGGGGCCGCGAAGTCGCCCGTCACGGCTGGCAGCGTGGCGGCCGACTCGTCGGCGCCCGGCTCGTCGTGCCGGGCGTAGACCGACGCCGAGCTGACGAACACCCACCGCCGCGCGGAGGCGCCGAGGGCACGGACGGCTCCACGCGCGTGCACCGGCTGGCGAGCGAGGTCCACGACAAGGTCCCATTCGACGGGAGGGAGCACAGCGGCATACACCTGATCGTCGTCACGGTCCCCACGCAGCAGGCGTGCGCCGTCGGGGACCGAGCCACTCGCTCCGCGGGCGAGACAGGTGACCTCGTGACCCGCGTCGTGGGCGACGCGGGCGACCGCACCGCCGAGCCAGGAGGTGCCGCCGAGGACGAGGACACGAGTCATGCGGCCCAGCAGACCACGACGAGCCGCGCCGGGGAAGGATGTTCGCGGCGGGCGCATCGTCAGCAACCTAGAGTGGATTCATGGACCGGCGGATCTTCGGGATCGAGAACGAGTACGGCGTCACGTGCACGACGCGCGGTCAGCGCCGGCTCACGCCCGACGAGGTGGCCCGCTACCTCTTCCGCAAGGTGGTCGCCTGGGGGCGGTCGAGCAACGTCTTCCTCGGCAACGGCGCCCGGCTCTACCTCGACGTCGGCTCGCATCCCGAGTACGCCACCGCGGAGTGCGACTCGGTGCGTGAGCTGGTCATTCAGGACAAGGCGGGGGAGCGGATCCTGGAGGGGCTCGTCGAGGACGCCCAGCTGCGCCTGCAGGACGACGGCGTGGAGGGCGAGATCTTCGTCTTCAAGAACAACACCGACTCGGCCGGCAACTCGTACGGCTGCCACGAGAACTACCTCTACAGCCGGTCCGGCGACTTCCAGCGGGTGTCGGACATGTTCATCCCGTTCCTCATCAGTCGCCAGATCACGTCGGGCGCGGGCAAGGTCGTCGCGACCCCGCACGGTGCCACCTTCGCCGTGAGCCAGCGCGCCGACCACATCTGGGAGGGCGTGTCCTCCGCCACGACGCGGTCCCGGCCGATCATCAATACCCGGGACGAGCCGCACGCCGACGCGGAGAAGTATCGGCGGCTGCACGTCATCGTCGGTGACTCGAACATGTCCGAGACGACGAGCCTGCTCAAGATGGGCTCGGCCGATCTGGTCCTGCGGATGATCGAGGCGGGGATCGTGATGCGGGACCTCACCCTCGAGAACCCGATCCGCGCCATCCGCACCATGAGCCATGACATCACCGGCCGAGCGACCGTGCGGCTCGCGAACGGCCGGGAGATGTCCGCGCTCGACATGCAGCGCGAGTACCACGACAAGGCAGCCGACTTCGTCGACCGCGAGGGCATCGTCTCCGACGACGTCAAGCACGTCCTCGACCTGTGGGGCCGGGCGCTCGACGCCATCGGTGCCGGCGACCTCGACGCGGTCGGCACCGAGATCGACTGGGTCATCAAGCACCAGCTCATCGAGCGCTACCGCGCCAAGCACGGGCTCGAGCTGTCCGACCCGCGGATCCTGCAGATCGACCTCGCCTACCACGACATCAACCGCCGGCGCGGCCTGTTCAACCTGCTCCAGCGGCACGGTCGGACGGCGCGGGTGGCGAGCGACGTCGAGATCTTCGAGGCGAAGGTGCGCCCGCCCCAGACGACGCGTGCCAAGCTCCGGGGCGACTTCATCCGCGCCGCGCAGGCGCACAGCCGCGACTTCACGGTCGACTGGGTCCACCTCAAGCTCAACGACCAGGCGCAGCGCACGGTCCTCTGCAAGGACCCGTTCCGGGCGGTCGACGAGCGGGTCGAGCGCCTGATGGAGTCGATCGAGCGCTCGTCGCCGCCCCGGCACCGGCCGCTCTGAGGGCGCCACCTCGCGTCGAGCCATTCATGGGTTCGGGGGTTACAGTGGCGACGCTCTGCCCCCTATCCTCCTGAGGTCCTCCGTGCGTCTCACCCGTCCCGCGCTGGCGATCGCCGCCGCGCTCGGCCTGTCCCTTCTCGCCGCGTGCGGCTCGACCAACCCGAGCCCGGGTGCCACGTCGACGGCGGCCCAGAGCGGTGCCGCCGGTGCCACGAGTGCCGCCTCGACGCCGCTGCCCGGCGCGGTCGGCATCGACGCAGTCTCCGCCACCGGTCCGGTCGACTTCACCACCGCCCCCAAGGTCGAGTTCGCCAAGAAGCCGGTCTCGACGAGCACCGTCACGTCCAAGGCCCTCGTCAAGGGCAGTGGCCCCGCGTCGACCGCCAAGGACACCGTCGTCGTGCGCGCGCAGATCTTCAACGGAACGACCGGCAAGCTCGTCGACAACGGCTACGACCAGGGCCGCGGCGCGGAGGGGTTCCGCCTCGGGCGCACCGACCTGATCAAGGGGTTCGCCAAGGGCCTCACCGGGGTCCAGAAGGGTGAGCGCATCGCCTTCACCATCCCGCCGAGCGAGGCCTTCGGCAGCGCCGGCAACCAGAACATCGGGATCGGCGCCAACGACACGATCGTCGTCGTCGCGGACGTCAAGGACGTCCACACGGCGCTGACCGAGGTGACCGGCACCCAGGCCCCGAGCCCCGCCGGGATGCCGAAGGTCGACTTCCCCAAGGGTCCGACCCAGGCTCCCACCGTCACCATCCCGAAGACCGCCGCCCCGAAGAAGACCGAGCAGGCGACCCTCGTCGAGGGCACCGGGCCGACGGTCGAGAAGGGCCAGACGATCACCGCGCAGTACCACGGGGTCCTCTGGAAGGACGGCTCCGTGTTCGACTCGTCGTGGCAGCGCGGCGAGCCCGCCGACTTCCCGATCGGCGTCGGCGCGGTCATCCCCGGCTGGGACAAGACCCTGGTCGGCAAGAAGGTCGGCAGCCGCGTGCTCCTCGTCATCCCCCCGGCCGACGGCTACGGCTCGCAGGGCATGGGCGACAAGATCTCGGGTACGGACACGCTCGTCTTCGTCGTCGACATCCTCGACGCGTACTGACCGACGTCCGACCACGACACGCCGCAGCGACACGCGACACGGAAGCAGGAGCAGCATGGCACTCGACCCCAACCGCACGAAGCCCGAGATCGACTTCCCGGAGGGCGACGCCCCGACCGACCTCGTCATCGAGGACCTCATCGTCGGCGACGGCACCGAGGCGAAGGCCGGTGACACCGTGAGCGCCCACTACGTCGGCGTGTCGCACTCGAGCGGGGAGGAGTTCGACTCCTCCTGGGGCCGCGGCCAACCGCTCGAGTTCCGGCTCGGCGTCGGCATGGTCATCCCCGGCTGGGACCGGGGGATCGAGGGGATGAAGGTCGGCGGCCGCCGCAAGCTCACCATCCCGCCGCAGCTCGCCTACGGCGACCGGGGCGCCGGCGGCGCGATCGGCCCGGGCGAGACCCTGATCTTCGTCGTCGACCTCGATGACGTGCGGTAGGTCTCAGGTCCCAGGCTCCTCCAGGAGCAACCGGGCGGCGAACCGCCCCGCGACGGCCGAGGCGAGGAAGCTCGCCCGGTCGTCGTCGTGTCCCCGCCCCATCGTCGAGAGCCGCACCGGGCTCTCGCGCAACGCGGCGTCCAGGCCGTCGCAGCTGACGTCATACGGGCTGAGCCGTCCGCCGCTGCCCTCACAGAGGGCGCGCGCCTCGGCGCGCACTCGCTGACCGAACGGCCCGGGCAGGAGCGGCACGGGCACGTCGGCGGGCACGAGCGCGACGCGGCCGTATGCCGTTGAGCTGTGGTGTGACAGGCCCCGGTGCCTCTGGCGGGGGTCGGCCTCCGAGACGCGAAGGGCGCACACCGGGCGGCCGTGCAGCACCCCGGCGGCGTTGACCGCCTCTCCCGCCGAGGTGCCGGAGAACCCCCACCGGGTGCCGGTCCCGAGGTTGCCCGGACCCTGGGTCACCACGACGAGGTCGGCCCCGACGACGTGGCGGGCAGCCAGCAGCCCGGTGTGGACGTTGACGGCCTCGAGGTCCCCGCCGTAGGCCTGCCCCACGGTGACGGACGCGGCGAGCCAGCCGGCGTCGCGCAGCCCGGCCACGGTGCGGGAGAAGGCGATCGGCAGCGCGCCACCGTCGGTCATGACGTAGGCGACCCGCAGGTCGGGGGCGGTCTCGTGGACACCGGCGAGGACCGCGGGGAGGGCGGAGTGCAGGTCGGCGACCACGACCGGCAGGCCGGCGAGGTCGTCCGCCTCGGCGAGCGCGGCGTGGTGCTCGCTGTCCTGCTCGTCGACCCCGAGAACCATCGTCTGGCTCGGCGTGTAGCGCGCCTTGACCAGGTGTCCCGGCACGGCCCGGACATCGGCCAGCGGCTCGGGCAGGTCGTCGGGAGCCGCCACGATGATCGCGAGGCCCCCCGTGCCGAGGCCCCGCTCAAGCGCCGTCGTGTTGAGCAGCACTCGGGTGCCCGGCGCGAGCTCGCCGACGACATCGACGTAGCCGAGCGCCCGGACGGTCTCACCGGAAGGCAGCTGGGCGGCATACTCCCTCGAGCCCGCCCAGCCGGAGCGAGTCGCCACGATGACAGCCGAACGCCACTGGATCATGCGGTGAATGTACCGACCGGATAGGTTGACGCCATGAGCCCAGCGTCGCCGTCTGCCGAGAAGACCGAGCGGTTGCTCAACCTCATCCTCGCGCTCAAGTCGGCCCGGCGGCCCGTGTCCAAGCAGCGGCTGCGCCAGTCGATCGACGACTACCGCACCGCCTCCTCCGACGAGGCCTTTGACCGGATGTTCGAGCGGGACAAGGACGACCTGCGCGAACTCGGCATCCAGGTCCGGGCCACCGTGCTCGACCCGTTCTTCGACGACGAGGTGGGCTACCGGATCGACTCGTCGGAGACGACACTGCCGGCCATCTCGTTCGAGCCCGACGAGCTCGTGGCCCTCGCGCTCGCGGCGCGGGCGTGGTCCGGTGCCAGCATCAGCGGGTCGGCCGCGGCCGCGCTGCGCAAGCTCCGGCTCGGGGGAGTGGAGGTAGACGAGGCGATCCCCGCCGGCGTCGAGCCCCGCATCCGCACCAAGGAGCCGGCCTTCGACGCGGTCCACGCCGCCGTGCTGGCCCGACAGCCGATCACGTTCGACTACCGGCGCGCTGACGGCACGGTCTCGACGCGGCACGTCCGGCCGTGGGCGCTGAAGAGCTGGCGGGGCCGGTGGTACCTCGCGGCCCACGACGTCGACCGAGGCGAGCGCCGCGCGTTCCGGCTGAGCCGGGTCGTCGGGCCGGTGCGGAGGAAGGGCAGGGCCGGCTCCTACGAGGTCCCGGCGGACGCCGTGGTGGACCTCGACCTCGGCGGGCCCGACAGCGAGGCGGAGCGCGGCACGGCCGTGGTGCGGATCCGCCGCGGCACCGGACACAGCCTGCGCCGGCAGGCGCTGCGCGAGGCACGGGTGGGCGAGGACTGGATCGAGCTGGAGGTGCCCTGGGTGCGCGGACGGACGGAGCGGGACGTGGCGGCACTCGGGTCTGCGGCGCTGGCCGTCAGCCCGGACGAGCTCGTCGAGACGGTCCGCACCGCGCTCGCGGGTGCGGCCCGTGCCCATGGAGGTGCCGCCTGATGGCCGCAGCGAGGCCCGCGCCCGAGACGGCGACCCAGCGGCTGCAGCGGCTCCTGTCGCTGGTGCCGTGGCTGCTGCAGCACCCGGGGGTGTCCGTCGCCGAGGCAGCGGCCGAGTTCGGCGTGACCGAGCAGCAGATCGACGACGACCTCAACCTCCTGTTCGTCTGCGGCACGCCGGGCGGCACCCACGCGGAGCTGATCGACGCGCAGTGGGAGGACGGGCACATCTACCTGTCCAACGCCGACGACATCGCCGCGCCCATGCGGCTGACCCGGGACGAGGCCGTGACGCTGACGGCGGGGCTGCACGCGCTCGTCGCCTCGCTCGTGCAGCCCGACGTCGTGGAGCGGACCCTGGCGAAGCTGCGCAGCGCCAGCCTCGAGGTCGACGGCCCGACCCTCGACCTTGACATCGACGACGGCCGGCAGCACCCGGCGATGGAGCCGATCCGGGAGGCACTCTCGGGCAGGCGGCGCCTGCACCTGACCTACTGGGTGCCGTCGCGGGACGAGTCGACCGAACGCGACGTCGACCCGATGCGCGTGCTCAACCTCGACGGGCACTGGTACCTCGAGGGGTGGTGCCACCGCGCCCTCGGCGTCCGGCTGTTCCGCCTCGACCGGATCGAGTCAGCGATCGTCCTCGAGGCCGACGGGACCCCGCCGGAGGGCGCCCGGCCGCGGAACCTCGAGGTCGACGTCTTCGTGCCCGGCGAGGACGACCTGACCGTCGTCATCGAGGCCGAGCCCGACTCGGCGTGGATCGGCGACTACTACCCGACGGAGTCCGTCGCGCATCGTGACGACGGGAGCGTCCTGATCACGATGAAGGTCGCCGACCCTGCGCTCGTGCAACGCCTCATGCTCCAGCTCGGCGGCTCCGCGCGGGTCGTCGAGCCGGCCGACCTGGCCGAGCGGATCGCCGACGAGGCGCGCGCGGCCCTGCTTGCCTACGAGGGGCCGCCCTCGGTCTCAGGAGCCCCTGACTGAGCACGTACGCCTGTCCGGATCGGCACGTACACTGGCAGGCGCAGCACCGCATTGCCCCGGCGTCGTCGTCGGGCCCAGACGTCTGAGGAGACGACCATGGCCGGCTTGGGAGCCCCAGAGCTCATCGTCATCGCGATCGTTGTCATCGCCCTGTTCGGGTGGAAGAAGCTGCCCGACATCGCCCGCAGCGTCGGGCGCTCGGCCCGCGTCTTCAAGTCCGAGGTCGAGGAGATGAAGAAGGACGGCCCGGTCTCCCAGAAGACGGTCCAGGGTGACGTCATCTCCAAGGATGCCGAGCGCCGTGCCGCCGAGGAGCGGGCCGCCGAGGCCGAGCGCAAGGCGGCCGAGGCGCGGGCCGAGGTCGAGCGGCTCCGCGGGGACACGACCGTCTGAGCTGAGCGGCATACCGTCCCGTCCTCTTGTGAACTGAAGGTCGCCCGTGCTGCGCAAACGCAACCCCGAGGGGCGGATGTCCCTCGCCGAGCACCTCCGCGAGCTGCGCAACCGGATCATGATCGCGGCGGGCGCGATCCTCGTGGGCGCAATCGTCGGGTGGATCTACTACGACACGATCATCGGCCGGCTGCTGAAGCCGCTCAAGGACGTCGCCGCCCAGCGCGGTGACCAGGGCCTGGTCAACATCAACTTCGGCGGGATGACCGACCCCTTCGCGACGAAGATCACCGTCTCCCTCTTCACCGGGCTCATCCTCACCTCGCCGGTCTGGCTGCTGCAGATCTGGGGCTTCATCGTCCCCGGACTGACGAAGAAGGAGAAGCGGATCGCCCGCCTCTTCACCGTGGCCGCCGTGCCGCTCTTCCTCGCCGGCTGCTACTCCGCGTTCGTCATGGTGCCCAAGGCCGTCTCGGTCCTGCTCGACTTCACCCCGAGCGGCGCCTTCAACCTGCAGGAGGGGACGGCCTACCTCAACTTCGTCCTGAAGTTCATCCTCGCCTTCGGGTGCGCGTTCCTGCTGCCGGTCTTCCTCGTCGCGCTCAACCTCGCCGGTGTCCTGCCCGCCCGCACCATGCTCAAGGCATGGCGGCCCGCCGTCATGATCATCTTCATCTTCGCGGCCGTCATGACGCCGACTCCGGACGCCTACACGATGATCGTGCTGGCCACGCCGATGATCGTGCTCTTCTTCGCCTCGGTGGGCCTCGCCTTCTTCTTCGACCGGCGCCGCGAGCAGAACAAGCCGGACTGGCTCGACGTCCCCGACGACCAGGCGTCGGCCCTGTAGCGTTCGGCTGTGTCCGAAGCGTCTGCACCGACCGACGGGGCCGACGCCGTCGTGTCGCACTCCGAGCCCAGTGCTGCGGGCGACGAGTCACCCGAGCACGTGGCCCTTGTGGTCAACCCGACCTCCGGCAAGGGGATGGGGCGCGTCGCGGGGGAGCGCACGCTCCGGCTGCTGCGCGAGGCGGGCTACCGCGTCACGGACGCCACGGGGCACACGCTGGCCGAGGCGCGTCGCCGGGCCGAGGACGCGATCGAGGCGGGTGCCGGCACGGTGTGTGTCGTCGGCGGGGACGGCATGGCGCACCTCGGCATCAACCTGACGGCGGGCCGAGCGGTCCACCTGGCCGTCGTCGCCGCCGGCACCGGCAACGACTTCGCCCGCAACCTCGGCCTGCCCGTCCGCGACCCCGAGGGGGCCGTGCGGCTGATCCGCGAGGGACGGACCCGCCGGGTCGATGCCGGGCGGGTCGAGACCGCCGAGGGCAAGCGCTGGTTCGGGGGAGTGCTCGGCGCGGGCTTCGACGCCGTCGTCACCGCGCGGGCGGCTCGGATGAGCTGGCCCCGGGGACAGATGCGCTACAACCTCGCGGTGCTGCGCGAGCTGCCGGTGTTCCGCCCCATCCCGTATGCCATCGAGTGTGACGGCGAACGGGTCGAGACCCGCGCCATGCTCGTGGCGGTCGCGAACACCGCGTCCTTCGGTGGCGGGATGCGGATCTGTCCGGAGGCGAGCCCGACGGACGGGCTGTTGGACGTGCTGATCCTCCACGCGATCTCGATCCCCGGGTTCCTCAGGGTGTTCCCCTCCGTCTACTCCGGCTCCCACGTGGGCCACCCGCGCGTTGAGATCCGGCGCGCCGCGCGGGTACGTCTGGAGGCGGCCGGCGTCCCGACGCAGGCCGATGGTGAACCGTTTGCCCCGTTGCCCCTGGAGGTGGAGAACGTGCCGGGCGCCCTCACGGTCCTCGCGCCGACCTCGCCGGGACGGCCGCGATGATGCCGTCCGCCTGGCCGCAGCTCGCCGAGTTCGCCGCCCAGCTCGACTTCCCACTCGACGACTTCCAGGTCGAGGCCTGCCGCGCCGTCGAGGATGACCGCGGGGTGCTCGTCGCCGCCCCGACCGGTGCCGGCAAGACGGTCGTCGGCGAGTTCGCCGTCCACCTCGCCCTGCAGCAGGGCCGCAAGGCGTTCTACACGACGCCGATCAAGGCCTTGTCGAACCAGAAGTACAACGACCTGGTGCGCCGCTACGGCCCCGAACGTGTCGGGCTGCTCACGGGCGACGCGTCGATCAACGGCGAGGCTCCTGTCGTCGTCATGACCACCGAGGTGCTGCGCAACATGATGTATGCCGGCTCGAGCACCCTCACGGGGCTCGGCTGGGTCGTCATGGACGAGGTCCACTACCTGGCCGACCGGTTCCGGGGAGCGGTGTGGGAGGAGGTCATCATCCATCTGCCCCCCGACGTCAGGGTCGTGTCGCTGTCGGCGACGGTCTCGAACGCCGAGGAGTTCGGCGCGTGGCTCGGCGAGGTACGGGGCGAGACGGAGGTGATCGTCTCGGAGCACCGGCCGGTGCCGCTGTGGCAGCACATGATGGTCGGCCAGACCCTGTTCGACCTCTTCGTCGAGGAGTCGACCGGCGACGGCGGCGAGGCTCGGGTCAACCCGGACCTGCTCCAGAGCATCCGGGCCGTCGACGGCCGCGGCAGCTGGGACTCGCACTGGTCGGCCGGGCCCTCGCGCCACGGCCGGGCGCAGGCCAACGGCGGTGGTCGGGGCGAGGTGCACCGCAACTCCCGTGGAGACGGCAGAGGGCGCGGTGACGACGGCGGCCGTGGCGGCCGTGGCAGGAGCCGCGGCGACGCCGGGAGTCGCGGGCAGGGACGCGGTCGCGGACGGGACGACTACGGCTACGGGGCTTCGGGCCGCTCCCGGGGTCCGGGTGGCGGCGACGGCGGCCGTGGCTTCGCCCGAGGGAGCCGCCCCGGCGGGGGCGCGACGCGGGTCGAGGTCATCAACCGGCTCGAGCGCGACGGCCTGCTGCCCGCCATCACGTTCATCTTCAGCCGCGCGGCCTGTGATGCCGCGGTGGCCCAGCTGCTGGCGAGCGGCAGGCGTCTGGTGCCGGAGGCCGAGGGTGAGCGCAACCGCCGCCTCGTCGAGGAACGCGTGCAGTCGCTGCCCGACGAGGACCTCGGGATCCTCGGCTACTGGGAGTTCGTCGAAGGCCTGTCGCGCGGCTTCGCAGCCCACCACGCGGGCATGCTGCCCACCTTCCGGGAGATCGTCGAGGAGCTCTTCACGGCGGGCCGGATCCGAGCCGTCTTTGCGACCGAGACGTTGGCGTTGGGGATCAACATGCCGGCGCGCACGGTCGTCATCGAACGGCTGGTGAAGTTCAACGGCGAGAGCCATGTCGACGTCACACCGGCGGAGTACACGCAGCTGACCGGACGCGCCGGCCGCCGCGGCATCGACATCGAGGGGCACGCGGTCGTGTTGTGGAGCCGCGGTCTCGACCCCGAGTCGGTCGCGGGCCTCGCGTCGACGCGGACCTACCCGCTCCGCTCGAGCTTCCAGCCGACGTACAACATGGCCGTCAACCTGGTCCGCAGCGTCGGCCGGGAGCGGGCCCGCTCGATCCTCGAGAGCTCGTTCGCCCAGTTCCAGGCCGACCGCGCCGTCGTCGGCTTCGTGCGCACGGTCCGCCGCAACGAGGAGGCTCTCGCCGGCTACGCAGAGTCGATGCAGTGCGACCTCGGGGACTTCCAGGAGTACGCGGCGTTGCGCAATGAGATCCGCCACCTCGAGAAGGAGGGTGCCCGGCAGCGCTCGGCCTCGTTGAAGGCGGCAGCCGCCGTATCCCTCGAGTCGTTGCGCATCGGCGACATCATCCGGATCCCGGCCGGGCGGCATCGCGGCCTGGCAGTCGTCGTGCTGCCCAACCGCGGAGGTAGGGGCGAGGCGGCATCTCCGGCCGTCGTGACCGAGGACCACCATCTGCGCCGGCTCTCGCTCAACGACGTGCCCGGCCCGATCGAGCCCCTCGGCACCATGCGGGTGCCCAAGCACTTCAACGCCAAGAACCCCAAGGCACGTCGCGACCTGGCCGCGACCCTGCGTGCGTCCCTGCCGTATGACCCGCCGCCGCGGACCGGCCAACCGGTCCCCGAGTCGGCGGTCGACGACCGGATCGACGAGCTGCGCCGCCGCATGCGCGAGCACCCCTGTCACCAGTGCCCGGACCGCGAGAATCACGCGCGGTGGGCTGAGCGGTGGTGGCGGCTCAACCGCGAGACCGAGGGCCTGCGTCGCAAGATCGAGAACCGCACCGGGACGGTCGCGAAGACCTTCGACCACATCTGTGAGCTGCTCGTGCGGATGGGGTACCTCGAGTCCGACGGTGAGCGGGTGACCTCCCACGGGGAGCAGCTGCGGCACCTCTACACCGAGAAGGACCTGCTCGCGGCCGAGTGCCTGCGCGAGGGAATCTGGCGGCGTCTGGACCCTGCTGGCCTGGCCGCCGTCGTGTCCGCGCTCATCCACGAGCCCCGGCGCGACGAGGTGGGTCTAGCACCCCGCTGGCCGACCGAGGACGTGCGCGAGGCGGTCGAGCGGATGCTCGACATCTGGTCGGACATCGACGATGCCGAAGCCGATCTCGGGCTGCCCCGCACCGGCGCTCCGGACGCCGGCCTGGCCTGGGCTGTCCACCGCTGGGCGAGTGGTCGCCGCCTCGAGGAGGTGCTGTACGGCAGCGAGCTCGCGGCGGGCGACTTCGTCCGGCGGTGCAAGCAGGTGATCGACCTGCTCGGTCAGCTGACCGATGCCGCTGACCCCGTGCTGCGTGAGACGGCGCGCCTAGCGGCGAGTTCCGTGCTGCGCGGCGTCGTCGCAGCCGACCGCCTCGACTGAGCTCGACGCCCACGCGGTGTCCGTATGCCGCTGAGCCGCGTCGCGCCTGCCCGTGACCTTGGTGACTGGCTGAGCTGGGTGCTCGGCCACGCTGCGACGGGGCGTTCCGCGGCGCGCTGCACGCTTCCGGAGCCTGTCGAACCGTGGGTGTCGGTGGTCGCGGTTAGGGTTGAGGAGC
>NZ_AWQS01000003.1 GCF_000576575.1 Intrasporangium chromatireducens Q5-1
CACGCCCAGAACAACCGTCAACACCAGCATGGCGCGTGCGGCGACGAGGATGACGCGCGTGTTCGCGCGAATGTGGGTATTCATGATGACCTTTCACTGGTGAATCAGAATCCGGGGATCAGGCTGACTACGAGGTCGATGAGTTTGATCCCAACGAATGGCGCGATGATTCCGCCGACGCCGTAGATGAGCAGGTTGCGGTTCAGTGTCTTGGACGCGCTCAGTGCGCGGTATTTCACACCGCGGAGCGCGAGCGGCACCAGCAGCACGATGATGATGGCGTTGAAGATGATCGCGGAGAGCACCGCCGATGCAGGTGAGTGCAGTCCCATGATGTTCAGCACCGCAAGACCGGGAAACACCCCCATGAACATTGCTGGGATGATTGCGAAGTATTTCGCGATGTCGTTCGCGATCGAGAACGTCGTGAGCGCCCCGCGAGTGATGAGCAACTGCTTTCCGATCCGTACGATGTCGATGAGCTTGGTCGGATCGGAGTCGAGATCGACCATGTTGCCTGCTTCTTTCGCTGCCGACGTGCCCGTGTTCATCGCGACCCCGACATCCGCCTGGGCCAGCGCGGGCGCGTCGTTGGTGCCGTCACCGGTCATCGCCACGAGATTGCCGCCGTCTTGCTCCTTACGGATGAGTACGAGCTTGTCCTCGGGGGTGGCCTCGGCGAGGTAGTCATCGACGCCGGCCTCTTTCGCGATCGCCGCAGCGGTCAGCGGGTTGTCGCCGGTGATCATGACGGTGCGGATGCCCATCGACCGCAGCTCGGCGAAGCGGTCCGCTAGTCCGTCCTTCACGATGTCTTTCAGGTGCACGATCCCGAGAATCTGCGGGGGGACGCCGGGGGCTTTGATAGCGACGACGAGCGGTGTTCCCCCGGAGCGGGAGATGTGCTCGGTGTGTTCCTCGACCTCGGCAATCACGCTGGACGGCAGGGGCCGGCCATCGGCCTCCAGCCATGACGTTATCGCCGAACCGGCCCCCTTGCGCAGTTGGGTCCCATCGGACAGGTCGAGGCCGGACATCCGGGTCTGCGCGGTGAACGGGACGACCTCACCCCCACTGGGTGTGACCTCAACGCCCTCGGCACCGGCGAGCTCCACGATGGATGCCCCTTCCGGTGTCGGGTCGGCGAGGGAGGCGAGCGCGGCAGCACGACTCAGCTCGCCCGGCTGGATGCCAGCAAGCGGGACGAACGCGCTGGCACGGCGGTTGCCATAGGTGATCGTGCCGGTCTTGTCCAGCAGCAGGGTGGTGACATCCCCGGCGGCCTCCACGGCACGACCGGACATGGCCAGCACGTTGCGCTGCACGAGCCGGTCCATGCCGGCGATCCCGATCGCCGACAGCAGTGCCCCGATGGTGGTGGGGATCAGGCACACCAGCAGCGCGATCAGCACGGTGATGCTCACCGGGCTGGCCGCGTAGGAGGCGATCGGGTTGAGCGTGAGGGCAACGGTAACGAAGATGATCGACAGCGCGGCCAGCAGTATGCTCAGCGCGATCTCGTTCGGGGTCTTCTGCCGCGCGGCCCCCTCGACCAGGGCGATCATCCGATCCACGAACGTCTCGCCGGGTCGCGAGGTGATGCGTACCACGATCCGGTCCGAGAGCACCCGGGTGCCGCCGGTGACGGCAGAGCGGTCGCCGCCGGACTCCCGGATCACCGGCGCAGACTCCCCGGTGATCGCCGACTCATCCACGGACGCGATTCCCCACACGATGTCACCGTCGCCGGGGATCAGCTCACCCGCCGAGACGACCACGACATCTCCGAGCCGCAGTTCGGCCGAGGAGACAGCTTGCAGCAACGCTCGTTCCGCCCCTGCGTCGGTCACCGCGTCGTAGTGTCCGGTAACACGGCTAGCGGTGGTAGTGCTGCGGGTCTTGCGCAGCGACTCCGCCTGCGCCTTCCCACGGCCTTCGGCCACCGCCTCGGCGAGATTGGCGAACAGCACCGTGAGCCACAGCCAAACCGCGATCGCCCAGGTGAACGACCACGGCACTGCAGTCCCACCGGAGGAAGCAGGCCCGCCGAGGAACGGTTCCGCGATCGCCAGAGCAGTGGTCAGCACGGCCCCCACCCAAACGATGAACATCACCGGGTTGCGCCACTGCTGGCGCGGGTCGAGCTTGCGGAACGCACCCGGTGCCGCCGTGACGAGCTGCACCCAGGAGAAGGTGCCGCGAGGGATGCCGCTACCGGCGGATGAGCTGCCGGCAGATGAGCTGTGGACGGATGAAGTTGTTGTGGACATGATTCAGAGCAGCCCTTCCGCCAGGGGACCCAGCGTGAGAACGGGGAAGAAGGTCAAAGCGGTAACCAGCACCGTCACGACGGTCAGCAGACCGATGAACTGAGGCCGATGCGTCGGCAGGGTCCCCGCGGTGGCAGGGACTTTGTCCTGCGCGGCAAGCGATCCGGCCAGGGCAAGCACCAGCACGATCGGGACGAATCGGCCCAGCAGGATCGCCAGCCCCAGAGTGACGTTCAGCCATGGCGTATTCGCAGTGAGCCCGGCGAACGCGGACCCATTGTTGTTGGCGGCCGAAGTGAAGGCGTACAACACCTCCGACATGCCGTGCACGCCGGGGTTCCAGATCGACACCGAGGTCACCTCGTCCCGGACGCCGGGTATCGCGAAGCTCAGCGCGGTGCCGGTCAGCACGAGGATCGGCATGACGAGGATGTACAAGCTCGCCAGCTTGATCTCCCGTGGCCCGATCTTCTTGCCCAGGTACTCCGGGGTGCGTCCGATCAGCAGACCGGCGACAAACACCGCGATCACCGCCAGAACCAGCAGCCCGTACAGGCCGGAGCCGACCCCGCCGGGTGCGACCTCGCCGAGCATCATGTTGAGCATCGGTATCATGCCGCCCAGCGCGGTGTAGGAGTCGTGCATCGCGTTCACCGCGCCGGTAGAGGTGCCGGTGGAGGTGGTCGAGAACAGGGTCGAGCCGATGATCCCGAACCGTTGCTCCTTGCCCTCCATTGCACCGCCCGCGAGCTGCGGGGCGGTGCCCATCCCTCCGCTCTCGATCGCGGTGAGGATCGCGAAGGATGCCACGAACAGCACGCCCATGACGACGAGGATCGCGTAGCCCTGCCGCTTGTCTCCGACGAGGCGGCCGAAGGTGCGCGGCAGTGAGAACGGGATGACCAGCATGAGCAGCACCTCGACGACGTTCGTCCAGGCGGTCGGGTTCTCGAAGGGGTGGGCGGAGTTGGTGTTGAAGAAGCCGCCGCCGTTGGTGCCCAGCAGCTTGATAACCTCCTGCGAGGCGACCGGCCCACCGGGGATCGACTGGGCGCCCCCGGTGAGCGTGCTCACCTCGGTGAAGCCGTTGAAGTTCTGGATCACCCCGCCGGCGAGCAGCACGATCGCACCGATCGCCGCGATCGGCAGCAGGATGCGGATGGTGCCGCGCACCAGATCGGTCCAGAAGTTGCCGATCGTGCCGCTGCGGCGGTACGTGAAGCCGCGCACGAGGGCGATCGCCACCGCCATCCCGACCGCCGCGGACACGAAGTTCTGCACGGCAAGGCCCGCGAACTGCACCGTGTAGCCGAGGGTCAGCTCACCCGAGTAGGACTGCCAGTTCGTGTTCCCCACGAACGAGGCGGCCGTGTTGAACGACAGGTGCTCCGACGGCGCAGGCAGGCCCAGCGAGTACGGCAGCCACCACTGCAGCCGCTGCAGCCCGTACACCAGCAGCAGACCCACCGCGGAGAACGCCAGCACCCCCCGCAGGTATGCCTGCCAGGTCTGCTCGCTCTTGGCGTCGACGCCGATCAGCCGGTAGATGCCCCGCTCGATCTTCCAGTGCTTGGGGGCGCTGTACACCCACGCCATGTAGTCCCCAAGCGGACGGTGCACCACCGCCAGGAACAAGGCGACCGTCGCCAGTGCGGCGATCGCAAACAGCCACCCCATCAGAACCGCTCCGGCTTGATGAGCGCGAAGACGAGATAGACGACGGCCGCGACACCGAGCACCGCAGCGGCCAGCTCGAAGATGATCACAGCTTCTCCAACGCCTTACCGAGCAGACCGATCAGCGCGAACAGACCAATCACACCGGCGATGAACACGATGTCTAGCACGAGCAAGCTCCGTTCCTCAGGTCGGTCACCAAGCGATGACCGCATGCGTATTTCGGGACGCGACTCCTGAGACAACACCCTCAAACGGCGAAGATCACGAGGACTAACAGAACGCATACGAGATTGGCCCGAACACTCGCGGCGTCCATACGGTCGGGGCCCGGCCGCACGCGGACGATCAAGATCAAGCGATGTCAAGGGCCTGTCGGCCGAGCGCGCGTACGGCGGCCACGGTGGCTCCCGTCGTCGGTCGCGGTCGGAGTCCCCACAGGACACGCTTGACGTATGTGAAGGGGCTCCTTGGCATGCCGGCTCGTCGACGAGCGAAAAGAGATTCGGACAGCGGGCGGTTCCACGCGACCAACCACGAGATGGGGCGCCGAGACAGACGAAGATCATCTGGTCTAACGGAACGCATACAGGACTTGGGTGAATCCTCGCGCTGTCCATACGGCGCGGGTTTCCGATACCCGATCCAATGGGGAGATGAGCGTAAAGGCTGCGGCGCGGGGTGGCGCTTGCGCGACCTCACCCAGCGGACCGCGAGCCGCGGTCTAGGCGGCCGGACCGTGAGCACCCACGACATGATCGACCGGCTCCAGGAAGTCAGGACCCTCACTAGGCGCTGGGGTACGGTCCGCACGCTCGGTCCCGCACACGGAACACAACTCTTCTTCCTGGAAGTGCATCCTCCTGGCACGACGAGCCGTGATCGGAGGCTGATCGCCATCGACCGGATCGCACCGGCATACGGCTCCTCAGCCGGACTCTTGATTGCCGCTCTCATCGACGGGCTGCCAAGCTGGGCGCTCCTCACAAGCGTCCTTGCAACTGCCGCCGCGTTCGGCCTCGTGACTCGACGCCTGACGCGCAGGCTTCGCGACCAGACGCGTTCACTTACGGTCGAGGTCAACTTCCGCGCCGCCCCCAGCACGACCATTGATGGCAACCCTGATCTACTTGTTTCCTGCCACAGGGCCTTGATCGCACTCGACAACGCTCGCACAAGTGAGTTCCTGACGCCGGCCGAATACGAGCGACGTTGGGCCGAGGTCTACTTCCGTATCCCCGCCATCTCACTACGACGTTGACTGGCCATGACCATCATCGAACATCCACCAACCGCGTGGCACAAAGCGCGTGCCACAACCGCACTCGCTTGCCGTGTCGCGCGCCGTTGCCAAGATCAGAAGGTCCTTATAACTGAGACGGCGCCTGCTGAGGATGAGGACGCGGATGTTCCTCCGCCATCTCTGGATTTCCGAACGACGCGCGTTGGCCATCGGGTGTCTCGACTCGGAGCAGGTCGCCCGCCCACATGGCACTAGACCCGTGCCCGGTGATCGCTGAGTCGAGACGAGGTGTCCACCCCCGCTAGATCGGCCTGCATGGCACGTGCAGCCATCGTGCCGCCGCATAAGCTCTGCAATCAGGATGCGAGGTCTATGCAGGATCAAGGTCAAGTTTCGGTGCCCGCGGCCGCCGGCTGCCAAGGGACTCCATCGCCCGCATGAGTCACGCCGCGATTGGTCCTCGCATGAACCCGACCCCCGACCCTTCCTTCACGCCTACGCAGCCTGTTCGCGCTGCACAGCCTTGACCAGAGCGGTCACCGCTTGCAGCGGGAGGACTCCGTTGCCGAGGGCAGTAATCTGCTGGTTTTGAGTGAGCCCGTACCCGGGGTCGGTGACCCAGCCGGGTTCGAGACCCATGAGCCATTCCACGAACGCGGGTGCCAGACGCGGACCTCTGCCGTCGTTTAGGAGGGCGGGAGCGGGTGCATCCTGTCCGGTGACGTGCTCCCATTGTGCGATGGCTCGGGCGTAGCGTCCCCAGCGCCGAACAGTCCGTCGATCAGGGTCCACAAGGTCTCCGACTCGTCGCATCTGCTCGGAGAGCCACCCGGCCCGTTCAAGGCGAGGTCGATGATCTGGTGCGACAAGGCGATCGTCCCATGCCGCGCCCGTACCTGATCCAGGCTCTCTCCACCGCGAGAAGAGTCCGTTGCGAGCGGGGTCCGGAACATCATGTTGGGCGACGATGAAGATGCGGAAACGATGGTGAGGAGCGCCGACAAAGGACGCCGGTAAGCCGATCCATTGCGCGTCGTACCGCAGGTCGGCCAGATCGCCGAGTACGGCGCCGGCTGCCCGGAGAGGTCGAGCTGCGAGGTCTCCCAGGCTCCACGGGTCGGGTTCCAGATGGCGAAGGGGTGCATCGCCGGGGGTTGCATGGTCGTCGAGGTTGCGTTGCGCATCGTCGTTTCCTTCCGAGGGCGGTCGAATGGCGGGTGCGGAGAGCAAGCCGCGGACATTCTCGATGACGACGAGCTGGGGTTGCAGCGCGTCGATCGCGTCGGCCATGTGCGACCACAGCCCGGAGCGGGTGCCCGGCGCGAGGCCGGCGCGCTTTCCCACGGTCGAGACGTCCTGGCACGGAAAGCCGCCGCAGAGCACGTCGACATACTCGGCGGCGCGCCAGTCGATGGTGGTGATGTCGCCCAGGTTGGGGGCGTCGGGCCAGTGATGGGCGAAGACGCGCGCGATGGGTGGGTTGTTCTCGGAGAACCAGATCGTCTCGGCATCGAGGGCGTATTCGACGGCGAGGTCGAGTCCGCCGTACCCGGAGAACAGCGATCCGACCTTGAGCGGGCGAGTTCGGTCGTGAGGGTCGTGCATGAGGGCTCCGGCTGACGGGTGATCCCCGGTCGGACTTCACGCACGAGGTCACCGCCGGGCTGGTCAGCGACCAGGTGCACGACCCCCCGAACCACTGCCGCCATACCTCGTCGGCGGTGCCATGCCCGCACTCGGCACACCACCCCGCGTGCTTCGGAGTCCGTGACTCAGGCGGAGCCGCCGATCCTCCGCCACCGACTCCCCGAGCCATCACACGTCTTTCAGACGAGGCGCGAGCCGTCCCGAGTCGCATCGGATGCGACCGGGCTCGCGGGCTCACCTGCCCTCCGAACGGCGGCGGAAGGAGCAGCCCAGGTGACGGTTTCGATGCGCGTGATGAGCGCGGGCGATGGCTACAAGTACCTGTTGAAGTCCATCGCCGCGGGCGACGGCGACCGGAGCCTGAGCACGCCGCTGACCCGCTACTACGCGGAGGCGGGGACGCCGCCGGGCTTCTGGATGGGCTCGGGGCTGGATCGGCTCGGGCGCGGCGAGCTGGTCGAGGGGGCGCAGGTCTCGGAAGCTCAGCTCGCGCTGTTGGTCGGGATGGGCCATGACCCGATCACGGGCGAGCCGCTGGGCCGCGCCTATCAGCAGTTCGCGTCGATCACTGAGCGGATCAAGCAGCGCGTCGACGCTCTCGACCCCGAGTTGGGGCCGGCGACTCGAGCGCACGAAGTGGCCGCGATCGAGGCGGAGGAAGCCGAGCGCGGCACCCGGCGTGCGGTAGCCGGTTACGACTTCACGTTCAGCGTGCCGAAGTCAGTCTCCACGATCTGGGCGGTTGCGGACGCTGGCACCCAAGCCCTGATCGCGGACGCTCATCATGCGGCGGTTGCAGAGCTGGTTGCGTTCCTCGAACGCGAGGTTGCCGCAACCCGCGTCGGTGCAACCGGCCCGGACGGAGCGGTTGCGCACGTCGATGTCGCCGGAGTCGTGGCGGCGGCGTTCGATCACTACGACAGCCGCGCCGGCGACCCGCAGTTGCACACGCACGTGGTCATCAGCAACAAGGTCCTGACTGTGCAGGACGGGCGTTGGCGGACCCTTGCGGGCCGGCCGATGCACGCGGTGGTCGTCGCGGTTTCCGAGTTCTACAACGCTGCTCTGGCCGATCAGCTCACCCGTGTCCTCGGCGTCGAGTGGGAAGCGCGCGAACGTGGCAGGGACCGGAACCCGGCATGGGAAGTCGAGGGCGTGCCCGACGAGCTCGTGGCCGAGTTCTCCACTCGGTCACGGCACATCGAGGCCGAGAAAGACCGCCTCATCGCGGAGTACGTCGCCAAGCACGGCAGGCAGCCCTCCGCCCGAACGGTCCTGAAACTCCGGGCACAGGCCACGCTCGCCACCCGGCCGGAGAAGCAGGTCCGCTCGCTGGCCGACCTCACCCGTGAATGGCGGCAACGCGCCGGCCGGGTGCTGCGCCGGGACGCGAATGGCTGGGCGTGCACGCTCACCACGGCCAACGCGCAGGTGCCGCGGCGGGTGCTGCGCGCCGACGACGTGCCGCTGGATGTGGTGCGCGAGGTCGGGCAGACCGTGATGGAGACGGTCGGTGAGAAGCGTTCGACCTGGACCCGCTGGAACCTGCACGCCGAAGCATCCCGGCAGTTGATGGGGTGGCGGTTCGCCAGCATCCAGGATCGGGAGGCGATCACCGGGCTCGTGGTCGATGCCGCAGAGCACGCTTCGCTGCGGCTGACGCCGCCGGAGCTGGCATCGAGCCCGTTGCAGTTCCGCCGCGTGGATGGCACCTCCCGGTTCCGGCCGCACGCCTCGGCCCTGTTCTCATCCGAAGCCCTGCTGGCCGCCGAAGACCGACTCCTGGCGCGCGCCGCGGAGACCTCCGGGCCGGTGGTGCCGTTGGAGACGGTCGAGAGGATCGCCCGCAAGCCCGACGCACGCGGCCGGGTGCTCGGCGAGGATCAGGCTACGGCCCTTGCGGCGGTCGCGGTCTCCGGTCGTGTAGTGGACGTGCTGGTCGGCCCGGCCGGGGCCGGGAAGACCACCGCGATGAACGGACTCCGCCGGGCGTGGGAGAAGGAGCACGGGACCGGCTCGGTGATCGGGCTCGCCCCCTCGGCGGTCGCCGCGCAGGTCCTCGCCGATGACCTCGGCATCGCCACCGAGAACACGGCGAAGTGGTGGCAGAACCACATCATGTACGGGACCACGTTCACGGCCGGGCAGCTCGTCATCATCGACGAGGCGAGCCTGGCCGGCACGATGTCGTTGGATCGGCTCACCCGCGAGGCCGAGAAGGCCGGCGCGAAAGTCCTCCTGGTCGGCGACTGGGGCCAGCTCCAATCACCCGGCGCCGGCGGGAGCTTCGCCATGCTCGTGCACGCCCGCGACGACGCCCCCGAGCTGACCGATCTGCACCGCTTCACGAACGAGTGGGAGAAGACCACCTCGCTCCAACTCCGCCACGGCCGCACCGAGGCGATCGACACCCTGATCGAGCACCGCCGGATCACCGGGGGCGATGAGGAAGCGATGGTCGACGCCGCCTACACCGCGTGGCGGCGTGATCTTGCCGCCGGGCGCGCGTCGATCCTGGTCACCGAGACCCACGCGACCGTCACCGAGCTGAACACCAGGGCGCGGGCGGAACGGATCATCGACGGCACCGTGAATCCCACTCGCGAACTCGCCCTGCGCGACGGCACCGCGGTCTCGGAGGGCGATCTGGTCATCACCCGTGAGAACGACCGGCGGCTCCGCAACGGCCGAACGTGGGTCCGCAACGGCTCCCGCTGGATCGTCACCGGGGTTCGGGAGGATGGGTCGGTCAGCATCCGTCCGGCCGGGCGCAGGTTCGGCGGCGGGATCGTCCTGCCGGCCGACTACGTGGCCGAGCACCTGGACCTCGGCTACGCGGTCACCGCGCACCGCGCTCAGGGCGTCACGACCGACACCGCGCACGCGGTCGTCACCGCCACCACGACGCGGGAGAACTTCTACGTCTCCATGACCCGCGGCGCCCACAGCAACCACGCCTACGTCGCCGTCGATCGAGAGGATGCCGAACACGCGGTGCCGCATCCCGGCGATAACCCGAACGTCACCGCCCGCAGCATCCTGTACGGCGTACTCCAGCACATCGGTGCCGAGCTGTCGGCGCACGAGACGATCACCGCCGAGCAAGAGCATTGGGGCTCGATCGCCCAACTCGCGGCCGAGTACGACACCATCGCGCAAGCCGCCCAGCACGACCGCTGGGCCGCCCTCCTACAAACGTCCGGGCTCACCGCCGAGCAGATCGAAGACGTGCTCGACTCCGACGCCTACGGCGCCCTGTCGGCCGAGCTGCGTCACGCCGAAGCCAACCATCACGACCTCGACGTGCTGCTCCCGCGTTTGGTCGCCGCGCGGAGCCTGGAAGATGCCGACGACATCGCCTCCGTCCTTCACGCCCGCGTTGCACGAGCCACCGCCCGGCCCGCCGGATCAGGCCGAACCCGCAAGCCCCCGAGGCTGATCGTCGGTCTGATCCCGCACGCCGGCGGACAGATGGCAGACGACATGCGGCAAGCCCTGGACGAGCGCCGCGAGCTGATCGAGGCCCGCGCCGACGCCGTGCTCCGTGGCTCTCTGACCGATGAGGAACCGTGGACGGCAGACCTCGGCACGGCGCCGAGGGGCGAGAAGCAGAAGGCGGCGTGGTGGCGTGCCGCCTGCACCATCGCCGCCTACCGCGACCGTTACGGCATCACCGATGACCGGACCCCGCTCGGCCCGACGCCGGAGAGCACCAGCCAGAAGATCGACGCCATCCGCGCCCGCGCCGCTCTCAACCGCGCCCAGGCGATCGCCCACGAAGGCGCGACGGCTGATCCGGTGCGGCCAGCGGCCGCATCACGTCCTACACGGAGCTTGTGAGACCCGACCAGCGACGGGCCGACCGTCAGAGAGAACGTCCCGTCGTGCCCGGCGACGGGCGCCGGTGCCCGAACTCGCGTCCGACCTCGGGCCGCGTCACAGTCCGGTCCGGGGTCCTGTCGGCGTCGAGCAGGTCAATCACATTGCCGGTGTGAGTCACGAGAGAGGCGAAGCCTTGCTTGATGAGTTCGTTCGGCCCCGCACTCGCGACGCTGGTCACCGGACCGGGCACCGCGCCGACGCCCCGGCCGAGCTCGTGCGCGGCCATGACTGTAGTCATCGACCCGGATCGCGGACTGGCCTCGGGGATCACGGTCGCACCCGAGAGTGCCGCCAGCAGGCGGTTGCGAGCCAGGAACCTGTGTCTGGTCGGCGCGGCGCCCGGCGGCAGCTCGCTCACCAGCAGCCCGACATCTCCAATGCGACGCAGCAGCTCGCTGTGCCCGGCAGGGTAGGGACGGTCCAGCCCGCCGGCCAAGACGGCGATCGTGTGTCCGCTCGCGGCGAGCACGCTCTTGTGCGCGGCACCTTCGATCCCGTAGGCGCCACCGGAGACGACGACCCGTTCCTCATCGGCCAGCCCCGTCGCCAGCTCGCCGGCGACGTGCTCGCCGTAGGAGGTCGCGGCGCGAGCGCCTGTGATTGTGGCCCGATCACTCAGCGCCGTCGTCAAGAACGAGGCCGCGCCGCGTGTCCACAGCAGGTACGGGGCACGCTCGCCCAGGTCGTTCAGCCCGGCCGGCCATTCCTTGTCGGACGGGATGAGCGTGCCGAACCCGTGCCGCTCCGCCTGAGCCATCTGATCCAGCACTCCGGGTGTGACCCGCGCTGTCAGCCGTTCGCGCCACATCAGCACGTCGGCGCGTGCCAGGCCGGGGACTTCGTCGTCCGCCTCGATCAGCCGCAGCGTCTCGACCCCGCCGTGACGGGTGAGGACGTACCCGGTGGTCGGGTCGTTCGGTTCGGCGATCATCGACAGCGTGATCCGTGCCATCCGCTCTCCCTGCATCTGCTCCGCCAACGTCGTCATGATCGGTGTCCTCTCGCTCCCAGGTCACCGACGAGGTACACGCCTGCCCGCCGACGACGGGTTCCCTCTGTCGGAGCACGGTCGTAGACTGGGCGACGAGGCAGGTTCTTTAGCTACGCGGGTCCTACGGGACGGCCCCTTCGAGGGCACTCGGTTCATAGCCGCCTCCACGACGGAACACCGTCGCGCTATGACGAGGAAAGAGAGACCCGCGATGCTCCGCACATCTGTCGCGCTCAGCGCACGAGGCTACGGCGTACTCCGCTACGCACCCACCAACCTGCTGCTCAACACCATCCGCACCAGACGCGGCCTCAAGTGGGGCATCCCTGCGATGCTCCTGGCCGTGCCCTACTTCTACGCCGCCGCGATCTGCACCACGATCATCAACGACGACGGCCCCGGCTGGCTCTACCTGCTGGTCCTGCTGCTCGTCTGGAACGCCCTCAAGTTCATCTGGATCGGCCCGACAAGCATCGCTCTGCTCGCTCGGGCTCGTTTCGCTGCGAGACAGCGGCCACTACACCCGACGGACCCAACGCGCCCGCAGACCCACCGGCGCGTCCCTGAGTCAGTGTCCAAGCCGGCCGATACCGTTAGAGCAGAGGTTCGATCGAGAGGAGTGCGTACGTGGTAGTCCGCTACATGGGCACAAAGCGCCACATGGCGGATCACGTGCGTGATGCCATCGCCCAGCTCGAACCCGATGGACGGGTTGTGGACCTCTTCTCGGGCATGGGCAGCGTAGCCGAGAGCCTCAAGGAGACGGCCTCGGTGGTCACGAACGACGCGATGAGCTTCACGGCAGCCCTGTCAAGAGCGCGGTTCACCGGCCAGGATCGTCAATCCAGCTCAGCCGAGGTGGTGGAACGCCTGCTGCCCAAATACAAGGCAAGGCTCCAAGAGTTGGAGCAGGCGTACGCCTCTGAGTTGAAGAGCGAAGCCATTGCGCTCGATGGCTCACGGACTGATCTGCTCAGCTACATGGACAAGGCGCAACACGTAGGCAACTCCGCTACTCGTCGTCGTGCCGCGAGAACGGCCGCTGAATCGAGTGGTTTTGCACACTACGAGTTGGCGACCCTCTATTTTTCTGCCGGCTATCTCAGCCTTCGACAGGCAATCGAGCTGGACGCCGCGCGGGCCGCAATTGATAGCGATGATCGGCTAGACGAGCGTGACTGGATCGTGGCGGCCTGGATCGCCGGCGCATCCGTCCTTGTTAACGCTCCGGGCCACACGGCCCAATATCTTCGGCCGAACTCTGCATCAGCTCACACCCGGATCGTGCGTACTTGGTCACGTTCACTCTGGGACGAGTTCGCAAACTCGCTCGATGCAGTTTCACAAGTTGGCTCCGAGTCATGGAGGTGTCAGAACTCTGTGTATGTGGGAGATGCCCTTGATCTCGTTAGTGCCGGTGAACTCCGAGATATCGGGACGGTCTACGCAGACCCGCCATATACAAAGGATCAGTACAGCAGGTACTACCACATGTACGAGACGCTGTACCGCTACGACTTTCCGGATTCTAGCGGTGCCGGGAGGAATCGATCCGATCGTTTCACGACGGGCTTCTCCCTGAAGACTGCCGTGGTCGCGTCCTTCCATGACCTCTGCCGGAACGTGGCGAGGATGCGGGTACCGCTCGTCATCAGTTACCCGTCAAGCGGATTGCTTGGTGACGCCGGAATGTCTGTCGCCGAGATTGCCCGCCAATACTTCGGTGAAGTTGAGACTCACTCGTACGAGGCAAATCATTCAACGATGGGTGCTTCAACGGGCGCTTCAAAGAAGTCAGCAATGGAGAATCTATATGTCTGTCTCGTCTGAGCAAGAAGAACAAGCCGAATCATCACAGAACGTGACCGCGGAACTGCGCGAACTGAATGTGGCTGATGTGGTTCCTAACGACCGCAATCCGCGACTGGATTTTCCCCAAGATGAACTGGATCGTCTGACCGACTCCATCGACTTGGAGGGCGTGCTCGTTCCGATCGTCGTGTACCCCAAGGACGGGAAGTACGTTCTGGTCGATGGCGAACGCCGTTTCCGGTGCGCTCGCGATCTTGGGCACGTCAAGATTCCTGCACTCATCACAACTGAGCGCAGTGACCGTGAAGTGCTCCAGCAGATGTTCAATATCCACCTGATCAGGGAACCTTGGCGAGACATTCCCACAGCGAAAGCTCTCCAGCGACTCGCAGAGGAGATTAAGGAGTCCGAGGGACGCGACCCCAACGACAATGAGTTGCGTGACCTCACTGGACTATCCATCGAACGGGTACGCCAGCTTCGCTACGTGGTTACCCTTCCTGACGAGTGGCAGGACTACATCCGGGAAGAAACGATTCCACTCAACTTCTTCTGGGAGTTGAAGAAGAACGTCATTGACGCACTCCGAAACAATCGGCCGGCGATCCTCGATCAGTACGGTCAAGAACGAGTGAGTAGCGCGTTCGTCCAGAAGCGCCTCGATCAAGTCATCACGGACACGGTGAGCCTTCGTAAGGTCTCGCCGATCATCAAGTTTGCGGCCCAGGACGCAGCCTCGAATGGAACGGGTGAGTCTGCGCTCGACACCTCGATTCGTGACCTCATCGAGAAGCCGGAAGCGACCATCGATGACGCCTACGAAGAGACCGTCCAGATGATGGTTGAGGTGGATAAACTCGGTCGACGGACCTCCACGATGGTAGCCGTGTTTGCGCGCTTGCTGACTCAGACTGCCGGCACGCCGGACTACGAGGAGGTTCGCCGGCTGGGGCGAGAACTCATCACACAGGTCACCGCCCTGATCGATGCGAATGAGCAGCGCGGCTGAGGTCGAGGGTGCCCTCGTGGAGGAGATCGTCGACGAGCCATCACAGGGCCGCCCCATAGGTATAGGCGATGTGTCGGCCGCGACTGATCGCGTCTGCGCAAGCGCGAGGGGCAAGCACTGGGTTCAAGACACAGAGTTGGATCTCGGGAGCAAGCGTTGGAAGCCGAATGCAGTGTCCCAAGACGGGACTCAGCTTCTATATGTCTTTTTGCAGGACGAGATACCAAGATTTGCTCGCGACCGACTTCGGATCGCCGCCGGTAAGGGGATCGTACCGACGCTGGCTCTGCATCTCGCATCGCTGTTCAAGCCCGAAGTCGTTGAGTTGCTAGTTGGAATCGACGCTGACGTCATTGTTCTTGATGACTATGTGGCAGCCAGGCAACTTGAACCCCGAGCACTACTTGCCGCGCTGGCTGACATTGAAGTGCCGGTGTCTCCAGAGCTTCGACGGAGTGTGGCGAAAGCAGTCTGGGACCGCATCAGCGACGGCACTTCGCAACAGAAGGGGCGAAGGCTAGAGGCGCTTCTCGCATTCGCGTTCGCCCAGGTAAGCGATCTGAAGGTGGTTGAGCGCAACTACAGGAATGAGACCGAGGAGATCGATCTTGTCCTCCAGATCGACAACTTTAGCTCTCGCGTCTGGCAGAAATCGGGCGTACCGTTCATCCTGGTCGAGGCGAAGAACCGCGTTGACAAGGCATCACAGCCGATGGTCTCGTCGCTCATCACCAAGCTTCAGACTAAGCGAGGCACTGCCCGAATCGCCATCTTGGTGTCGCTAGCTGGATTCACAGAGGACGCAAGAATGCAGGAGCTTAGATTCTCAACCCAGGAGATCTGCGTCGCGATGATCGACCGTGACCAGCTTGAGAAGATGCTCTCGGCAGATGACATGGATGCGGAGCTTGAGTCAGTTGTGAGACACGCCCTACTTCGCTAGGAGTCGATGGACATAGCTAGCTGACTGAAGTCGCACCATCCCGAGCACTGACACCGGAGCGGAGCTTGAATCCTCCGTCAACCGGATCGAAGTAGGTTCCGTCTCGTAGCGAAAGATCACGTCGAAGGGTTGCTTCGGGCGTTCTTGCGGCAGACACGTCTCGAATGCCTAGCCTGCGGATCTCGGAGACCAGGTCGTTGACGGTCCACACCCGTTCGGGCGCAGTGGCCGCAACAGTTGCGGCCGCCTGTACCCAGGTCGGCTGCTCGCTGCGATGCGCTTCGTACTCCGTGAACTCGCGAGGGACGCGGTAGCCGACGGTCTTCCCTGGCCCCTCATATACTGCTTCGAGGGGCATCGGAGCATTCTCGGAGAGCAGTTCGCTCTCGATGAGCGTTAGCGTGATCCGTTGGGCGGGCATGGCGAAGCGCCTCAGTGAACGATCTTCGGCATAGCCGGCGTACTCATAGATCTCGGCACGTGAAATGAATCCGCCGGCTTGAGCAGCGAGCGAGATGATATCTGCCTGCACCTGACCTCCGGCCTCTCTCAGCTCGTGAAGAAGGTGCTTGTACGCCGCCTCAGTCCATTGCGATTCGTTCGGCGTGTCATCACGGCTACTGAGCGCGCTGGCTTCAACTAGCGATTCGGAGGCCGCCTCGTCGCTTGGTCGGATCCGCGACATAAGGCGATAAAAGTCGCTCTGCTGCAGCAGGACCAAACGAAGCCCGGTGCGTTCGAGCGCCTCCACGACAAGCTCAGGGCGGACACCGAGGGCGCGCTTCTTTGGCACAGTGATGTTGATCCGCCAGTCCTCCTTCGCGTCATTGGTGACTAACACAAATGCACCGGAGGGTTCCTGGAGGCCTGCGAGGTACCTTAACGTTTGCTCCCACATCAGATAGTCGCCCGTACCTCGCTCGAGAACCTGATCGGATTTCTCCTCGCCATCCTTGTATCCGGGCGGAACCTTGTCTGCGAATCGCTTCAGCCCCGCGTCAATCAACGAAGGCTCGTCGTCCCCGAATGATGGACCTACCCGTCCCGCTAAAATCTCCTCAAGTCTGGCCAGTACAGGGTCGAGGCTGGTGTCACTGAGGATCTGCGCGACATTGAGCGGATTTCCTCGCGCCTTACTTATTGCCTCTGAAAGTTCATTCAGTTGGGTCTCCACGGTTTCTCGCATGGCCTGAATTTCTTCGGGTCGCTCGCGGTCCGGGCGTAGTGAGTTGACGATCGCGAGCAGTTCGCTGCGCACGGCGTCGATTGGCTGGACGGGGCCGGGGATGTCCGCAATGACGCTGTGGCGATTGCGCCAAAACTCCCGCATCACCTGGTGCGGCAGCCATAGGCGGGATCGGATGGACTCCAGGACGTCTAGAGCAAGTAGCCGCGCCGGTTCCTCGAATCCGTAGATGTCTAGGAGCACGTTCGTGTCCAGGATGACGGGGCACGTCTCCAGAAGAGCCAGTACTTCATCTTCGGTCGGGTCACGGTACCCCTCGAAGCCGTCGTAGATGCCCCGTCCTGAGGGACCGTCGCCCATCGTCTGCCTCCTGTGTGCCGCGTCTGTGTAGTGTGCCTAGTCTCTCGGAGATCGGGCCTGGGGGGCTAGGGATCGCCTTCGCCCCTGGGCACGCGCACGGACTCTCTTCTCGTTGTCTTGTAACGCCCCCTTGACTCGGTCAAGCCGTCGTGATCGAGGGGCCAGCCGAACACGCCACAGTCGATGCGGGGTGAGCCTCTGGTGGCACTTCTCGCGTCGCGCACGAGGGGGACCAGTAGGGGACCAGAATCATGCAAACCATGCATCTCGTGACGTGCGCTGCATGATCTGAGCCCCGGAAACACGCGGACTTCGGCCTCGACGAGGCTGTCTAGACGCCTGGGGGTCAAGGGGTCGCAGGTTCAAATCCTGTCAGCCCGACCACACGGAACCGGCTCTGACCAGCACCTTCGCTGAGTCAGGGCCGGTTCGTCGTTCCTTCCCTCGAGCCGAGTGGCGGTGTGTGGGCGCGACGGGCGAGGGTAGGGGACCGGCATGAGTGGCAAGACCCCATACCTGCGTCACGGCCTCGTCGCCGGTGCGGTCGGCACCACGGCACTGAACGCAGCGACGTATCTCGACATGGCCGCGCGCGGCCGCCCGAGCAGCAGCACTCCCGAGCAGACGGTGCAACGACTGACACAGCTGCTGGGGTTCACCGTGCCCGGAGACGACGACGGACGCCACGCCCGCGAGTCGGGGCTGGGATCCCTGCTCGGGATTGCCGCTGGGACCGGCGCCGGGCTCGCACTCGGCGCCCTGCGCCGCTCCGGCTGGCCCAGAGGACGAGCGGCGACGCTGACCGTGGCCTTCGCGCTTGCCATGGCGGCGGGGAACGGTCCGATGACCGCGCTCGGCGTGACCGATCCCCGGACGTGGTCGGCGTCGTCATGGCTCTCCGACGTCGTGCCCCACGCCGCCTACGCCGTGGCCGCCGCCGCCACCCTCCACGCCTTCGACCGCTAGGACAAGCGCCCGAGCAGAGCCGCAGTCGCGCCTGGAGGGATCCCGCCAGTGGCGGCGGGGGGAGGGGAACGGCTGGCATGCCGCTGTGCGGTCCGGCAGCACGGCACGGTTAGGCTCTGGCTGTGACTGAGGAGCTGGGAGAGTCCGCGCGCACGGGCCCTGTGTCCGAGCGCCTGCTCACGCTTCCCAACGTGCTGTCCATCCTGCGGCTGGCCGGCGTCCCCGTCTTCCTCTGGGCGATCGTGAGCCGGCACGACGGGCTCGCCCTCATCGTGCTCGCCCTCTCCGGGATCACGGACTACGCGGACGGCAAGATCGCCCGCACGTTCCACATGGAGTCGCGGCTCGGGCAGTTCCTCGACCCCATCGCCGACCGGCTCTACATCCTGTCGACCCTCATCGGCCTGGCCTGGCGCGAGATCATCCCGCTCTGGTTCGTCGTCGCGCTCCTCGCGCGCGAGGCGGTCATGCTCGTCATGCTGCTCTACCTGCGCAAGCGAGGGCAGATCGGCCTGCCGGTCCACTTCGTCGGCAAGGCCGCGACCTTCAACCTGCTGTACGCGTTCCCGCTGCTGCTCCTCGCGCACCGGGGTGACGTCCTCGGTGAGCTGGCTCGCCCCATCGGCTGGGGACTCGCCTGGTGGGGGCTCGTCCTCTACTGGTTCGCCGCCATCCTCTACGCGATCCAGGCCCAGTTCGTCCTGTCCCGGACACCGCACCGGGCCGGGGCCCCGAGGGCGCGATGACCGCAACTCCGCCCAGGGCTCCGGATGCCTCGATGACGCTGATCACCTCGATGATCAAGCGTCCGCTCGACCCCGGCTACGAGGAGGCGGCCCGTCGCCGGCGGCTCGCCGGCCTGCCTGCCGCGACCTCCACGCGCACCATCCTCGTCATCATCCTCGCCGTGGTGATCGGCTTCATGTTCGCCGTCAGCGCGACGGCGCTGCGTCCCAAGCCGACCGCGGCGACGCAGGCTCGGGCCGAGCTGATCCAGCGCATCGAGAGCCTGCAGACGCACAGCGCCAAGAACGAGGCGACGATCCAGTCCCTCACCAAGCAGGTCCGCGGCTACGAGGAGATCGCCGTCGCCCAGTCCGGCGCTCCCGACCTCACCGCCCGGATCAAGGAGTACGGCATCGACGCGGGAGTCACCGCCCTGAAGGGCCCCGGACTGACCCTCACGCTCGACGACGCGGCCAGCACGGGCACCGACAACCAGCCGGGGGACCGCCCCAGCAGCGGCTTCGACTCCGGCCGGGTCGCGTCCACCGACCTGCAGATCATCGTCAACGGGCTGTGGGCCGCTGGCGCCGAGGCGATCTCCATCAACGGACACCGCCTGACGTCCACTGCCGCCATCCGCTTCGCCGGGCAGGCCATCATCGTCGACTTCCGGCCGCTGGCCCGGCCCTACGTCGTCACGGTCCTCGGCGACCCCGACCAGATGCAGCGCGTCTTCGGGCCTTCGTTCGCGGGGGTCTATCTCGACCAGCTGACAAAGCAGTTCGGCATCCGGGCATCGTTCGCGGGGTCGACGTCGCTGTCCGTGCCGGGCGACTCGGCGATGCAGCTGCAGTTCGCAAAGCCCATCCCCTCCGACGTACCATCTGGCGGACCGACCGGCACGAGCGCGCGACCGTGAGCGGGCTCGTTCAGCACCACGAGGAAGGGGCGATGCGGTGATCCCAGCCATCGGCTTGCTCATCGGCCTGCTCGTCGGGCTCTTCCTCGACCCATCGGTCCCGCTGTGGTTGCAGCCCTACCTGCCGATCGCCATCATCGCCGCCCTGGACGCCGTCTTCGGGGCGGTCCGCGCCGTGCTCGACGGGATCTTCAACGACAAGGTCTTCGTCGTCTCGTTCCTGTCCAACGTCATCGTCGCGGCTTTCATCGTCTTCCTCGGCGACCAGCTCGGTGTCGGGGCGCAGCTGTCCACGGGTGTCGTCGTCGTGCTCGGTGTGCGGATCTTCTCCAACGTCGCCTCCATCCGCCGTCACCTCTTCCGGGCCTGAGATGACCAAGCGGAAACGACCGAGCCAGGGCAACCGCAAGCCGCAACGGCCGGACCAGGCCGCTGCAAAGCGGCAGGAGGAACGGGCCCCGGCGGAGCAGCCGATACCGCAGCACATGGAGCCGCAGCCGGCACCGCTGGAGCAGGTCGACCCGGGGCAGGACGCCGAGCGACCCCCCATGGCGTCGGTCGACGGTCGGTCCGCCTGGCGGCGGCTCCTGCGCATGGGCCGACCCCGACCGACCAAGGCCAACCTGCTCTCCGCACTCCTCGCCGTCCTTCTCGGTACCGCGATCGCGACCCAGGTGCAGCTGACGAACTCCCGGGGGCTCGAGGACCTGAGCCAGAGCGACCTGGTGCGCGTGCTCGACGACGTGTCGGTCCGGTCGTCCCGGCTCGACCAGCAGGTGCGCGAGCTGGAGGCCACCCGCGACCGGTTGAAGAACGGCACCGGCGACACCGCCGAGGCGATGCAGCAGGCCGAGAACCGGGTCGACACCCTCGGGATCCTGGCCGGCGCGGTCCCCGCCCACGGCCCCGGTATCCACGTCACGATCAGCGACCCGGACCGCCAGGTCACCGGCCCGGTCGTGCTCGACCTCATCCAGGAGCTGAGGGATGCCGGCGCGGAGGCGATCGACGTCGGTGGTGTGAGGGTCGTCGCCTCGACGTACATCGGCAACCAGAACAGCGCGATCCAGGTCGACGGGCACAGCGTCGCGCGACCGATCGAGGTCAAGGCTATCGGCGACTCCAAGACCCTGGCCTCGGCCATGACCATCCCGGGGGGAGTGGTCGAGTCGGTGCGCCAGAAGGGTGGTACCGCCGTCGTGACCGAGGTCGACGATGTCAGGATCACCTCGGTCCACGAGGCCACGCCGATGACGCACGCCACACCGGCCGAGTGACCCGCCGGTCGCTTCCTCCTGCGCGAGGGGCGGCCTCCATGACATCCTCTCCTCGTGCCGACTCCGCCCCCGGCGTCGGAAACCCATGACGACAGGAGCGACATGAGCGAGCTCAGCTACCCCGACGACCTGCGCTACACCAGTGACCACGAGTGGGTCCGTGGCGACGGCGACACCGTTCGCGTGGGCATCACGGCCTTCGCGCAGGACGCGCTGGGAGACGTCGTCTACGTCTCGCTCCCGGCCGTGGGGGACGCCCTCGCCGTCGGCGACGCGTGCGGCGAGGTCGAGTCGACCAAGTCGGTGAGCGACATCTTCGCCCCCGTGGCCGGCGAGGTGACCGCCGTCAACGATGCCCTGGACGCAACGCCGGAGCTGGTCAACAGCGACCCCTACGGTGACGGCTGGATGTTCGAGGTGCGGCCCGACGACGCGGCGGTGCTGGACGACCTCATGGACGCCGCCGCCTACCAGGCATCGCTCAGCTCCTGACAAGGGAGGGGATCCGGGGGACCGTACGTGAACTATCGTGTGAGCCAGGCAAGCCCGGCGGCACGGACGAGGAGGACCGCAACGTGAGTGACGAGCACGGCGACACCACGCCCTCGGGCGATCAGGACGACGTCACCATGGAGCCGCGCACCATGCGGTTCCCGGGTGTCCCGGGTGCCGAGGTCGAGCACGGCGAGGTGCGGGCGGGGCTGAGCTCGGAGGACCGCGCCACCATCGACGCGCTTCGGCCGGGGACCGCCCTGCTGATCGTGCAGCGCGGCCCGAACGCCGGTGCCCGCTTCCTGCTCGACGACGACCAGGTCACCACCGGTCGGCACCCCGACTCGGACATCTTTCTCGACGACGTGACCGTCTCGCGCAAGCATGCCGCGTTCGTGCGGCAGGGCGACGGCTACCTCGTCCGTGACGCGGGGTCGCTCAACGGGACCTACGTCAACCGGGAGCGGATCGACGAGGCGGTGCTCGCGACCGGTGACGAGGTGCAGATCGGCAAGTTCCGCCTCGTCTACTACGCCGACTGACGCGCCCGGATGGCGGCACGCCTGACCATCGGCCGGCTGCTCGCGCGGCTGACCGACGAGTTCCCCGACCTCACTCCCTCCAAGGTCCGCTTCCTCGAGGCCGAGGGCCTGCTCACGCCGGAGCGGACGCCGGCCGGCTACCGCACCTACTCGGAGCAGGACGTCGAGCGGCTGCACTACATCCTCTCCGCGCAGCGCGACCGCTACTGGCCGCTGCGCGTCATCAAGGAGGCGCTGGACGCCCTCGACCGGGGCCTCGCCGAGCCGGAGCCAGGCGCGCTGCCACAGGCGCCCGTGCCCGTCGCGGACCCCGACGTGCCGGACGCCGCGACACTGCGCACCCGTCGTCCCCTCACGCTCACCGGTCCGGAGCTGCGGTCCGCCTCGGGCCTGGACCGCGACACCTTCCACGCCCTGGAGAGCTTCGGCCTGCTCGCTCCCGACGCCGACGGTCACTTCGGCGCGCACGACCTCGACATCGCCGTGGCGGCTGCCCGACTGGCCGAGCACGGACTCGAGGCGCGGCACCTGCGCACGTTCCGCAACGCGGCCGACCGGGAGATCGGTCTGGTCGAGCAGGTCCTGGCCACCACGCGGGGTGACGCGCGCGAGGAGCGCTCGGCACAGATGCTCGCCTCGTGCATCGCCCTGCATGTCGCTCTCGTCAAGGCGGGTATCGACCGCTGACGCCGCTGCTCCGGCGGGAGGTACGGTGGATGCGTGAGAGAGGTCGATGTGCTCGGGGTCCGCGTCGAGATGCCGACGAACCACCCGATCGTGCTGCTGCGCGAGCGGGATGGCGGGCGCTACCTGCCGATCTGGATCGGGGCCCCGGAGGCCGCGGCGATCACCTACGCCCAGCAGGGTGTCGTGCCGCCCCGGCCGATGACGCACGACCTGATGCGGGACATGCTGGCGGTGCTCGGCCACACCCTCACGGAGGTGCGCATCGTCGCGCTCAAGGACTCGGTCTTCCATGCGGCGCTCATCATCGACGGCACCACCGAGGTCGGGGCTCGCGCCTCGGACGCGATCGCCCTGGCGCTGCGCACCGACGCGAAGGTCTACGTCGACCCGTCCGTCCTCGACGAGGCGGCCATCGTCGTGTCGTCCGAGGAGGACGATGAGGTCGAACGCTTCAAGGAGTTCCTCGACCACGTCTCGGCTGAGGACTTCGACAAGCCGGAAGATCCCGACGCAACCTCGGAGACCTGAGCCTCTACGTCAACCTGAAGGTTCCGACACGCCGGTTCCAAGCGGTCCGGATGTTTGACGGGCCGGGGCCGCGGAACTACCGTCGAGATGAACCACGATGCTGTAGTTATCCACGTGTCACCCGCCGGTCCGACTCGGTTTAGTCGGACCGCACCAGTCAGGAGGTCGGCATGGCCGCCACGCAGGACTCACACCGGCACGCCGCGCCGCCCGCTGCGCAGGGCCTCCTGTTCGACGACGACCTGCCGGACCTCGACGAGGACACCGGCTACCGCGGCACCACCGCCTGCAAGGCGGCCGGCATCACCTACCGCCAGCTCGACTACTGGGCCCGCACCGGGCTCGTCGAGCCGTCCGTGCGGAGCGCGACCGGCTCGGGCACCCAGCGCCTCTATGGCTTCCGCGACATCCTCGTCCTCAAGGTGGTCAAGCGGCTGCTCGACACGGGTGTGTCCCTCCAGCAGATCCGGGTGGCCATCACGCACCTGCGCGACCGCGGGGTCGACGACCTGGCCCAGATCACGCTGATGAGTGATGGTGCCTCCGTCTACGAGTGCACGTCCGCCGACGAGGTGATCGACCTCGTCCAGGGCGGCCAGGGCGTGTTCGGCATCGCCGTCGGTCGCGTCTGGCGCGAGGTCGAGGGCGAGCTCGCCGAGCTGCCGAGCGAACGGGCCGACGATGGTGCCCCGGCCGCGCACCCCGACGACGAGCTGTCGGCTCGGCGGGCCCGCCGCATGGCGTGATCGGGCAGCGCCCACACTGGTAGATTCGATCCTGCTGATCGACCCTGCGCGGGAGAGTCCTCGAGGTCCTGTCACCTGCGAGGCGCCGAAGGGGCAACATCCCCGGAACCTCTCAGGCGCCCGGACTGCGCAGGCGAGGCACATCTGGAGACCCGCGGGTCGACAGACGGGGAGCGTGGACCGCTCGACCCCGTCAGGAGCAGACAATGCCGATCGACCAGCCGACCGCCCAGCCCATCACCGGGCTGCCCGACTTCGTCTCACGCCACGTCGGCCCGGGACCCCAGGACATCGAGCACATGCTCACGGTGGTCGGGCAGCCGTCCCTCGACGCGATGTGCGACCGCGCCATCCCGGGCGCCATCCGCTCGACCGAGCGGCTCGAGCTGGCCGCCGCGCCGAGTGAGAGCGCGGTCATCGAGGAGCTGCGCCAGCTGGCCGGACGCAACTCCGTCGTCGGCTCGCTCATCGGGCTCGGCTACTACGGCACGGTGACGCCGCCCGTCGTGCGGCGCAACGTGTTGGAGAACCCTGCGTGGTACACCGCCTACACGCCCTACCAGCCGGAGATCTCCCAGGGCCGCCTCGAGGCGCTGCTCAACTTCCAGACGGTCATCAGCGACCTGACCGGCCTGCCCATCTCGGGGGCCTCCCTCCTCGACGAGGCGACGGCGGCCGCCGAGGCCATGGCGCTCATGCACCGGGCCACCCGCTCCGGCGCCGACGCGGTCGTCCTCGTCGACCAGCACGTCTTCCCGCAGACGATCGCCGTCATGCAGACCCGGGCCGGGGCCCTGGGCCTCCCGCTCGTCGTCACCGACCTGGCCCCCGTCACGGACGTGGAGCAGCTCGGGGCCGCAGCCGGGGGTCGTCCGGTCGCCGGTGTCGTGGTGCAGTACCCGAGCGCCACGGGCGAGATCATCGACTGGCGAGCGCTGACCGAGGCGGTCCACGCGGCGAAGGGCCTCGTGACCGTGGCCGCCGACCTGCTCGCCCTGACCCTCCTCGAGGCGCCGGGCACCTGGGGCGCCGACATCGCCGTCGGCAGTTCGCAGCGCTTCGGAGTCCCGATGGGCTTCGGCGGACCGCACGCGGGCTACATGTCGGTCCACCGCGGCTTGGAGCGGCAGCTGCCCGGCCGCCTCGTCGGTGTCTCGGTCGACGCCGGTGGGCAGCCGGCCTACCGGCTGGCGCTGCAGACCCGCGAGCAGCACATCAGGCGCGAGAAGGCGACCTCCAACATCTGCACCGCGCAGGTGCTCCTCGCGGTGATGGCGAGCATGTATGCCGTGTGGCACGGTCCCGACGGGCTCACCGCGATCGCCCGGCGGGTCGCCGACCACGCCACACGCGTCCGCGCAGCGTTGGTCGCGGCCGGCGTGGACGTGGTGGGGGACAGCTGGTTCGACACCCTCACGCTGTCCGTGCCGGACCGCGCCGCCGAGCTCGTCCGCCGCTTCCTGGAGCACGGCTTCAACGTCCGCCACGTCGACGGCAACCACATCGCGCTCAGCTTCGACGAGACGACGACCGACGAGACCGTCCGCGCGGTCTGCGAGGTGCTGGGCGCGACGGTCAGCGACGAGCGGAGCGAGCTGAGCGGCATACCTCGGTCGTTGTCGCGGACCACGGACTTCCTCACCCACCCGGTGTTCCACGCCCACCGCTCCGAGACGGCGATGCTGCGCTACCTGCGCACCCTCGCCGACCGCGACTTCGCGCTCGACCGGGGCATGATCCCGCTCGGCTCCTGCACGATGAAGCTCAACGCGACGACCGAGATGGAGCCGATCACCTGGCCCGAGTTCGCGAACCTGCACCCGTTCGCGCCGGCGGAACAGACCGAGGGCATCCGGGCGCTCATCGAGCAGCTGGCCGACTGGCTGTGCGAGATCACCGGCTATGACGCCGTCTCGCTGCAGCCCAACGCCGGGTCCCAGGGCGAGTACGCCGGTCTCCTCGCGATCCACGCCTACCACGAGTCCCGCGGCGAGGGGCACCGTCGCGTCTGCCTCATCCCGGCGAGTGCGCACGGCACCAACGCGGCCTCGGCCGTCATGGCCGGGCTCAAGGTCGTCGTCGTCAGGACCGCTCCCGACGGCAGCGTTGACATGGACGACCTGCGCGCCAAGATCGAGGCCAACCGCGACCAGCTGGCCGCGATCATGGTCACCTATCCGTCGACCCACGGCGTCTACGAGGACACCATCACCGAGCTGTGCCGCCTCGTCCATGAGGCCGGCGGGCAGGTCTACGTCGACGGCGCCAACCTCAACGCCCTCGTCGGACTCGCCGAGCCGGGGCAGTTCGGGGCGGACGTGTCGCACCTGAACCTGCACAAGACGTTCTGCATCCCACACGGCGGTGGCGGGCCGGGCGTCGGCCCCGTCGCCGTCCGTGAGCACCTGGCGCCCCACCTGCCCAACCACCCGCTGGCTCCCGAGGCCGGCCCCAAGACGGGGGTCGGGCCGGTGTCGGCCGCGCCCTACGGGTCAGCGCTGATCCTGCCCATCTCGTGGGCGTACGTCCGGCTCATGGGCGGAGCGGGATTGCGCCACGCGACCCAGGTCGCCGTGCTCAACGCGAACTACATCGCCGCCCGGCTGCGCGACCACTACCCGGTGCTCTACTCGGGTGACGACGGGCTGGTCGCTCACGAGTGCATCCTCGACCTGCGCGGGCTCACCGCGCAGACCGGCGTGACTGTCGACGACGTCGCGAAGCGCCTGGTCGACTACGGCTTCCACGCGCCGACGATGTCATTCCCGGTGGCCGGCACGCTCATGGTGGAGCCGACCGAGTCGGAGGACCTGCACGAGCTCGACCGGTTCTGCGACGCCATGATCGCCATCCGCGAGGAGATCGCCGGGGTCGCCCGGGGCGAGGTGGCGGCGGCCGACAGCGTGCTGCGGCACGCACCGCACACGGCGCGCGACCTCGCGGGGGAGTGGGACCACTCCTACGACCGAGCCGCGGCCGTCTTCCCCGCTGGTGTCGTGCCGGGCGACAAGTACTGGCCGCCGGTCGGCAGGATCGACCAGGCCTACGGCGACCGCAACCTGATCTGCTCCTGCCCGGCCCCGGAGGCGTTCGAGGACTGACCGGCATCTCCTGCCCGTCCCGGAGGTGCTCGAGGACGTCACGGCCTGGGCGGCACCTCCGGGACCGGCCGGTGCGGCGCATCTCGCGCCAGGCCGCACTTTGTGGTTGTCTCTGGACGTGGGCGCGGAGGTGGAGCAGGCCAAGTACACCCGGGAGCAGCGGCAGCGCTACCGGGAGAAGGTCCGGCGCGACCTCGACGTGTTCGAGCGAATGCTCAGCCACAGCCAGTTCGAGTTCGACCGGCCGATGACCGGGCTCGAGATCGAGCTCAACCTCGTGGCCGATGACCTCGGGCCGAAGCTGGACAACAAGAAGGTGCTCGAGCAGATCGCCGACCCGGCCTACCAGACCGAGCTGGCCCGCTACAACATCGAGCTCAACGTGCCGCCCCGGCCGCTGCCCGGCGACGCCGCCCTCGAGCTCGAGTCGGACCTGCGGGCCTCGCTCAACCGGGCGGCCGAGCGGGCCGCCCAGCTGGGAGTCGGCATCGTCGCCATCGGCATCCTGCCGACGGTGATGCCTGACCACTTCGCGGGTGACTGGATCAGCGAGAACATCCGCTACTCGGCGCTCAACAACGCGGTGCTCGAGGCACGCGGCGAGGACGTGTGGCTCAACATGGAGGGGCCCACCGGCGAGCGGATCGCCCGCTACTCCGACTCGTTGGCCCCGGAGTCGGCCTGCACCTCCATCCAGCTGCACCTGCAGGTGCAGCCCGAGCGGTTCGCCGACCACTGGAACGCCGCCCAGGTCATCGCCGGACCGCAGCTCGCGCTGGGCGCGAACTCGCCGTTCTTCCTGGGACAGCGGCTCTGGGCGGAGACGCGCATCCCGCTGTTCACCCAGGCGACCGACACCCGCTCGGTCGAGCTCAAGGCCCAGGGGGTGCGGCCACGGGTCTGGTTCGGGGAGCGCTGGATCACCTCGATCTTCGACCTGTTCGAGGAGAACGTGCGCTACTTCCCGGCCCTCCTGCCCGAGCTGACGGAGGAGGAGCCCGAGGCCGTCTTCGAGCGGGGCGAGGTGCCCGAGCTGAAGGAGCTGCGGCTGCACAACGGCACCGTCTACCGCTGGAACCGGCCGATCTACGACATCGTCCGCGGACTGCCGCACCTGCGCGTCGAGAACCGCACCCTGCCCGCCGGGCCGAGCATCGTGGACGTGCTGGCCAACGCCGCGTTCTACTACGGCACGGTCCGGGTGCTCGCCGAGGACGACCGGCCGGTCTGGACGCAGATGAGCTTCTCCGCAGCAGAGGAGAACTTTGAGGAGGGCGCGCGCCTCGGGATCGACGCCCGCACCTACTGGCCGCGGCTCGGTGACGTCCCGGCGACCGAGCTCGTGCTGCGCCGCCTCCTGCCCATGGCCCACGAGGGACTGAGCCGGTGGGGCGTGTCCCAGGCCGTGCGCGACCGGTTCCTCGGCGTGATCGAGCAGCGGTGCATCAAGGGCGTCAACGGTGCTTCGTGGCAGACCGACTGCGTGGCGCGGCTCGAGGCGCGAGGGCTGCCCCGGGACGAGGCGCTCCGCGAGATGCTCCGCGCCTACATGGAGGGGATGAACGCCAACGAGCCGGTCCACACGTGGGACCTGCCCCGCGGCTGAACGGCTCGGCCGCGCTCGGCCGCACCGGCGCAGACGTCAACACTGCCGGAGTCGGCCCTGCCCGAGTCAGCCCTGACGGAAGAGCCGCCACGGCGAGATGTTGAACGCGCCGATGCACCGGGTCGCCCGATGGTGCGTCAGGACGCTCATCGAGCCGGCGTCCATGACGAGCTGGGCACCGAAGCCGGGGTCCACCTGCAGGTAGGTCGCCGCCAGGACCCGCAGGGCGTGGCCGTGCCCGAACAGCGCGACGTCGCCGCGCTCCAGCGCCGGCCAGGCCCTGTCGATCACCTGCTGGCACCGCCGCGCGACGTCGTGCAGGGTCTCCCCGGGGGTTGCGCCGGGGACGACCCCGTCCTCGAACAGCTCCCAGCGGTGGCCGAGCCGGGCGCTGATGTCCGCCGTGGTGATGCCCTCGTAGGCCCCGTAGTCCCATTCGCGCAGCAGCGGCTCCACCTCGAAGTCGCCGAGTCCCGCGAGCTCGGCGGTGCGCCTGGCTCGCTGGAGTGGCGAGACGAGCACGAGCTCGAACGCGTGGCCCCGGAGGATGTCGCCGAGCTCCCGGGCCGCCTGCTCGCCCTGGGGCAGGAGCGGGAGGTCGGTCGTGCCGGTGTGCTGCCCGGTCAGCGACCACTCCGTCTCGCCATGCCGGAAGAGGTAGAGGTTGCCCGGGACGACACCGTCGGGTGGAGGCACCATGCGGCTCAATCTAGACCCCGGGTGCGGCAGACTTCCGGTCATGGACCTGCGGTATCGCCTGCTCAACGTCTTCGCCATCAAGGACCAGCCCTTCTCGGGCAACCCGCTGTGCGTCTTTGAGGATGCGGCCACACTCGACGGTGGCGAGATGATGGGGTGGGCCCGTCAGTTCAACCTCAGCGAGACGACCTTCGTCACGCGGATCGACCCTGACCCGACCGGACCTGCTGCGGCCGACGTGCGGATCTTCCCGCCGGGCTACGAGATGCCCTTCGCGGGCCACCCGACGCTGGGGACGGCCCATGTGGTCGCCGATCTGCTGGGTGAGGCAGGGCGACGGCCGGACGCGGTGACCCTGCGCCTGCCCGCCGGTGACTTCCCGGTCGAGCGGACCCGCGACGGCTGGCGGCTCCGGGCGCACGCACCCGAGGTGCGGGACGCGGAGGCGACGCCGGCCGAGTTGGCGTCCGCGCTCGGGCTGCCCACCGACGCGGTGTGCGCGGGCGACTCCCAGTGGGTCACGACCGGTGTCGAGCAGCTCCTCGTCCGTCTCGCCGACGCCGACGCGGTCCGCGCCGCCGTCCCCGACGTGCCCCTCCTCGCGCGCTACGCGACGTCCGAGACCGGCTCGCCGCAGGTCTACGTGTGGGCCTGGACGGGGGAGCGGAGCGTCGAGGTGCGGCTCTTCGCGGTCAGCGGCAGCTCGGTCGACGAGGACCCCGCGACCGGCTCGGCGTGCGCCAACCTGGGCGGCTGGCTCGTCTCCCGGGGACACCGGGACGTCGAGATCACGGTGGCCCAGGGCACTGCCGTGCACCGGCCGTCCCGGCTGCACCTGTCCATCGACGCCGACGGACGGATCTTTGTCGCCGGCCGGGTCGTCGAGGTCGGCGCCGGCACCGTCCGGGCCTGAGCCGTCAGCGGCCGGTTCGGGTGCGCCGGGCCAGCTCGAAGCACACGACGGCGGCCGCTGCGGACACGTTGAGCGACTCGACCCCACCCGACATGGGGATCGACACCCAGCGGTCGACGAGCGAACGCACCTGCTCGCCGGGGCCCGCCGTCTCGCTGCCGAGGACGAAGGCGACCCGGTCGGGCAGCTCGGCCTCGAAAAGGTTGGTGTCGCCGGCGGCGTCGAGGCCGACGACGTGGAACCCGTCCTCATGCAGCAGGGCAACGGCTTCCTCGGCGGTGAACGCCTTGAGGATCGGAGCCTTGAAGGCGACCCCGGCGGAGGCCTTGACGACGAGGGGGTCGAGGGAGGCGACCCCGCGCCTGGGCACGACGATGCCGTCGACTCCGGCGGCCGTGGCGGACCGGAGGATCATCCCGACGTTGGCCGGCGTCGTGATCCCGTCGAGGACGAGCACCGTATCGAGGCCGCCGTCGGCGAGCGCCTGGGCGAGCGGCCGCATCCGCGGTGCGACGACGTCGGCAAACACCCCTTGGTCCTGCCGGCCGTTGCCAGCGAGCTTCTTGACCCGCTCCGCGGACGCTCGCTGGACGGGCACGCCGCGGCGCCGCGCGGCCTGCTCGATCTCCCGGATCGCGGCGCCCCGGGAGGTCTCGGCGATCACGACCTTGTCGACGTGGAGCCCGTCGTCGAGGAGCACCTCGTGCACGGGGTTGCGTCCGTAGACCGTGATGAAGCGGTCCTTGGGGGAGATGTCGACGCTCACGGCGTCAGGATGGCACAGCGGGAGGAAGCGGTATGCCGCTGAGCCGGCTCAGCGGCATACGGGTGCTCCTCGTGAGGACGGGAATGCGACAGGGAGGGTCCGCGTTTGATAAGTTGAATCGTCAACAATCTAGAGACTTGGGACACGACATGCAGTTCGGCATCTTCACCGTCGGGGACGTCACCACGGACCCCACGACGGGACACACCCCGACCGAGCAGGAGCGGATCAAGGCCACGGTCGCCATCGCCCAGAAGGCGGAGGAGGTCGGGCTCGACGTCTTTGCGACGGGGGAGCACCACAACCCGCCGTTCGCCGCGCCGGGCAACCCGCCCGTGCTGCTCGCACACCTCGCGGCGGTGACGAAGCGGCTCATCCTGTCCACGTCGACGACGCTCATCACGACGAACGACCCGGTGCGGCTGGCGGAGGACTACGCCTACCTGCAGCATCTGGCCGACGGCCGGGTGGACCTGATGATGGGGCGCGGCAACACCGGCCCGGTCTATCCCTGGTTCGGCAAGGACATTCGCGAGGGCATCCCACTGGCCATCGAGAACTATGCGCTCCTGCACCGGCTGTGGCGTGAGGACAACGTCGACTGGCAGGGCCGCTTCCGCACCCCGCTGCAGGGCTTCACCTCGACGCCGCGCCCGCTCGACGGCGTGCCGCCCTTCGTGTGGCACGGCTCGATCCGCAGCCCGGAGATCGCCGAGCAGGCCGCCTACTACGGCGACGGGTTCTTCTCGAACCACATCTTCTGGCCGGCCAGCCACACCCGGCAGATGGTGGCGCTGTACCGGCGCCGGTTCGAGCACTACGGGCACGGCAGCGCCGACCAGGCGATCGTCGGCCTCGGCGGCCAGGCGTTCATCCGGCCCAACAGCCAGGACGCGATCCGCGAGTTCCGGCCCTACTTCGACAAGGCTCCGGTCTACGGCCACGGGCCGTCGCTCGAGGAGTTCATGCGCCAGACGCCGCTGCTCGTCGGCAGCCCCCAGCAGGTCATCGAGGCGACCCTCGGCTACCGCGAGTACGTCGGGGACTACCAGCGTCAGCTCTGGCTGATGGACCACGCGGGCCTGCCGCTCAAGACCGTCCTCGAGCAGCTCGACATCCTCGGCTCCGAGGTCGTCCCAGTGCTGCGCAAGGAGTTCGCCGCACTGAAGCCGGCCCGTGTGCCGGACGCACCGACGCACCAGTCGCTCGTCGCCGCCGCCGGCGGATCACGCGACGCGACTGTCTACACCGACGCCGACGACGTCACGGGCGCCTCACCGGAGGAGTCCCGCGCCGCCCGCGCCACGACCCCAGAGGGGAGCCTCCGATGACCACCCGCATCGCCGTCATCACGGCCGGCATCACCGAGCCGTCGTCGACCCGGCTGCTCGCGGACCGGCTCGCCGAGGCGACCGTCCGGGCACTGGGCGGCCCCAGCGCAGCCTCGGTCGACGTCATCGACGTGCGCGACATCGCCCACGACGTGACGAACCACGTCCTGACCGGCTTCGCCTCTCCCGAGCTGCAGGAGCGGCTCGACCTGGTTGCCGAGGCCGACGCGCTCATCGTCTCGAGCCCGATCTACACCGCGTCCTACAGCGGCCTGTTCAAGATGCTCATCGACGTGCTGCCCAAGGACTCCCTGCGGGACAAGCCCGTCCTGCTCGGCGCGACCGGCGGCACGGCCCGGCACTCGCTCGCCATCGACCACGCCCTCCGGCCGCTCTTCGCCTACCTCGGCGCGCTCGTGTCACCGGTCGCGGTCTTCGCGGCGTCGGAGGACTGGGGCAGCACCGAGGCGGGACGGCTCGGCGAGCGCATCGAACGCGCCGGGGGCGCCTTCGCGCGCCTGCTGACCGGGGCGCCCGCGCCCAAGCAGGTCGACCCGTTCGAGAACGTCACGCCGTTCGAGGCGCTGCTCGCCGACGTCACCGGCGCCGCCTGACCTGCCACACCCCTCGGGTTGAACCCCCACCCTGAACGGACCGTTCGGGGTCGAACGAGCCGGTACACCGACCCGTTCGACCACGAGCGGTCCGTTCGCGTGTCAGGGGCAGGGCCGGGCGGCACGGCTCGGAGCGGTGGACGCAGGGTCAGGACGTGTCGAGGCCGAGCTGGTCCAGGACGAGGTCGGCGATGGCCAGCGACGCGGTCGCGGCGGGCGAGGGCGCGTTGCGCACCGAGAAGACGTTGCCGACCCGGCTGAAGCGGAAGTCGTCTACGAGGCTGCCGTCCGCGTCCATGGCCTGGGCGCGCACCCCGGCCGGGGCACGGACGACGTCGGACGGCTTGATCTCGGGCACATAGCGGCGGGCCGCCGCGATGAACGCTCGTCGGTTCAGCGAGCCCCACATCTCGCGCGCCCCCGTGACCGCGTTGGCCCTCGCGAAGGTGCGGAAGCCCTTGAACGCGAGCAGCTCACGCACCTCGCGCGCCTCGAGGTCACGGCGGAGGTAGCCCTCCCGGGACAGCGCGAGCACGGCGTTCGGGCCGAGCAGCACCGTGCCGTCGACCCGCTTCGTCAGGTGCACCCCGAGGAAGGGGTAGCGCGGGTCGGGCACGGGATAGATGAGGCCCCGGACGAGGTGTCGGGCGCCGGGGACGAGCTCATGGAACTCGCCCCGGAACGGCACGATCCGCGGGAACGGCGAATCACCGGCCAGGCCGGCGAGCCGGTCGGTGTGCAGGCCGGCCGCGATCACGAGCAGGTCCGCCGCGACCGTCTCGCCGGAGGTGGCCGTCACCCGGGTGGGGGAGCCTGCCGAGATCGTCGAGACCTCGAAGCCGGTCCGGACCCCGGCGCCGTGGTCGCACGCGTCCTGGAGGAACGCGGCGGCGATGCGCCCGAAGTCGACGATCGCCGTGGTGGGGGAGTGCAGGCCGGCACGACCGTGCACGTGCGGCTCGATCTCGGTCAGCTCGGCTGCCCCCAGCCATCGCACACCCGGCACGCCGTTGGCGACCGCGCGTTCGTGGATCCGGGTCAGCCGGGCCTCGTCCCCGGCGTCGAGGGCGACGAGGACCTTGCCGACCTCCTGGTAGGGCAGTCCTCGAGCCCGGCAGTACTCGCGGAGGCGACGGACTCCCTCCCGTGAGAGACGCGCCTTGTCCGAGCCGGGCTGGTAGTAGAGGCCGGCGTGGACGACGCCGCTGTTGCGGGACGTCTGGTGCAGGCCCGGTGACGGCTCCTTCTCCAGGACCGTCACGCTCACCTCGGACCCGCCCATGACGAGGGCGCGCGCGATGGCGGCACCGACGATGCCGGCGCCCACGACCACGACGCGCTGGGCCCCCACGCGCTCACGGTAGCCGGTTCGCGGCTCAGCCGGGTCCGGTCCACATCCTCTCGTCCGAGGCGCGGTTGTCCACAGCCGCCGACACGGACGCTGCGGGGGCGCTGGAAGCGGAGCACCGTGGAGCCATCGAAGGGAGTCCGCAATGTCGAATGTCATCCACCTGCTGACCGGCCGGCCGATCGGCTCGCTCGAGGAGGTGCTCCCGGCGCCGGGTGAGTGCCTCCCGTGCTTCGTCGGGCGGATGGTGGCCACCGAGGGCTGCACGGGCGCGATGGGCTGGGTCGAGCAGTTCCGGGTGCACCGGGCCAAGCGGGCGACCGCGCTCGTCCGCCGTCTCGTGACGCAGGGGGCGTGCTGCGACTGCACCCTCGTCGACGCCGTGTGGCAGCTGAGTCCGGGACTGTGGGAGTGGACACCGGACGGGCAGCTGGTCCCCCCGCTCGAGGCGCCGCCGTGCGAAGGGGTGCGACCGAACTCGACCCAGCCGTGCGCCCACTGGGTCTCGCCGAGTGAGCTGGCCATGTGACGCCTGAGGGCCATGTGCGGCCGGCTGCACCTCGTGGCAGGGTGTGGCCATGGCGAGGTACTTCGATGTCCACCCGGTCGATCCGCAGCCCCGGGCCATCCGGCAGGCCGTGCAGATCCTGCGTGACGGTGGCCTCATCGCCTACCCGACCGACTCCTGCTTCGCGCTCGGCTGCTCGCTCGACAACGCGGAGGGCAAGGAGCGGATCACCCGCATCCGACATCTCGACGACAAGCACCACTTCACCCTCGTCTGTGCCGACTTCGCTCAGCTCGGGCAGTTCGTCCACCTCGACAACGCCGTCTTCCGCGCGGTGAAGGCGGCCACACCCGGTCCCTACACGTTCATCCTCCCGGCGACTCGGGAGGTCCCGCGGCGGCTGCTGCACCCCAAGAAGAAGACGGTCGGCGTCCGGATCCCGGAGCACCCCGTGGTCCGCGAGCTGCTCCGGGAGATGGGGGAGCCCATCCTCTCGAGCACCCTGCTGCTGCCGGGCATGGACGACCCGCTGACCGATGGCTGGACCATCAAGGAGGAGCTCGACCACAGCGTCGACGCCGTCATCGACTCGGGCGAGTGCGGCCTCGAGCCGACGACGGTCATCGACTTCAGCGAGGGCTACCCGGACGTGGTCCGGGTCGGAGCCGGCGACCCGAGCCCCTTCGAGTGAGGGTCTCGCGACCTCATATCTCCTCGTGGGTGTCAGGGTCCCCGCCGAAGAGCCGACCGTCGGGCCGCCCGAGGGCGGTGATCGCCCTCATCTGCTCATCCGTCAGCTCGAAGCCGAGGACCTCGAGGTTCGTCCGTTGCCGCTCGCGCGTCGCCGACTTCGGCAGGGGGAGGGAGCCGAGTTGGACGTGCCACCGCAGGATGACCTGAGCCGGCGACACCCCGTGCTCCCGAGCCGCGTCCGCCACCGCCGGCTCGTCGAACGGGGCGCGCCGCTTGCCGAGCGGGCTCCACGCCTGCGTGCGGATGCCCAGCCGGTTGTGCACCTGCCGCAGCTGCTCCTGCGGGAACCAGGGGTGCAGCTCGATCTGGTTGACCGCTGGCACCACGCCCGTGGCGTCGATGATGTTCGACAGGTGCTCCTCGGTGAAGTTGCTGACCCCGACCGTGCGCACCAGCCCGTCCTGCTGCGCGCGAACGAGCGCGCGCCAGGCATCGACGTAGCGGCCCTGCCTCGGGTTGGGCCAGTGGACCAGGGCGACGTCGAGCTGCTCCACGCCGAGCCGGCGAGCCGAGTCACGAAGCGAACCGAGCGCGAGGTCGTAGGCGTGGTGCCGCCCGGGAAGCTTCGTCTGGACGCGCACCTCCTCGCGGCGCACGGCGGCCCGCCGCACCGCCTCGCCGACCTCCTCCTCGTTGCCGTAGTTCACGGCGGTGTCGAGCAGCCGGTAGCCGAGCTCGAGCGCTGACCCGACGGCTGCGACGGCCTGCTCACCCTTCATCGGGTAGGTGCCGAAGCCGACGATGGGCAGGCGGGTCGTGTCGTTGAGGGGGACAGTGGGCAGGGTCGTCATCGGCTCACCGTATGCCGCTGGGCCGGTTTCCGCTCCGAGGCGGCCCCCCAGCCGGCTGCCCGCGGTAGGGGGCGCCCCTGCCCGTGTCGGTCAGGGGCCGGTGACGGCAAGCCACTCGCCGTGCGGGTGGCAGGTGCCCCAGGCCTCTGCGGCCAGCTCCCGACCACCTCGCCAGCGTCGGGCGCCGAGCACGGTGGTGTCATCGTCGACCGGGAGTCCCTCTGGCAGGGGCAGGCCCGGTACGCAGCCGGCCGGCTCCGCGGTGACCCAGCTGACGGCGGGCACCGCGCGGGCGCACCGGGCCAGCACCTCGGCCACGAAGCCGCGGCGGGCGCGCTCCACGTAGGTCAGCGCCCACGAGCTGAAGACCACCAGGTGCAGGTCCCGTCCCTCCGTCGAGGTCAGGTCCTGCAGGGTGGCCTCGACCGTGCCCTCCAGGTCCTCGACCATGTCACCGCGCTGCAGCCGGGGCGGGTCGGTCCGCAGAAGGATCATGGCGGCGCGGAAGCGCTCGATGCGTCGGGGCACGTCGGGCCAGATGCACGCCTCGAGCCACCTGATGGCGTCCGCGTCGGCGGTGTCGATGGGCGCGACGTCGAGACCGACCCGGGCCGCGACCGGTGGCAGGGCGAGCGAGGCCAGGGGGGTGGGGGAGCGATCCTCGCCGTGGCAGGTGACCGCGGAGTCCGGGTCACCGACGACGAGCGCGACGCCTTGCCGGCGCAGCTCCACGCGGTAGCGGTCGACCTCGAGGAGCAGCCCAGCGCTGGCCCCGAGCTCGACGAGGACGACGGGGGTGTCGGGGAGGTCCCGTGCCGCGAGCGACACCGCCGCCGCGACATACACGGCGCGGTTCACCTCGTTCGTCTGTGTGCGGTGCGTGGCGATGGTGCGGCGCAGCTCGTCAGCGTGATCGAGGATCGTCGCCCGGACCTCGGGCCAGGGGTCGCCCGTCGCCACCGCATCCCGGCCCACGACGCTGCTGTACCACCGTGCGGCCGGCAGTTCCGGCCGGCGCAGCACGAGGTCGTGCAGGGCGGCGAGCAGGAGAACGGGGCGGGCCTGGCCCGGTTGGGCCGCGAGCAGCAGCGACGCGGCGTCGGGGTCGTCGGCGAGCCCACGGCAGATGGCGTGGTAGAGCCGCAGGTGCGCATGGCCCTGCGCGAACCGGGCGAAATGGCGCTGCACCTGCTCGAGCGCGGTGGTTCCGGAGGCGGCTTCGCTCATGACCGCTCGAGCAGGACCATGACCTCGTGGTGGGTCGTCTGCGGGAACATGTCGAACAGCCGCGCCGCCACGGGTCGCAGCCGTGGCATCGCGGCGAGGTCCGCCGCCAGGGAGTCGACGTTGCAGCTCGAGTAGACGACGTGGCGGACCCCCGCGCCGTCGAGCCAGCCAGCCAGGTCGGCGCCGATGCCACGCCGGGGCGGGTTGACCACCACCGCGTCGGGGGCGGGCACACCTCGGCGCACGAGTCCCGTCGCGTCGCCGACCTCGAATCTCAGGCCACCGTCGACGAGCCCAGACCGGGAGAGCGCCGCAGCAGCGACGCGGGCGCTGTCGATGGCGCCCGGGGCCACCTCCACGCCGAGCACCTCCCGAGGCGGCGGGGAGCCGGCTGTCACGCAGTGCAGGGCGAAGCCGCCGACCCCGCAGTAGAGGTCCCACACGCTCTCCGGCGAGATCTGGCCGGTCCACGACTGCGCCTGTCGGTAGAGAGCCGCCGCCACCGGCGTGTTGGTCTGGAAGAAGCTGTTCGGCTGGAGCCGGAGGGTGAGGTCGTTGACCCGCATGGGCAGGTCGGCGCGCTCGGTGAGGACGATCTCGAGCTCGCCCTCGAGGACCGCCTTGTGCTCCGGCTGGATGTTCATCGAAACGACTGCGACAGAAGGAAGCTCGTGCTGCAACGTCGGCAGGTGCTTGCCCAGGAGCGTCTCGTGCTTGCGGGACCGTGCGACGAAGCGGACCATCAGCTCGTCGTCGGGGGAGTGGGTGACGATGAGGTGCTTCAGCTCGCCGCGTCGGCTCGCCACGTCGTAGGGCTCGAGCCCGATCCCGTCGATGAACCCGGCCAGCAGGGGCAGCGCCTCGCCGAGCCCCGGCTCGTAGAGACCACACTCGCGCAGGTCGACGCCGGCACCGGATCCGTCGAGGATGCCGAGGGTCACCGCCCCGCGCTGCCCGGCGACGACGAGCTTGGCCTTGTTGCGGAACTGCGACTCGGCACTCGTGACCGGTGGCAGCCACGCGGTCGGCGCGACGGCCGGTGCCAGAGCGTGACGGCAGCGTTCCTGCTTGGCCGCCAGCTGAGCGGCATACGGCTGGCCCATCAGGGTGCACGAGCGGCACCGCGCGGAGTCGAAGTAGGTGCACTGCATCGCGCCCAAGGGTAGGTCCTTGGGCCAGTTACGTCCCCGCCGGGACGGGTACGCGCCACTGGCACGCCGTCCCACCGAGCGAGGAGGAACGATCATGGGCGATGCCGCCAAGGACCGCGCGAAGGCCGCGCAGCTACCGGAGGGAGACGTCATCCGGGTGCTGCTCGAGCAGCACGCGCGGATCCGGGAGCTCTTCGCCGACGTGAAGTCGGCGCAGGGGCAGCACAAGCAACAGGCGTTCGACGAGCTGCGGGCGCTGCTCGCGGTGCACGAGACGGCCGAGGAGATGGTGCTACGGCCGGTCTCCAAGGACGTGGCCGGCCACAGCGTCGCGGACGACCGCAACGCCGAGGAGAAGGAAGCCAACGTCGTGCTGGCCCGGCTCGAGGGCATGGACTGCGGCTCGGTCGAGTTCGACAACCTGCTGGCCAGCTTCGAGCAGGCGGTCTCGACGCACGCGGAGCAGGAGGAGACGCTGGAGTTCCCGGCGATCCTGTCGGCATGCGACGCCGACAAGCGCCGTGACATGGGCAAGGCGGTCAAGATGGCCGAGAAGATCGCGCCGACTCACCCGCATCCGTCGGCCGCGGGCTCCCCGACGGCGCAGTGGGTGGTCGGTCCCTTCGCGTCCATCGTCGACCACGTCAAGGACGCCCTGTCGGGTTCCGGACGCGGCTGACCGTACCGACGCGCACTGCCGGCATCGCGCCAGCTGGCGTGACAGGACCCGGCTAAGTTAAGGCTATATAATGAGCCTTAACTTAGAAGAGAGGTGCGGCATGGGTTGGCCGAGCGTGCGGCACGTGGAGCGCCCGTGGACGTCGCGGCTGGAGGGCCTCATCGCCCCGTCCAGACGGCAGCAGCGCTCCCTGCCGAGCAGCTACGCCGTGGCGGTCGTGCCGCGGATCGCTGAGGTGCAGGTCTCCCTGCCGGGCGATGTCGCTGCGGACATCGACGATGCGCAACGCAGCCTGTCCGCGTTCGATGCGGGTGCCGGGGGAGAGGTCGCGCCGTTCGTGGCCGTGCTCCTGCGTTCGGAGAGCGCGGCGAGCTCCCAGATCGAGAACCTCACGTCCTCGGCACGTGCCCTCGCGGAGGCGGAGGTCGGGGAGGGCGACCGAGCCAACGCGGCGACGATCCTCGGCAACGTCCGGGCGATGCGTGCCGCCATCGACCTCGCCGGCTCCTTGGACGACAAGGCGATCCTCGCCATGCACGCCGCGCTCTTGCGTGACGACCTCGGCCACCGGGCCGGCGCCTGGCGGTCCGAACCGGTCTGGATCGGGGGAGCGTCGCACCACCCTGAGGGGGCCGCGTTCGTGCCGCCGCTCGCCACGGAGGTGCCCGGGTTGATGACCGACCTCGTCTCCTTCATGGACCGGGACGACCTGCCGCCCCTCGCGCTGGCCGCGCTCGCGCATGCGCAGTTCGAGACGATCCATCCGTTCACCGACGGGAACGGCAGGACCGGTCGCGCCCTGCTGCACGCGATCCTCCTCAGCACCGGGGCGGTACGGCACGTCACCGTGCCGATCTCGGCCGGTCTGCTGGCGTCCCGGGATGACTACTTCGCCGCCCTGACCGCGTATCGGCAGGGCGACGTCGAGCCGATCCTGCGCAGCGTTGCCAGCGCCGCGCGAGCTGGAGTGGTCGTTGGTGCGCACCTCGTCGGCCAGCTCCGCGCGGTGCGGGAGGACTGGGAGACCCGGCTCCGGGTGCGCTCGGACGCGACGGTTCTGCGGGTGGCCGACCTGCTCGTCCGCCAACCGGTGCTGACGGCCCGGGTGGTGATGGACCTGTGCGACGTCTCGGCGCCGACCGCGCAGGCCGCCCTGCGAGGCCTGGTCGAGGCGGACATCCTCATCGAGTCCACGGGCCGGCGGCGCGGCCGGGTCTACCGGGCGCCCGAGATCCTCGAGGCGCTCGACGGCTACGCCGTGGCGCTCGGCCGGCGAGGCGGATAGGGCACCACGGCGACGCGTGCAATCGCCGCCGCCCTCGGGGCAGGTCGTCGACGAGGCAGTCATCGTCGCTTCCGGGAGGGGTGGTCCGGACGGCTGATCTGACATAATGTCGATTATCGGCGTTATGAAGGGTGCTCCATCGGTGCGGGTGGGTACGAGGCGCAGCATGAGCACCGAGCCCACTCACAACGCCGAGCGAACCGACAACACTGAGCCCACTCACAACACCGAGCCCACCAACAACGCTGAGCCGACGGACACCGCCGCCGACCGCGACGACGTGCTGGGCGCAGGAGCGCCTCGACAGGGCGATGATCTGCAACGCGACCCCGAGGACTGGGCCACCGGCGACGAGCCGATGACGGCGGCTCAGCGCAGCTATCTGGACAACCTCGCCAAGCAGGCCGGCGAGCAGGTGCCGGCCGACCTGACCAAGGCGCAGGCGTCGGAACAGATCGACCGCCTCAAGCAGCAAGGCGGTGACGGCGCCGCCGGCTGACGACGCACTGCTGGGTGACCGAGCGCCGGTCCCGGCCGCACCGACCGGGACCGGCGCTCACACGGCGCTCAGCAGTCGAACACGGCGCTCAGCAGTCGAACACCGACCAGCACAGCTCGTTGCGCACCCGCTGGTCGTCGAGCACCAGGTCGCGGACCTGCTCCGGCAGTTGCGCACGCTGCCACTGGCACTCGCGTCGTCCGACGGCGACGCTCTCGGCGGCCGGCACGGCGGCCCGGGCGGCCTTGATGGCGTACGCAGCCGCGCCCAGATCATGGGCGGCGACATGTGCCACGGCCGCGGCCTGACCGGCTGCGTAGGCCGCATGCCGGGGCGCCCCACACAGGTCGCGGGCCGCGCCCATCGCGTGCCCGCCCGACGCTCGGGCCTGCATCATCCGCACGTCGCCGCGCACCCAGGCCCGGGCCTGCTCGATCGCCTGCCGAGGCCTCGGGTCGTCGGGCCGGGCCGACTCGAACAGGTGCAGAACGTGCTCCGCGCACGACGCGGCCCACAGCGCGAGCAGGTGGTGGTCATCGTCGGTGAGCGTGCCGCCGCGCCGGATCGTGGTCAGCCGCGGGTCCCGGACCGGTGGCAGGATCACGCCGGCGCTGCCGCGACGTAGTCGGCCAGGTGCTCGCCCGTCAGCGTCGAGCGCTCCGCCACGAGCTCCGCTGGCGTGCCCTCGAACACGACCCGGCCGCCGTCGTGGCCGGCGCCCGGCCCGAGGTCGATGACCCAGTCGGCGTGCGCCATGACCGCCTGGTGGTGCTCGATCACGATGACGGACTTGCCGGAGTCGACGAGCCGGCCCAGCAGGGCGAGCAGCTGCTCGACGTCGGCGAGGTGCAGGCCGGTCGTCGGCTCGTCGAGGACATAGACCCCGCCCTTCTCCCCCATGTGCGTGGCGAGCTTGAGCCGCTGCCGCTCGCCGCCGGAGAGGGTCGTGAGCGGCTGGCCGAGGGTCAGGTAGCCCAGGCCGACGTCGGCCAGCTGGGTCAGCAGCTTGTGGGCGGCCGGTGTCTTCGCCTCCCCCGCCTTGAAGAATGCCGCCGCCTCGTCGACCGACATGGCCAGCACCTCGCTGATGTCGCGGCCGCCGAGCTTGTAGTCGAGGACGGCGGCCTGGAACCGCCGACCCTCGCACTCCTCGCAGGTCGTCGCGACGCCCGCCATCATCGCCAGGTCGGTGTAGACGACGCCGGCGCCCTTGCAGGTGGGGCAGGCGCCCTCGGAGTTGGGGCTGAACAGGGCCGGCTTGACGCCGTTGGCCTTCGCGAACGCCTTGCGGATCGGGTCGAGCAGGCCGGTGTAGGTCGCCGGGTTGCTGCGCCGCGAGCCCTTGATCGAGGTCTGGTCGACGGTGACGACACCCTCTCGGCCCGACACCGAGCCGCTGATGAGCGAGCTCTTGCCGGAGCCCGCGACCCCGGTCACGACGACCAGCAGACCGAGCGGGATGTCGACGTCGACGTCCTCGAGGTTGTGCAGACTTGCGCCGCGCACCTCGAGGGCACCGGTGCTGGAGCGGACCGAGTCCTTGAGGCGGGCGCGGTCGTCGAGGTGGTGCCCGGTGAGGGTGCCGCTCGTCCGCAGCCCGTCGAGGGTGCCCTCGTAGACCACCTCTCCCCCGGCGGCACCGGCCCCCGGGCCCAGGTCGACGACGTGGTCGGCAATGGCGATCGTCTCGGGCTTGTGCTCGACGACGAGGACGGTGTTGCCCTTGTCGCGCAGCCGCAGCAGCAGGGCGTTCATCCGTTGGATGTCGTGCGGGTGCAGCCCGATGGTCGGCTCGTCGAACACGTACGTGACATCGGTCAGCGACGAGCCGAGGTGGCGAATCATCTTGGTGCGCTGGGCTTCTCCCCCGGACAGCGTCCCCGAGGGGCGGGCGAGGGACAGGTAGCCGAGGCCGATCTCGACGAACGAGTCGAGGGTCTCCCCCAGCGACGCGAGCAGCGGCGCGACGGAGGGCTCGTCGAGGCCGCGCACCCATTCGGCGAGGTCGCTGATCTGCATGGCGCAGGCGTCGGCGATGCTGAGGCCGTTGATCTTCGAGGACCGGGCCCCCTCGTTGAGTCGGGTGCCGTCGCAGTCCGGGCACGTCATGAACGTGACGGCCCGCTCGACGAACGCCCGGATGTGCGGCTGCATCGCCTCCGGGTCCTTGGAGAGCATCGACTTGCGGATCTTGGGGATGATCCCCTCATAGGTGAGGTTGATGCCCTCCACCTTGATCTTCGTCGGCTCCTTGTAGAGCAGGTCGTGCAGCTCGCGCTTCGTGTACTTGCGAATCGGCTTCTTCATGTCGAAGAAGCCGGAGCCGCTGAAGATCCGGCCGAACCAGCCGTCCATGCTGTAGCCCGGGATGGTCAGCGCCCCTTGGCTCAGCGACTTGCTGTCGTCGTAGAGAGCGGTCAGGTCGAAGTCCTGGACCGAGCCGCGACCCTCGCAGCGGGGGCACATCCCACCCGTGATGCTGAACTCCCGGCGCTCCTTCACCGTCTGGCCACCCTTCTCGAGGGTGACGGCGCCGGCCCCGGAGATCGAGGCGACGTTGAACGAGAACGCCTGTGCCGAGCCGATGTGCGGCCGGCCGAGGCGGCTGAACAGGATGCGGAGCAGGGCGTTGGCGTCGGTGACGGTGCCGACGGTCGAGCGCGGGTTCGCCCCCATCCGTTCCTGATCGACGATGATCGCCGTCGTCAGGCCGTCCAGGAGGTCGACGTCGGGCCGGGCCAGGGTCGGCATGAAGCCCTGGATGAAGGTGCTGTAGGTCTCGTTGATGAGCCGCTGTGACTCGGCGGCGATGGTGGCGAAGACGAGGGAGCTCTTGCCGGACCCCGAGACGCCGGTGAACACCGTGAGCCGCCGTTTCGGCAGCTCGACGCTGATGTCCTTGAGGTTGTTCTCGCGCGCACCGTGGACCCGGATGAGGTCGTGGCTGTCGGCGACGTGCTGCGCTGTCGTTGCCATGTCCGTGCTCGTCATGGTGGCGATGCTGCCACGTCGGGGTGACGACGCCCAGCCGTGACGCGGCGCGGAGCGACCGCCTCTCCCCCGGCACGAAGGAGGCCGCACCGGGCGCCACGAAAAGCTATTGAAAGAGGGCTTTCGGTGGGCTACTGTCGAAACATGTCTTTCAATCCGCGGAGGCTCCGCACCCCGAATGAGCTCCGGGCGCTGTCCCATCCGCTGCGCCTCGACATCCTCGAACAGCTGATGCTCCACGGCCCGATGACGGCCTCCGACCTCGGTGCCGCCCTCGACGAGGTGCCGGCCAACTGTTCCTGGCACCTACGCAAGCTCGCCGAGCATGGCTTCGTCGAGGAGGCCGGAGACGGCCGCGGGCGACGCCGGCCATGGCGCGTCACCCAGGTCGGGCTGACCTGGAACGACGAGGACGGCGAGTCGGACCACCCCGGCTACCGCGCCGCGAGCAAGGCGATGACCGAAGTCTTCGTGGAGCGTGAGGTGGCCCGCTGGCGGCGCAACAGCGCTGCGGCACAGCCGAACTGGGCCGGACTCGGTATGTCGGAGACGGTTGCCTTCCTCACCGAGGAGGAGGCGAGAGCGTTCTCCGACGACCTCGAGGAGCTGCTGTTGCGCCACCACGGCCGCCTCACGGGCGACGACCCGATCCCAGCCGGCGCGAGGCGCGTCCACGTGCTCGCCCTGACGAGCGTCGACCCCGAGGACGTGCGATGAGACAGGCCTTCGCGATCCCCGCCTTCCGCCGGCTCTTCGTCGCCCTCGCCGCGACCATGGTCGCCGACTCCGTGCTGCTGCTGTCCTTCGGCATCATGACCAAGGAGCTGACCGGCTCCAACGGTGCGGCTGGCATGGCGATCTTCTGGGTCGTCGCACCGTCCCTCGTGGCCCCGCTCCTCGGCTGGGTCGTCGACCAGTTCCCCCGGCGGCGGTTCCTCCTCGGCGCCTACCCGCTCGCGGCGGCGAGCCTCGTCCCGCTCGCCTGGGTCCGCGACGCCGGCCACGTGTGGATCGTCTATGCCGTCGCCTTCGCCTACGGAGTGGCGCTCGTCATGCTGCCCGGCGCCGTCATCGGCCTGCTGAAGCTCATCGTGCCGGAGGAGCAGCTGGTGCACGCCAACGCGGCGAGCAGCACCTTCCGCGAGGGGCTGCGCCTGTTCGGTCCGCTCCTCGGCGCCTCGATGTATGCGCTCTGGGGCATGGACAGCGTCATCGTCCTCGTTGCGTGTGCCTACGTCGTCGCGATCATCGCCGTCTCGACCCTACGCCTTGGTGACGACGTCGTGACGCCACCCGAGATGCACTGGCGTCACGAGTTCGTCGCCGGCCTGACCCACGTCTACCGCGACAAGCTGCTCTGGTGGCCGATGCTCGCCATCGCCGGCTGCATCTTCGCCTTCGGCTTCCTCGAGTCGCTCGTCTACGCGGTGACCGACGCGTTCGGCCAACCGGCCACCTTCGTCGGTGTCATCGTCTCCATCCAGGGCGTCGGCGCGCTCGCCGGCGGGCTGCTCTCGAGCCGGATCATCCAGCGCGTCGGACACGTCCAGGCGATCGTCGTCTCGCTCGGCCTGTTCGTCGTGAGCCTCGCTGTCATGGCGCTGGCACCGACCCTGCCCCTCGTCGTCGCCGGTGCCGTCCCGCTCGGCTTCGGCCTGCCCGTGCTCATCGTCGCGATCAACACCCTGGTGCAGATCCGGACGCCGAACCGCCTCATGGCCCGGGTCTCGACGACGCTGGACGCGCTCATCGGCACCCCGCAGATCATCTCCATCGCCATCGGCGCCGGCCTTGTCGCTGTCGTCGACTACCGGGTCCTGCTCGCAGCCATGGCGGTGGCCGTCGCGGCGATCGGGCTGCCCCTCGCAGTGTGGTCACGCCGCCAGCCGGGGGTGCCCGCCGGGTCGCTGCGCCCGGACGCACCGGCGGCAGCCGCCGCCGAGTAGAGGCCCGGGCCCGCACGAAAGGTTCGGTATGCCGCAAAGCGAGCTCAGCGGCATACCGAACCTCGTGCCTCCCCCGAGCAGCAGTGCACCGTCACAGCGGAAGGTGCCAGTGCACCGCGAAGTTCATCGCCGTCGCGAAGGTCAGGTACATCAGCCAGGCGCCCGTCAGGAGGTGCCAGAAGCCGAGGGACCGCTCCCCCAGCCCCACGCCGATGCTGGCGAAGAAGTCGCTGATATAGATCAGCGCGAGCCCGCAGAAGAGCAGGCCGACCGGCCAGTCGCCCGCGATGAAGAAGACGAGCAGCCCCGTCACGGAGATGACGGTGAAGGCCACCGTCATGCCGGCGTTCGGCCGCGGATCAGCGCGCTGCCAACGGTTGTAGCCGATCGCGAACCAGTGGATGCCATAGGCGGTGAAGGCGAGCGCCGCCATGTAGAGCGGCGCCTCCTTGAAGACGTTGAACCAGGTCAGGCCGATGAACAGGATGATCCCGGTGACGAACTGGCAGAAGCCGGGCAGCCAGATGCCCCAGATGCCGGTCGACCGGTCGACCCGCTCGTCGCGGGCGGGCCAGCCGAACAGCTCCTGGGGCCCGTAGATGAGGTAGCCCGTCCCGAGTCCGAAGAAGCCGAGGGCCAGAGGCGGGTACGACGAGGCGGCAAAGTTCAGATCCATGCGCCCTCCTTGTGGGAGTGTGGCGGCGATCGAAGGATCGTCTCCTTCCGGGGTAACACGAGTGTGACCTGAACCACAACGCGCGCGCGGTGTGATATGTGGAACACCTCGGGTCCCGACGTATGCCGCTTGCCGGGCGCCGGTCGCCGTCAGCGGTCGAAGACGCGCAGTGCGACCGCGTGCTCGACGCCGACGGCCTGCCCCGTGCGGCCCAGCACCATGGTGAGCAGCTCGCGGGGAGCCGGAAAGTCGGCGGGGAGGGCGGCGTTGTAGGTGCGGTGCTCCTCGAGGCTCGCGACGGCCCGCTCGAGGTAGCCCGTCACGTCGACGAAGTGGCTCGGCACGCTCGGACCGGCGAGGGCGAGCCGGCGCACGTGCCACGGGTCGTCGCCCTCCTCGACCAGCTCCGGGAAGATCCAGCGGTTGCCGGCGTCGGCGACTGCGTCGATGGCGGCGACTCCCACGGCCCGGTGGTCCGCCTGGTTCGGCCGACCGCCCAGGAACATCTCGTGCGGCCCGGCAACGACGAGATCAGGCTTGCGGCGCCGGATCTCACGGGCGATGTCGCGCCGCAGGGCCGTGCCGTACTCGACCACGCCGTCATGGTGGTCGCCGAAGTGAACGGTCGTGACGCCGACGACTGCGCTCGCGGCCTGCTGTTCGCGCTCCCGCAGCGGCCCGGCCTCGTCCGGCGGCATCGTGTCGATCCCGGCCTCCCCGCGCGTCAGCAGGTAGTAGTCGACCTCCTTGCCGGCGTCGGTCCACTTCGCCACGGCGGCGCTGAGGCCGTACTCGATGTCGTCGGGGTGGGCGACGACGACGAGCACTCGGTCGAAGTCCTCGGGCAGCGGGGCCAGCTGTGGCATCTCCATGGGCCGACGCTACCGGCCGGCCCGTCGCGGCAGGGACACTTCGTCGTGTCGCCGGTCCACCGCACCACCGCGTGTGGAACAGTGCGTCGCATGACCGACGTCGCCGTCAACGCCGCCCGTCCGGAGACCAAGGAGCAGCGCTCCTGGTACTGGTACGACTGGGCCAACTCCGCCTACGTCACGACCACGGCGACCGTCCTGATGGGGCCCTACCTGACGGCCATCGCGAAGGAGGCGGCCTGCCCCGGCATCGAGGCCGGTGTCGCCTGCACGACGAACCTGTCCGTCCTCGGCATCCCGATCGCCCCCGGGTCCGTCTATGCGTACACCGTCACCTTCTCGACGATCCTGTCGGCCATCGTCCTGATCTTCATCGGGGCCATCGCGGACCGGAGCCCGCACCCGACGAAGCTCTTCGCCCGGTTCGCCTGGACCGGGGCGCTGGCGGCCTGCCTCATGTTCCTCATCGCCGGCACGAACTGGCAGCTCGGCGTCGTGCTCGTCGTCATCGCCACGATCTGTCTCGGCGCGTCCCTCGTCGTCTACGACTCGATCCTGTGCCGGATCGCCAACGAGAACGAGCGCGACCGGGTCTCCTCCAAGGGCTGGGCGATGGGCTACCTCGGCGGCGGCATCCTGCTCGCCGTCAACTTCGCGCTCATGGCCCTGCACGGTTCCCTCGGCATCTCGGAGGGCATGGCGGTGCGGATCAACCTGCTGAGCGCCGGCCTGTGGTGGGCAGCCTTCACCTTCATTCCCTACCTCGGGCTGCGGCACCTGACCGGCACGGTCGCCACGCCGGTGGAGCGGCAGCGAGGGGTCATCGGCGGCAGCCTGAGCCAGCTCGCCAGCACGTTCCGGGAGTTGCGCCTCTATCCGCAGACGATGCTGTTCCTGCTCGCCTACCTCTTCTTCAACGACGGCATCCAGACGGTCATCGGCAACTCGAGCCTCTATGGCCAGGAGGAGCTTGGCTTCTCGCAGACCACGGTGCTGGCGGTCTTCCTCTTCGTCCAGTTCGTCGCGTTCTTCGGCGCCAGGTTCTTCGGGGCGGCCGCCCAGCGGGTCGGGGCGTGGCGCACGGTGCTCGGCGGCATCATCCTGTGGAGCGTCGTCGTCATCATCGCGTTCTTCGTGCCGTCGCGGGCGCTGGCGATCTTCGTGGCCCTCGGCCTGCTCATCGGGATCGTGCTCGGTGGGACGCAGGCGTTGTCCCGGTCGCTCTACAGCCAGCTCATCCCCCGGGGCCGGGAGGCCGAGTTCTTCAGCCTGTACCAAGCGATGGAGCGCGGCACGAGCTGGCTCGGCACCCTCGCCTTCGGGCTGGTCTACCAGTTCACCCATTCGTACCGCTGGGCGATCGTCGTGCTGATCGTCTTCTTCATCGTCGGCGGCGCCCTCCTGTCCCGGGTCAGGATGCGTGAAGGGATCGAGCAGGCGGGCAACCCCGTGCCGGTCGTCGTCTGAGGCCGGCGCCCGGCACGGCCGCACACGCGGCGGGGCCGCGCGGATCGGACCATGGTCCAGTTCCGGAGGGACCCGACCGCGGGATTCCACCCTGGACATGCGAAGAGCCCGCCTCCACGAACGGGGCGGGCTCTTCGAAGTCGGGCCGGTGTGGGGCTCAGGCGCTCTTCTTGCGGCGGGGCTTCTCGCCGCGGGACTCGCGCAGCAGGGTCAGCCGCTCCTCGAGCAGCTCCTCCAGCTCTGGGATGGAACGCCGCTCGAGCAGCATGTCCCAGTGCGTGCGCACGTGCTTGGCCGGCTTCAGGTCCGGCTCCGGACCGTCGAGCAGTTTGGCCACCAGGCCGCAGCGGCACTCCCACGTGGGCGGAACATCCGCCTCGACGGAGAAGGGCAGCTCGGTGCGGTGACCTTGGTCACAGACGTACACCGTGATCTGTCGTGGGCTGGGCACGACATTCTCGTCCGACTCCATGCTCAGGGAGCCGAGGTTGGAACCACGCAATGCTCGATCGGCCATGGGAACACCCTCCCGGCGAAAGTACTTTGGCGGTGGTACATGGGGGATCATGCCCACCCTCACTGTCATCTAACGGGCGGGCCGGGCGGATTGTTCCCGGGGTGCTAGGCTCGCCCGTCCTCGTCGCGCCGCGGCTGCCGGTTCGTGCCGTTCCCCGCCGCGGTGTCACGCCCCGCCGCGGTGTCACGCCCCGCCGCGGTGTCACGCCCCGCCGCGGTGTCACGCCCCGCCGCGGTGTCGCCTTCGGCCAGGTCGCCCTCCACGACCTCGCCCTCGAACACCTCACCCTGCACGGCATCGTCCGGGACGACCTGCCCCTGGATCACCTGGTCCTGGCCGCTCGCTCCCCGCATCCGCCGGAACCCCATGCCGGCCGCTCCCGCTCCGGCCGACGCTCCGCCGACTCGCACGAGGAGGTGGCGACCGAGCACGGGCACGAGCAGGCGACGCGCCAGCGCCCGGGTGGCAGGCAGCACGAGGAGGATCCCGAGCACGTCGCTGACGAACCCGGGCAGGAGCAGCAGGAGCCCGCCGATCAGGACGAGGACGCCGTCGGCGACCTCCCGTTGTGGCGGTCGACCGGCGCGGAGCGCATCGCCGAGGGCCTGCCAGCGTCGGCGGCCCTCCCGGGTGACGACCCAGCCGCCGAGGACGGAGGTCGCCACGAGGAGCAGGAACGTCAGGCCACCGCCGATCTGGAGGGCGACGAAGCGGATCGCGAGCACCTCGAGGATGAGCAGGACGACCACGACCAGGGCCGCGACCCGGGTCGGGCGCAGCTGACGGCGCGACCCGCCGCGCGGCCCCCTGCGGGATCCGCTGCCGGCCCCATTGCCGGGCCCGCTACCAGACGTATGGCCAGACCCATGGCCCGGTTGACGGTCCGGTTGGCGGCGCGGCTGGGTGCTCATGGCGTCAGGTCCGCTTCCGGTTGCGGACGGACCGAACCAGGTCGCGCACCTGGCGCCCCCGGTGCTCGAGGCCCCAGAGGGTCACGTTGGTGAGGGCTTCGCGAATGATGTCCTTGCCCATCTTGGACACGCCGATCTCGCGCTCGACGAAGGTGATCGGCACCTCGACGACCCGCAGCCCCGCCCGCACGGCCCGGACCGTGAGGTCCACCTGGAAGCAGTACCCCTGCGACTCGACGCCGGCCAGGCCGATCGTGCGCAGCGCCGACGTGCGGTAGGCGCGGTAGCCGGCCGTCGCGTCGTTGACGTGCATGCCGAGCAGCACCTTGGTGTAGAGGTTGGCGCCGACCGAGAGCACCTTGCGCTGGGCGGGCCAGTTGCGCACGCGGCCGCCGCGGATCCACCGGGAGCCGATGACGAGGTCGGCGTCCTCGAGGGCGGTGAGCAGCGACGGCAGCTGTTCGGGCTGGTGGGAGCCGTCGGCGTCCATCTCGACGACGGCGTCGAAACCCGCCTCCATCGCCCAGTCGAACCCGGCGAGGTAGGCCCGGCCGAGGCCCTGCTTGCCGGGCCGGTGCAGGACGTGCACGCTCGGGTCTGCTGCCGCGATCTCGTCGGCGATCGCGCCGGTGCCGTCGGGCGAGTTGTCGTCGAGGACGACGACGCCGGCGGTCGGCACACTGGCGCGGACGCGGGAGATCACACCCGGCAGGCTCTCGCGCTCGTTGTACGTCGGGATGAGCACGGCGACACGCGTCACCGGCTCACGATTCGTCCTCGTCATCCTCGTCCTTCATCTGCGCCCGCACGGCTGTCTGGCCCCTGCCCCGCACGAACGATCCAACCATGATGAGCGCGAGGACGGCGGCTCCGACCCACTCGGGCACCTCGCCGACCCGGGTGGCCAGCGTCGTCTCGGTCCGCAACGGCAAGGCCCCGCGGACGACCGCCTGTGTGAACAACGACGTGACCTGGTGGGCAGTTCCATCGGGCGTGATGAGGGCGCTCTGACCGACGGTGGAGACGTGCACGACCGACCGGCCGAACTCCATCGCGCGGATCCGGCTGATCGCGAGCTGCTGCGGCGACTCCGCGGTGAAGCCGAACGTCGCGTTGTTCGTCTGCACGACGAGCACGTTCGCCCCGGCCCGGACGGCGTCGAGCATGATGTCGTCGTAGGCCACCTCGAAGCAGATTGCGAGGCCGGCCTTGATCGCCGGCGCCGCCGCCGGGTGCACCGTGAAGAGCCCGACCTGGTCCCCGGCGACGAAGTCCCGCCTGACGAGGTCGACCTCCTTGCTGAAGATGCGCCAGAAGGACCGGTTGGGGATGTACTCCGCGAACGGCACCGGGTGGCGCTTGACGTAGCGAGCGGTGTTGCCCTTGCCCGGCTCGAACAGGAGCGAGACGTTCGAGACGTGGTCGGCCGGCTCCTCGAGCAGCCCCCCGACGATGAGCGGGGTCTGCGCCGCCTGGACGGTCGCGAGGATCTCGCTCTTGGCGTCGGCGTTGCGCAGCGGGTCGATGTCGGAGGCGTTCTCGGGCCAGACGATGAGGTCCGGACGGGGGGCGCGCCCGGCTGCGACGTCCTGCAGCGCGTCGATCGTCGCTCGCACGTGGTTGTCCAGGACCATCCGTCGCTCGGCGTTGAAGTCGAGTCCGGGCCGGGGCACGTTGCCCTGCACGCCGAGGAACTGCGCCGTCGGCCCGTCCGTCGGCAGCGGGACGAGCAGCCCTGCGGCGCCCAGCCCCACGGCGAGGAGGGGTGCGACGACGGCGCGAGCCAGCGGCATACCACCGCGTCGGCGCACGAGGGCCTGCACCGCGAGCGCGAGCAGCCCCGCGGCGAGCGCGATCGCGAAGCCGACGAGCGGCGGTCCGCCGAGCGCAACGAGCCGGCCGAACGGCGAGTCCGCTTGGCCGAAGGCGAGCTTGAGCCAGGGGAAGCCGCCGTAGGGCGCGCGCGCACGCAGGCCCTCCGAGGCCAGCCAGACGAGCGCGAAGACGACCGGGCGCACCGTCCCCCGGCGGCGCGTCAGCCACGCGTAGGCCAGCCCGGCGAGGGCGAAGAACAGCGCCTCGACTGTCGCGAGGGCGAGCCACGGCAGGCTCCCGACGTAGATCCCGGACCACTGCAGGGTCGGCACGAAGAAGGCGAGGCCCGCGAGCAGGCCCAGCCCGAACCCGGCCCACGCGCGGGCGCCCGTGAGCGCGAGCGCGAGCAGGGTCAGCGCGACCGGCGCGGCGACCCAGATGTCGAACGTCGGGAAGGCGAGACACAGCACTCCCCCGGCGACGAGGGCGAGGAGGGGACGCACGAGCAAACGGTATGCCGCTCAGCTCGTTACGGACGCATCGCCCCTCAGCACGTGGCCGGGTCGTGTCCGACTGGTGACTTCTCGACAGGACGGAACTCCGGGCGGTCGGTAGGGTGCCGCGTGCCCGGACCGCCATGCGCCGGGCACCGCCATGCCACTCACACCGAAACGAGGAACCCGTATGGACTGGGGAGCCATCGAGGGCTTCCTGGGCGATGTCTCGAGCATCGTCTGGGGCCCGTACCTGCTCATCCCGCTGCTGCTCGGCACCGGCCTCTACCTGACGATCCGGCTCGGTGGACTCCAGTTCATCAAGCTCGTCCCGGCCCTGCGGCTCGGGATCATCAAGCGCAGGGACGCCGGCAGCGAAGGCGACATCTCGCAGTTCCAGGCCCTGACCACCGCCCTCGCGGCCACGGTCGGCACCGGCAACATCGTGGGCGTCGCGACCGCCATCGGGATCGGTGGTCCCGGCGCGCTGTTCTGGATGTGGGTCACCGGCCTGCTCGGCATGGCGTCCAAGTACAGCGAGGCGTTCCTCGGCGTCCGCTTCCGCCGCACCGATGCGGCGGGCGAGAAGTCCGGTGGTCCCCAGGTGTACCTCGAGCGCGGCATCCGCGGGCCGCTCGGCAAGGTGCTCGGCCTGTCGTTCGCGATCTTCGCGGTCATCGCGTGCTTCGGTATCGGCAACATGACCCAGGGCAACTCGATCGCCTCGAACGTCGAGAACAGCTGGAGCGTGCCGACGTGGGTCACCGGCATCGTGCTGACGATCATGACGCTGGTCGTCCTCGTCGGCGGCATCAAGTCGATCGGCCGCGTCACCGCGGGCTTCGTGCCGGTCATGATCGTCTTCTACGTGCTCGGCTCGATCTACATCCTGGTGGCGAACATCGGTGCCGTGCCGGCCGCGTTCGGCCAGATCTTCCACGACGCGTTCTCGGGCACGTCCGCCGTCGGTGGCTTCGCCGGGTCGGCGATCATGATCGCGGTGCAGTTCGGTGTGGCCCGCGGCATCTTCTCCAACGAGTCGGGCATGGGCTCGGCCGCCATCGCGGCGGCCGCCGCCCAGACGAGCCACCCGGTCCGTCAGGGCCTCGTGTCGATGACGCAGACCTTCATCGACACGATCATCGTCGTGACGTGCACCGGCCTCGTCATCGTCACGACCGGCGTGTGGAACCTCGTCGACCCGTCGACCGGTGAGCAGATCTCGGCCGCGCTGATGACCGGCGAGGCCTTCTCGCACGGCCTGCCCGGCAGCTGGGGGCACTGGATCGTCACGCTCGGCCTCGTCATGTTTGCCTACTCGACGATCCTCGGCTGGGCCTACTACGGCGAGCGCAACATCGAGCGGCTCTTCGGCCGCGGCGCGGTGATGCCGTTCCGGATCCTGTTCGGGCTCATCGTCTACATCGGCTGCACCGTCCAGCTCGGTGTCGTCTGGAACTTCTCCGACGTCATGAACGGCCTCATGGCGCTGCCGAACCTCGTCGGTCTGCTCATCCTGTCGGGCCTCGTCGCCCGCGAGACGCGGCACTACCTCAAGCACGACCCGAAGCTCGAGGCGTCGACCACCGAGGTCGAGGGCTTCATGGACGGCCACCCCGGATGGGAGCAGTGGAAGGCGGGCGAGCTCACCGGCGCCCTCGCCACCCAGGCTCCCGCGGACGAGCGCGAGCCCGCCCGCGAGTAGCGCGAGTAGCCGGCCGGGACGAACGGGCGGTACGCCGCTCCCCCTGCGCCAACACGCCGAGCACCGGTCAACCCGACATGGCCATTTCCGTCGGGGTTGACTGGTGTTCGGCGTGTCGGAGACGGGCGCGGCTCAGGGGACGACGACGACTCCCCTGGCGGTCGTCGCGACGACCGGCGGGTCGAGGACGTCGGCAGCCGAGGTGCCACGATCAGGGTTGCCGCGGGCGACGACCCGGACCTCGAAGTCCATCTCGCGGGAGCGGCGCCCGACCCGGACCAGCTCCGCCGAGATCTCGATGACGTCGCCCGCGCGGACCGGGGCGCGGAACTGGACGTCGCTGTAGGAGGCGAACAGGCCCTCGTCGCCGTCGGTCTGGATGCACATCTCCGTGGCGACGTCACCGAAAGCCGCCAGCGAGTAGGCCCCGTCGACCAGGTTGCCGGCGTAGTGGGCGTGGCTGTAAGGGACGTAACGCCGGTGCGTGACACGGCGGCCGACCTCAGCGGTCATGCTGCTCTCGCCTTTCGTTCGCTGATCTCGTGGACGAGGTAGCTCGCGACCTCGCCGGGGGTCGTGCCGCGGCCGAAGATCTGGTCGACCCCGAGGCGCGCGGCCGAGCCCTCCTCGAAGCGGGGACCGCCCGCAACGAGGATCGGCACGCGTCCGGCCGGGTAGGCCTCGCGGAACGCGGCGGACATCTGCGTCGTGTTGTGGATGTGGGCGTCCTTCTGGGTGACGACCTGGCTCACGAGGACCGCGTCGGCCCTCTCGGCCCGGGCGCGCGCGACAAGGTCGGGCACGAGGACCTGGGCACCGAGGTTGACCACCTTGATCTCGCGGTAGTACTCGAGACCCTTCTCCCCCGCGAAGCCCTTGATGTTGAGGATCGCGTCGATCCCCACGGTGTGGGCGTCCGTGCCGATGCAGGCCCCGACGACGACGAGCTTGCGCCGCAGCCGGCGCTTGATCTCGAGGTTGACCTCCTTGGCGGACAGGAGCGGGTAGGCGCGCTCGACGACCTCGACCTCGTCGAGGTTGACCAGGTGCGTCACCGAGCCGTACACGACGAAGAAGGTGAAGTCGGGACCGATCGGCTTCGCGTGCACGAGCAGGGCCGGGTCCATGCCCATCTTCTTCGCCAGCTGCAGCGCCGCACCCTCGGCCCGCTTGTCGTGCGGGATGGGCAGGGTGAAGGACACCTGCACCATGCCGTCGCCAGTCGTGTCGCCGTAGGGGCGGATGATCGGGCCGGTCATCGGGCTCCTCCCTTCGTGGTGCCGGTCCGGCGGGGAGCCGTCGGGGCGGACGTCGGCGGCTCCCACGCGTCGAGGGCGGTGATGGCCGGGTTGTCGTAGTCGTCGGCGCGCTCGACGACGCCGTCGAGCCCCTTGCCGCCGTCGGCAGGCCGCTTCATCAGCCCGAAGGTGCCGTCGGCGATGGCCGCGAGCAGCGGGACGTCCCCCGCCGGGTCGCTGTCCTCGACGATCCGCTCGAGCAGCTCGACCGCCTCGGAGAGCACCTGCCGGGCGCGGTTCTGGATGAAGCCGTCGCGGGGCGGGTGGAAGTCCTCGCGCAGCCCCCCGGCGGCGTTGAGCACGTAGCGGACGTTCTGCAGCGCGAGGTCACGGTCGGACAGGAACGGCGTGACGACCGCCTCGGTCATCATCCCGACGAGGAGGATGCCCTGCCCGGTCATGGCGCCCGCGAGGTTGAAGAACCCGTCGAGCAGGTAGCCGCGGAAGACGTCGCCCGTCATGTGCTTCGTCGGCGGCATCCACTTGAGCGGCGCGTCCGGGAACAGCTGCCGGGCGAGCAGGGCGTGTGCCAGCTCGAGCCGGAACGAGTCGGGGATCTCCGGGTTGATCTCGAAGGCGTGGCCCAGCCCGAGCTGCCAGTCCTCGAGGCCCGCCTCCTTGGCGAACCGTTCGTTGAGCAGCTGGCTCACCGTCACCGTGTGCGCGGCCTCCACGGCGTCCGCCGTCGTGAGGTAGTTGTCCTCACCGGTGTTGATGATGATGCCGGCACGCGCGTGAACCTGGCGCGAGAACCGCTGGTCCACAAAGGTCCTCACCGGGTTGATGTCGCGGAAGAGGATGCCGTACATCGAGTCGTTGAGCATCATGTCGAGCCGCTCCATGCCGGCGAGGGCAGCGATCTCGGGCATGCACAGCCCCGAGGCGTAGTTCGTCAGCCGGATGTAGCGCCCGAGCTCCTTGCTCACGTCATCGAGCGCGGCCCGCATGAGCCGGAAGTTCTCCTGCGTCGCATAGGTGCCGGCGAAGCCCTCACGGGTGGCGCCCTCCGGGACGTAGTCAAGCAGTGACTGCCCGGTCGACCGGATCACCGCGATGACGTCGGCGCCCTCGCGGGCCGCGGCCTGCGCCTGCGGGATGTCCTCGTGGATGTCACCCGTCGCGACGATGAGGTAGATCCACGGCTGCTGTGCCGGGTCGCCGAGGCGCGCGATGAGCCGGTCGCGCGTGCGCCGGGCCGTGTCGATCCGCTTCAGCCCGGTGCCGACGGCCCGCGTCGCGGCACGGCGGGCTGCGAGCGCGTCCCGGCCCTGCGGCATACGGAACTGCACGCTGCCGCTCGCGGCCTTCTGGGCGAGGACGGTGACGTCCTCGGCCTCGCCGCGCATCAGTGCGTCCCACACGGGCGTCGTCACGCCGTGCTCGAGGCCGACCTGGTCGCGGACGGCGTCGACGAGGTGGTTGACCCATGGGACGCGCTCGTGGTCGGCTCCGGCGAGTCCGGCCAGTCGGAGGGTGGCGCGCTCCACCGACACGGTCGTATGCCGCTGGGCCAGCTTCACGACGGGGGCCGCGGCCTTCCGCGCGAGTGACCTCGCGCGACGGACGACGGCGGGATCGAGCTCGAGGACGGGAGTTGCGGGGTTGCGGCTCATGCGCCCGATCCTTCCCCACCCGCTGCCCCGAACGGACCGTTCGGGGTCGAACTGGACGGTGTACCGACCCGCTCGACCCCGAGAGGACCGTTCGCGGGAGTCGCGGCATGGGGCTCGAGGCGCGACTCGAAGAGGGCCCGGACGGCGGGCTCATTCCGGACGAGGTCGAGCGCGTAGGCGGCATGGCCGGGGACGTAGCCGTTGCCGACGAGCATCCGGACGTCGGCGGCGAGGCCCTCCGCGCCCAGCGCAGCAGCCGCGAAGTTGGTCGCCATGCTGAAGAAGATGACGGTGCCGCCCGGTGCGGTGGAGAGGATCGCCGGCTGCTCACAGCCCGGCACGTCGACGCAGACGACGGTGACGTCGGCCGGCCCCCCGGCGGCCTCGACGGCCGTGCTGAGCCCGAGGGGTGAGCGGGCGTCGGCGAGCACGACCTCGTCGGCGAGACCGGTCGGCTCGAGAACGTCGCGCTCGCGCTCGGTCGGGACGACACCGATCACCCGGCCGGCGCCGGCGCGACGGGCGGCAGCGAGCGAGAGCGACCCCGACTTGCCGGCCCCACCGAGGACGAGGACGGTGGGCGGGCCCTCGTGAGCGGCATACCCCTTGACGTACTCGTCGACAACCCTCGCCACGAGTGCGGGGGCGCCGCACACGTCCATGACCATGAGCGCGAGGCGTGGGTCGAGGTCGTCCGGGAGGGGAGCAGCGATGCTGCGCCCGAACAGGATCGCGTGGCCCTCGGCGGGAACCTGCTCCGAGCGGCCGTCCCAGCGGGCGAGGCCGTCGGTGACGGCGAGCGGGGTGAGCGAGAGCGAGACGAGCGTCGCCACCCGGTCCCCCACGGCCAGTCCCAGGGGACTGTCCGGCCCGACCTCGTCCACCGTGCCGATGAGCATGCCGCCGGAGCCGGTGACCGGGTTCTGCATCTTGCCCCGCTCGGCGATGATCCCGAGCACCTCGGCCCGGACAGCGTCCCCGTCGACACGGCCGTCGACGGTGTGCTTCTCCGCGAGCTGACGGTAGGAGGCCGCGTCGAGGTTGAGCGTCTCGACCCGCAGCCGGACCTCGTCGGCCCCGATCTCAGGGCTCGCATCGAGTCGACGAGCCGCCTGGGGCAGCGTCACCGCCTCCCCCCGCGGCTCGAGGACCCGGTGCAGGCCGATCGGAGAGGTGGTGCGCACGACCTCGGTGGGTGACGACATCAGTGTCAAGATCCTTCGGTGCTTGGGGGACACGACCGCAGTTCTTGAAGCATCATACGAGAGATCCACTCGGATCTTCGGCTACGGTGGGCATTATGAGCAAGGTCGAACAGCCATATGCCTACCGCCGCCGCGAGCTCGTCGAGCCCGACTGGACCCGGTTCCCGGGGTGGGCCGATGTGACACAGTCCGACTGGGACAGCGCACAGTGGCAGCGCGCCCACTGCGTGAAGAACGTGAAGCAGCTGCGGGCCCTCATGGGCGACCTGCTCGACGAGCGCTTCTACGCCGACCTCGAGCGCGACCAGGCCGAGCGCGCCACGATGTCGATGCTCATCCCGCCGCAGATGCTCAACACGATGGTGCCCTCGACCGAGGGGTCGATGCCGGCCGCGGGGCACGAGTTCACCGAGGCGTTCTACGCCGACCCGGTGCGGCGCTACATGGTCCCCGTCTTCTCCGACCGGCGCACCGACTGGCCCTCGCACCCCCACGCCACGCGCGACTCCCTGCACGAGCACGACATGTGGGTCGCCGAGGGCCTCACGCACCGCTACCCGACCAAGGTCCTCGCGGAGCTGCTCTCGACGTGCCCGCAGTACTGCGGCCACTGCACCCGGATGGACCTCGTCGGCAACTCGACCCCGCAGGTCCCGAAGCTCAAGTTCGACCTCAAGCCGGTGGACCGGCACGAGGCGATGCTGCGCTACCTGCGCGAGACGCCGACCGTCCGCGATGTCGTCGTCTCCGGCGGGGACGTCGCAAACATGCCGTGGAAGAACCTCGAGTCGTTCCTCGACCGGCTGCTCGAGATCGACAACATCCGCGACATCCGGCTCGCGACGAAGGCCCTCATGGGGCTGCCGCAGCACTGGCTGGCCGACGACGTCGTCGAGGGCGTGGGCCGCGTCGCGGCCAAGGCCCGCTCCCGCGGTGTCGCCCTGGCGATCCACACGCACATCAACAACGCCCAGTCCGTGACGCCCGCCGTCGCCCGGGCTGCCCGCGCGATGCTCGACGCAGGCGTCCGCGACGTGCGCAACCAGGGCGTCCTGATGCGGGGTGTCAACGACTCCGCCGAGCAGCTGCTCGACCTCTGCTTCGCCCTGGCCGACGAGGCGTCGATCACCCCGTACTACTTCTACATGTGCGACATGATCCCGTTCTCGGAGCACTGGCGGCTCTCGCTGGCCGAGGCGCAGGAGCTGCAGCACTCGATCATGGGCTACCTCCCGGGCTTCTCGACGCCCCGGATCGTCTGCGACGTGCCCTTCGTCGGCAAGCGCTGGGTGCACCAGCAGGACTCCTACGACCAGGAGCGCGGCATCTCCTACTGGCGCAAGAACTACCGCACCTCGATCGAGGGCGACGACGTCGAAGCGCTGTCTCGCGAGTACGTCTACTACGACCCGATCTACACGCTGTCCGAGTCGGGCCAGCAGTGGTGGCGTGACGCCGTCGACCACGAGGACGTCATGGTGGCGGCGGGCGAGCAGGCCGCGGCGAGCCGCGCAGCTGCGGCGTCGGCCGTCTGACCGCGCTGGCGCTGGGCGTCCCCATCGTGGGACGCCAGAGGCACCGCGACCGGCACCCCACCTAGACTCCGACTGTGGCCGGCACCCCAACGCAGCGCACCCGTGTCCCGCGGGCCGAGCGGGAGGCGCAGATGCTCGAGGTCGCCGAAGAGGTCTTCGTCGCACGGGGGATCCAGGCCGCCACGATGGACGAGATCGCCGAACGAGTCGGTGTGACGAAGCCGCTCATCTACGACTACTTCGGCTCCAAGGAGGGGCTGCTCGCCGCCTCCATCGAGCGCGGGCGACGGCAGTTGCTCGGCCTCATCATCGACGCGTGGTCCGCGCAGCCGGACCTCGAGGTGCGGGACCGGCTGCGGGCGGTCGTGCTCGCCTTCTTCACCTTCATCGACGAGCACGACCGGATGTTCGCGCTGCTGCGCACCGAGGGATCGCTGGTCGGCCCGGCCGCGGAGTCCGTCGAGCGGATCCGCCAGCAGACGGCCAAGGCGTTCGCCGAGGGGCTGCGGAGCCTGCCGGCCTTCGACCAGCTGCCATCCAGCCGCGTGACCGGCATGGCCGAGCTGCTGATCGGTGCCTGCGACCGACTCGCGGTCTCGCGCGTCATGACGCCGGGCCTCAGCGCCGGTGACGCAGCCGACCTCGTCATGACGACGATGTGGGACGGCCTCGGCTCGATCGCGTCGGACGGACGGTGAGCCGGGCGAGGGGTGGCGCCGGCCCGACGACGCAGGCGACCCAGGCTCTCGATCGCGCAGGAGTCGACTACACCCGCCACACCTATGAGCACGATCCCTCGGCGAGCAGCTATGGGCTCGAGGCGGCGACGGTCCTCGGGCTGCCTCCCGAGCGGGTCTTCAAGACGCTGCTCGTCGACACCGGCCGGAGCCTGGCCGTCGGCATCGTCCCGGTCGATGGCCAGCTGGACCTCAAGGCGATCGCCGGTGCCCTCGGGGTCAAGTCGGTGACGATGGCCGAGCCCGCCGCCGCCGAACGCACCACTGGCTACGTCGTCGGCGGGATCTCGCCGATCGGCCAGAAGCGGCGGCTGCCGACCGTTCTCGACGCGTCCGCCGAGGAGTTCGAGACCGTCTTCGTCTCCGGCGGTCGCCGCGGGTTCGATCTCGAGCTGGCGCCCGGGGACCTGGTGCGGGTGACCGGCGCGGTGCTCGCGCCGATCGGCCGGGCTCGGTGAGCCGCTCACGCCCAGCGTCACGCGGCTCCCTGGTGCTCGTGCTGGCCGCGTTGACGATGCTCGGCCCGTTCACCATCGACACAATCTTCCCCGCCTTCCAGGCGATGGCCGCCGACCTGCGGGTCGAGAAGCTCGCGATGCAGCAGACGGTCAGCGTCTACATGGTCGCCTTCGCCATCACGAGCCTGTTCCACGGCTCCGTGTCGGACGCCCTTGGCCGCAAGCCCGTCATCATGACCGGCTGCGTCCTCTACGCCCTCGCCAGCGTGCTGTGTGCCGTGTCCACCAGCATGGCGATGCTGCTCGCCGCGCGCGCTCTGCAGGGGCTCGTGGCGGGAGCCGGAATGATCGTCGCCCGCACGGCGATCCGTGACCTCTACGACGGCTCCGAGGCACAGCGGTTCATGAGCCACGTGTCGCTCGTCTTCGCCATCGCCCCTGCCGTGGCGCCCGTCGTGGGTGGGTGGCTGCTCGGCTGGGGCTCCTGGCAGACGATCTTCTGGGTCCTCGCCGCGTATGGCGCCCTGCTGGTGCTTCTCGCGGGCGTGTTCCTGCCGGAGACCCACCCCGCCGAGCGGCGGGTGCCCTTCCGCCCGGGGCCGTTGCTGCAGAGCATCGCCCGGACGGCCAGGCACACGGGCGTGCAGCGGCTCTCCGGTGCCATCACGTGCAACTTCGCGGCTCTCTTCCTCTACATCGCGTCAGCGCCGGCCATCATCAACGACCACCTCCACCTGGGCGCCCAGGACTTCGGGGTGCTGTTCATCCCCCTCGTGGCCTGCATGATGGTCGGATCGTTCCTCGCAGGAAGGCTCGCCGGCCGGACCCGGGCTCCGCTCATCGTCCTGACCGGGCTGGGGGTGTCGCTGCTGGGGGCCGCCTTCGGGATCGCCTACCACCTCGCCGGCGGAGTGGCCGGCCTGCCCTGGACGATCGTCCCGGCGGCGGCCGCGGGCTTCGGTGTCTCGCTCGCCCTGCCGATCCTCACCATCGAGCTGCTCGACCTGCGGCCCGACGCCCGGGGCTCGGTCTCGTCCTACCAGGCGTTCCTCACCACGCTGGTCAACGCTGCGGTGGCGGGTGTGGTCTCGCCGCTCGTCAGCGGTTCCCTGCTCGTCCTGGGCATCGTCGCGGCTGGTTTCACGGCTGCCGCACTGGCGCTGTGGGCGTGGGAGTTCCGGGTCACGGGCAGGCCGGCCCAGGGCGATCGGTCAGTGGTCGTCGATCCGCTGCCCGGACCGGCCTTCCCACGGCGTCGAGAGGACGACAGTCGTCCGGGTTGACACACTGGCGGCCGACCGGATGCGCGCCAACAGGTCCTCGAGGTCGCCCGGTGTCCCGACCCGGACCTTGAGGACGTAGCTCTCGTCCCCCGCGACCGAGTAGCAGTCCTCGATCTCCCGAATATGGATGAGCCGCTCGGGCACGTCATCTGGCGCGCTCGGGTCAAAGGGTGTCACCGAGACCAGAGCGGTCAGCGGCAGACCGATCTGGTCGGGGGCGATGTCGGCCCGGTAGCCGGTGATGACGCCGCGCTGCTCCAGCCGGCGCACCCGCTGGTGGACGGCGGAGGTCGACAGGCCGGTGGCCTTGCCCAGATCGGTGTAGCTCATCCGCCCGTCGGCCACCAGGAGGCTCACCAGCCGCCGATCCAGTTCTTCCATGGGCGCAGGCTAGTGCAGCGGACCCGCGATCCACCGCCCATTCCATGCCCACCGCTGACCGTGCCGTCGCTGCCCCGGACAGTGGCACGATGACCTCCATGACGAAGCGGCTGCTCCTGCTCGACTCGGCGAGCCTGTACTTTCGCGCCTTCTACGGCGTCCCCGAGCGGTCGTCGCCGAGTGGCGTGCCGACCAATGCGGTGCGAGGTTTCCTCGACATGCTCGCCCTGCTCATCGAGCGGTCCCGGCCCTCCCACGTCGTGGCGTGCTGGGACAATGACTGGCGACCGAGTTTCCGGGTCGAGGCCATCCCCTCCTACAAGAGTCATCGGGTCGCCGACGCGACCGGCGCCGAGGAAGTCCCGGAGGCACTGGAGGCGCAGGTTCCCCTCATCATCGAGGCCCTCGCCGGGATCGGCGTCGCCCGACTCGGGTCAGACGGCTTCGAGGCGGACGACGTGATCGGCACCCTTGCCACCCGACACAAGGACACGATGCCCGTCGACGTCGTCACCGGCGACCGGGACCTGTTCCAGCTCGTCGACGACTCGACCGGTCCGGTCCGCGTCGTCTACACGGCCAAGGGCGGCGTGCGTGCGCCGGACCTCGTCGACGAGGCGTACCTCCGGGAGAAGTACGGCATCGACGGTGGTTCGGCCTATGCCGACATGGCCGTGTTGCGGGGTGACACCAGCGACGGACTCCCCGGCGTCACGGGGATCGGCGAGAAGACAGCGGCCAAGCTCATCACGACCTACGGGAGCCTGCAGGGACTGCGCGAGGCCATCGAAGCCGGTGACCCGGGCATCAAGGGAGCCCAGCGCTCACGGCTGGAGGGTGCAGCCGCCTACCTCGACGTGGCCCCCGCCGTCGTCGCAGTGGCCAAGGACGCGCCCCTCGACGACGTCGACCTTGCGGTCCCGGACCGGGTCGCCGACCCAGAGCTGATCGGCCGGCTGGCCACGGAGCACGGGCTCGCGTCCTCGTTCGGTCGGGTCCTCGGCGTCCTGGGCCTGCTCTGACGAGTCCACGCGTGACCGCCGCGTCCTCGGAGCGAGAGGCGGGGCCAGTCCGAGTCCTGCCGCCGGTAGCGGCGTCTGGGACATGCCGGTGGCCCCGCCCCTGGGGGCGGGG
>NZ_AWQS01000004.1 GCF_000576575.1 Intrasporangium chromatireducens Q5-1
ACTGTGGGCGATGCGCGAGAGGCGCTCTATTGGATTAGTGAGAACGCCAAGTGGGACGGCTTGCGAGTATCCCCGACCAATCGTGGGTGGGACCATGCGGGCTGCCTCTGGCCCGCGAATTCCTGTCTGATTCAAGAGGCGTACGGAAAGGGGAGGCAGATCCACTCGGTGCCCATTCGTTATGAAGCGCTAATCAACTCAGCGCATACGGACGCGACACGACTGGCAACGCTGGCCCACGAGCTGGGCCACCTCTACTGCGGTCACGCCGGCACTCACGACAAGGATCTCTGGCCGGATCGGAGTGGCACGCCCGAGGAAATGAGGGAATTGGAGGCTGAGTCGGTAGCGAAGGTCGTGTTCCAGCGACGCTATCCAGGCGTTGAACTTCCTGACCACCTCAGTCAGTTCTTCAAGGGCGAGATACCCAGCCTGGACGGACTGGACTTGGAACGCGTCCTCACCGCTGCCGGCCGGATCCTCGAGACTGCGGATGGGTACCGTCCGCGCCGCTCCAAGATCCGACGGCCCGACCTGCACGGCATGACGAAAAGGGAGTAGCCCGCTGAGCAGAGCTGGTTGCTCGGCAAGTTACGCGAGGAGCCAACTTCGTGAGCGGCGCAGGGCCGACCGACTGGACTTCGTTGGCGTGTCGGCATGGGCTGTCATCCAGGACGACGTAAAGAGGAAGGGCCCCGACAAACTGTGAGTGCTCAACGTCCTACGGACGCATGGCACGACCAGTGGCCTGCCGCTCAGCACCTCGCTGAACCCGGGCTGGAGAAGCCTCGAAGGCCAGAGCCGCGATGCGCGGCTCCTGACCGGTCTCAAGGGGTCGCCCGACTCCCGTCACAAACCCAGGAACTCGAGGGCGTTGTCCCGCATGATCCGCTGCTTCGTGGCGTCCTTGAGCGGCAGCTCTTCCAGCTCGCGGACGCATCGGGTGAGGTCGAAGCCGTTGCTGCCGAGCATGATCTTGCCGCGCAGCTGCCGGTCCATGGCCCTGATCAGTTCCGGATCGAGTGTCTTGGGGAAGTAGGCGGAGATGTCGCCGTACACGTTCGGGTGCCGCCACAGCATGGAGATGAACTCGCCGGTCCAGGGCCACCCCGTGTGGGACAGGTTGATCTTCAGGTCCGGAAACTCGATGGCGACGTCGTCGACGAGCATGGGATGGCCGACGTTGCTCGGCAGCGTCTCGGCGGAGTGCCCGACCTGCATCCCCACCGGGATGCCGAGCTCCATGCACTTGGCGTACAGCGGGTAGCACCGGCGGTCGTTGGGCGCGATGCCGAAGGTCATCGGGTGGAAGTAGACGTACTTGAACCCGTGATCGCGCACGAATGTCTCGATGCGGCGCAGGCTCTCGTCGATGCGGAACGGGTTGTAGCCCGCGGCCCCGATGAACCGGTCGCCGGCGACCTTGACGGCCTCTGCCACGACCTCCTCGGGCATGTCCATGATGAGCTGGTGGTGGTGGCGGTAGGACCACATCTTGAGGCAGGCGAGCACGATCATGTCGCAGCCCTCGCGGTCCAGTTGTGCGATGGCCTCGTCGATGTGCAAGGTGGGGTCGGCCTCGGTGGGTGGGTCGTCGACCTTGACGTCCCGTCCCCACTGGGTGGTGACGACGCCGTCGTGGAGCAGTGGGCGAAGGGTGGTGCGAACCATGGTCTGGAACTCTTCGTACTGGTACTCGGTCCCCGACAGGCCCGGCGCCACATAGGGCGCGTAGTTCATGATGTCGATGACGCCGGACATAACGACTCCTAGAAGCTTGATGTCGGTCGGGATGGAAACCCGACTCTTTGGTCAGACCGTTGTAGCACCAGATAACGATCGTTCACAAGTAGCAGGTGAGAGCCGGACAGTCTGTCAGTGCTGACCGACCCCGATCGAACTGGCCGTGACGGTGCCACTGATGCACCGTTTGCCCTCGGCGGTGCGCGCTTCCACCCGCGCCACCGCGAAGGTGCGACCCGAGTGAATGACATGCGCCACAAAGCTCACCGTCGTGCCCAACGGAACAGGTCGCAGATAGGCGACGTGGATGGAGGTCGTCTCGAGGGCTCGGGCCTCGGCCTCCATGGCGGTGATCGCGACGAGGTCCGCCAGGCAGAGCGTGATGCCGCCGTGCAGGTTGCTCAGGGGGTTGACGAGGGCCGGCGTCGCGGCAACATCGAGCAGTGCGCCCTCGGATGTCGGCTTCGCCTCGACGTCGAGCAGATCAAAAACCGAGCCGACGTCCCCTGGGTCGGGTGGGCCATGGGTGGATGCACCGGGCGGCCCCTCGTCGGGAGCGCCCGGCATGGTCGCGACGAAGCGGCCCTGTTGTCGGCCGACAGCGACGAGCCGTCCCTGGTTGTCCACGATCTCACCGGACGTGACGGCGGCACGCTGGTCGGCGAACACCGGCCGCGCGCGGCCCGACAGGCGAGGGCCGGTCTCGATGGGGTGGCAGAGGTCGAGCGAGATCTCAGAGCTCACCGACCAGTGGTCGGCCGGGCGCTCGGTGAGTACGGCATAGCCGAGCACGTCGTCCGCGAGTACGCCCAGCGCCCCCAGCGAGATGCGCCCTGCGGCCCGCTCGAGCCAGGCGCCGGTCGGCATGGTGGTGGAGACGATCGTGTCACGCTCACATACCGGTTCAACACGGAACAGTCGCTCGGGTTCGCTCACCACGACCGGGAGCGGTTGCCGGGCCACGACGTTCGATCCCGCGCCGGTCGTCAGTCTCGTCGTCGCCATGGCGCCCCTCACAATTTGGTCGGTCCATTAGTACTATATGGTCTGGCCAAATTCATCTCGCCGGGAGGCCCGCATGATCTCGTTCGCTTTCACCGCTGAGCAGCAGGACTTCCGGGCAGAGCTGCTCCGGTTCGCCCGAACCGAGCTGGCGCCGAAGTACATCGAGCGGGCAGCCGCCGCGGACTTCGCGTGGGATGCGCACCGGCAGCTGGCGAAGCTGGGCGTGCTCGGCATCGGCCTGCCCGAGGAGTATGGCGGCACCGGTCCAGCTGACCCGGTGACGCTCGGCCTTGCGACCGAGACGCTGGCCCAGGGAGACATCAACGTGGCGGCCGGACCGATCTACGTCGGCCTGGTCGCCGCGCAGATCGCCGAGCACGGCCAGCCGAGCCTGGCTCGGAAGTGGGTTCCCCGGATGATCGCGGGCGAGGAGATGGTGGCGATCGCTGTCACCGAGCCGTCCGCGGGGTCGGATGTGTCGAACCTGCGCACCGAAGCCCGTGCGGTCGACGGGGGCTGGCGTATCACGGGGGAGAAGATCGCGATCAGCCACGCCATGAATGCCGGCGCCGCGCTCGTCTACGCACGCGAGCCGGGGACGAGCGGCTACGCCGGGATCAGCTGCTTCCTCGTCCCGCTCGACGCCGAAGGGGTCACCCGCTCCCACACGATCGGGATGGGCGCGCTGCCCCTCGGCTGGGGCGGCCTGTCCTTCGAGGAGGTCTTCGTTCCGGCGGACCATCTGGTCGGGGAGCGCGGGAGGGGCTTCGCCGGCGCCATGTCCCACTTCGACTTCAGCCGTCCCGCGATCGGGCTCGCCTGTCTCGGTGCAGCCCAGGCCAGCCTCGACGAGGCGATCGCGTGGTCGCAGCAGCGCGAGGCGTTCGGCCGCCCCATCGCGGCTTTCCAGGGCGTCTCCTTCCCCATCGCCGAGAGTGCCACGCTGCTCGAGGCGGCCCGCTGGCTCTGCTACCGCTCGCTCTGGGCCCGCGAGTCCGGGGAACAGCACACGCACCTCGCCGCGATGTGCAAGTGGTGGCCGCCGCAGGTGGCCAAGGACGCCATCGAGGCGGCCCTCGTGACCCACGGCAACCTCGGCTACTCCGCCGAGACGCCGCTCCAGCAGCGCTACCGCGACGTCATGAGCTACCTCATCGGCGACGGGACCGCCGCGATCCAGAAGCGGATCATCGCGACCACCCTGATCGGCAAGGTGGCTGCCCGATGACCAAGGTCGGGATCTCGTTCCCCCACGATGCGCTGATGGCCTCAGGCCCCGACCAGCGCCGCCGGCTGCTGCACCACACCACGCGCGCCGGCCTGGATCATGTGACGGTGGGCGACCACATCTCCTTCCACGGCGGAACCGGCTTCGACGGCATCGTCTCTGCGAGTTCGGTGCTCGCGACCCAGGACGACGTCTCGGTCCTCATCGGCGTCTACCTGCTCGGGCTGCGCCACCCGATGGTCGCGGCGCGCCAGCTCGCCACCCTCGCCGAGATGGCGCCGGGCCGGCTCGTCCTTGGGGTCGGCGTCGGTGGCGAGGACCGCAGCGAGATCAGCAACTCCGGGGTCGACCCCGCCACCCGAGGCCGCCAGCTCGACGAAGCGCTCGGGCTCGTCCGCCGCCTCCTGACCGGCGACGAGGTCACCCATGCAGGGGAGTTCTTCTCCCTCGACGCGGCAAGGATCCTTCCGTCACCCGCCGAGCCGATCCCCTTCGTCATCGGCGGCAAGGGCCAGGCGGCGGTCCGCCGTGCGGCTGCGCACGGCGATGGCTGGCTGGGAATCTTCTGCTCGGCCCGCCGGTTCGCCCAAACACGCGGGGAGATCCTCGAGGCGACTCGCGCGCTCGGCCGCCCCGAGCCGACCTGGTTCGGCGTGAACGTCTGGTGCGGGCTCGACTCCAACGGTGAGACGGCGCGCGGGCTCATCGGAGAACGGATGGAGGCGCTCTACAAGCTGCCCTACGAAAAGTTCCAGCACGTCGCGCCGGCCGGCACCCCGGAGCACGTCGCCGAGTGGTTGACCGCCTTCGTCGACGGCGGGGCCGAGCACATCACGTTGATCCCGGTCGCCGCCTCGGTCGAGGCAGGCCTCGAGCACGCCGCCAAGGTCAGGGAGCTGCTCGCGGGCTGAGCGGCATACCCTTGTCTTTTCGGTCCAACCATTCTAACTTAGGGGCAATCGGTGGGTGGGCCCTTCGGCCGCACCCACCGTCGGGGAACCCACGCCACTCCCAGCCCTGGAGCGCTCATGACAACGCAGTCGCCCGCCACCGTCTCCGACCGGTACACCGAGCAGCAGGTCAAGGACTTCTACGACGCCGGCTACTGGCGTCATGAGAGCTTCTACCAGGACGTCGTCGCCCAAGCCGCGGAATATCCGGACAAGGTGTTCATCTTCGACAGCACGGCCTCCTTCACCTACGGCCAGCTGCGCGACGACGCGCTGCGCTTGGCCGCCGGCCTGCGTCGTCTCGGGATCGAGCGCGGCGACCGCGTCGTCGTCCAGCTGCCCAACTGGGCCGAGTTCGGCCTCGCCGCCGTCGCCCTCTCACGCCTCGGCGCCGTCGTCGTGCCCGTCATGCCGATCTATCGGGGAGCCGAGGTCTCCTACGTCGTCGAGCACTCGGGCGCGGTCGCCGCGATCACGTGCGAGTCCGTCAAGGGCTTCTCCTACGTCGACATGTACGCCGCGATCCAGGGCGAGCACCCCGAGCAGCTCCGGCACCTCGTGGTAGCACGCGGCGGAGCGGCCGCGCAGGCCACGCCGGGCGGTGCGACCGACCTGGCCTCCCTCCTCGTGGCGGGTGATCTGACCGAGCTGGCCGGCGAGGTCGGCCCGGACAGCTCCCCCGATGACCCCTTCCTCATCGTCTACACGTCCGGGACGACCGCCAAGCCGAAGGGCTGCTTCCACACGTACAACGCGATTCGCGCCAGCTCCGCGGCGATCGCGACGAGCCTCGACTACACCGCCGAGGACGTGCAGTTCGGTCCGTCGCCGATCACCCACAGCACCGGCCTCGTCACCAGTGTCGTGCTGCCCCTCATCACCGGTGCCTCCTCCCACCTCATGGAGGCGTGGGAACCGACCGAGGGCATCGAGCGGATCCAGAAGCACGGCTGCACGGTCGCCGTCACCGCGACCGCCTTCCTCCAGATGATGATGGGCGTCCACGACCCCGCCGTGCACGACCTGAGCAGCATGCGCTACTGGGTCTGTGCTGGCGCGCCGATCCCCGGCAGCGTCGTCGAGCGGGCCGGGCAGATGCTGCGCGGCGGCCGCGTGCTCAGCCTCTACGGTCGTTCGGAGAACTTCCTCACGACGATGTGCACCGCCACCGATCCCGCGGAACGGTCGGTCACGTCCGACGGCCGTGCCCTGGCGGGCGCGTCCGTCAAGGTCGTCGACGCGCTGGGTGAGGAGGTGCCGGGTGGCACCGAGGGCGACATCGCCTACAAGGGACCGAGCCACATGCTTGGCTACTACCGGAACCCGGCCGAGACCGATGCCCTCTTCACGCCGGACGGCTACTCGAGATCCGGAGACCTCGGGTTCATGGACGATGACGGCTACGTCCGCGTCACGGGCCGGACGAAGGACATCATCATCCGAGGCGGCCTGAACGTCAGCGCGCGTGAGCTCGAGGACCTGCTGCTCGACCACCCAGCGGTCGGAAACGTCGTGGCAGTCGGGATGCCCGACGAACGCCTGGGTGAGAAGGTCTGCGTCTATGTCATCCCCGCTGCCGAGCAGGAGGCGCCGACGCTCACGGAGATCGTCGACTTCCTCAGGCAGCGCCACGTGGCCACGCCGAAGCTGCCCGAGCGGCTCGAGGTCGTGGACTCGCTGCCCATGACCGCCACCGGCAAGATCCAGAAGCACCTCCTGCGGGACGAGATCGCAGCGAAGCTGCGGGCCTGAGGGGGAGATGCCGATGCCGACTCTGCCGGCGGCCATGGCCGACCAGTTGCGCGACGTCCTGCGTCTCGCCGCGGACGCCGCCGGCGGGGCGCAGGTCAGGCTCCACATGCGTTCAGAACAAGACGTTAGGTTCGAGCTCGCCGCCACCTCCGACGATGAGTCCCCGAGCTGTGCCGCTGCGCCGCTCGCCGCGGGCCTTCGGGACCGGGTCCTGGAGTCAGAGTCTCCAATTGTCGTGGCCGAGAAGGCCACCCGCCGGCTGTTCGTCATGGCGCGGGTCCTTGGACCGAGCGGGGACGCCATTGGGTTCCTGACCCTCGATGGGGGCGAAGCCTCCAGTGAACACGGCAGCGACCCCGACTCGTCCATCCTGCGCGGGATCGCGACCGTCGCCACGTTGGCCGCCACCACGATTGCTTCTGTCTACCGGAGCCATGCGCTGACACGGGCGAACGGTAACCTCCGGGCTCGGGCCACGGTCGATGGTCGCCTGACCGAGATCATGCGTGACGGGGGCGGCCTGACCGCACTCGTGGGTGAGGTGGCGCGCCTGACCGGCAAGCCCACGACCCTCTTCGACCACGGTCATCGGCAGATCACGACTGCATCCTCCGGTGGAACCGCCCCCGTCTGGAGCCCCGCGATCCATGCGGTCCTCACCGACCACGACGCCGACGCCGGGGACACGACCGAAACCTTTATCGTGCCTGCGGGTGGCGTCGGCGGCCTCAGCCGTCGCAAGATCGTCGCACCCGTCGTCGCCGCCGGAGAGGTATTCGGCTGGCTCGTCATCGATGAGCACCCCTCGCGCTTCAGCGCGCTCGACACGTATGCCGCGCACCGCACGGCCGCTCACCTCGCCTCCGAGCTGCTCGTCCAACGGCGAGTCGCACGGATGGCGTGGAACGCGAAATCGGCCCTGGCCCGGTCGCTGATCCGCGGCACCCACACCGCCGAGGACCTCATGGCCAGCGCCGACTACCTTGGCGTCGACACCGGCGCCCGCCGCATCCTCGCCTACGTGCATGAACCATCCCACGCCAGGTCCAACGAGTGCGTCGACCAGACGCTCGCGGGAGCGATCGAACACGCCCTCGGCGTCGAGGTCCTCACGACGCGGGGGTCAGACGGAGTGCTCCTCGTGATCGAGGCACCGGCGGATCGCCCGAACGTGTCCCTGGTCCACGAGGTCAAGGCCGCGATCGCGTCTGCAACCGCACGCCTCTGCGGACCCGACGTCATCGTCGGCATCTCCAGCGTCTGCGAGCCGAACGCCCTCTCCCGGGGTTATCGCGAGGCCCGCGAGGTCGTCCACTGCATCGACCGCTTCGTCGGGCGGACTGCCAACAACGTCCTCGCGGTCGACGATCTCGGTCCTGCACGGCTGTTCCTTGCCAACAGCGACACGTCCGCGATCAAGGCCTACGTCGGTGACGTGCTCGGCCGGCTGCTGTCCTCCGAACCCGGGATGGCCGACCTGCTCCTCACCCTCCAGTGCTACTTCGACGCCAGCCGCAGTGTGCGGGCATCCGCGGCGCGCCTGGGCGTGCACGAGAACACGATTCGGCTCCGCCTGGCTCGGGTCGCGGCGGCCACCGGCCTCGATGTGGCGGGAGACGCAAACGACCAGCTGAGCGTGCAGACCGCGCTGCTCGTGCTTCGACTTCAGGGCCACCCCACGCTCGATGCAATCGGTACCCGGGTGCCCGCCGACGCGGGCGCCGCCGGCACGGAGCCGACGGAGCCCGCGAGCCGCCATACCGGCTTGGCGCCGGGGGAAGCCAGCACCGGCCGGAAGACCGCATGACAGGCGGCGGCAAGCCGAAGGCCTTCGGTCACGTCCTCCGTGGCTCGGCGGTGAAGGTGCCAGGTCGACGTGGAGATGTCGACAGCGCCATCGCGCGAGCGCGTGGACGTCGTCTGGCGTGGTCCCGAAGATGAGCAAGGCCACGTCATTCGTGAAGGGAAGTGTGATGAGTACGTCCAAGAGGTTGAAGGCCTTGGTCACGGGCGCCGCGCGCGAGGGCAGCATCGGCCAGGCGTTTGTGGCCAGGCTCGAGGCAGACGGCATGGAGGTCGTCACGCTCGACCGGGAGCCGGGGTGCACCTACCAGGCGGACATCTCGCGGGACGAGCTGCCGGACTTATCCGACATCGACGTGTATGTCGCCAACGCCGGGTTGACCACGATGTTCGGGGCCGCCCACAGCATGAGTCTCGAGAAGTGGCAGAAGGACCTCGACGTCAACCTCACCGGCACCTTCCGCGTCCTGCAGGCCTGCCTGCCGGGGATGCGGGAGCGGCGCTTCGGGCGGATCGTCGTCATCTCGAGCACCGCAGGTACCCAAGGCATGCCCGCGCAGATCTCCTACAGCACGACGAAGGCCGGCCTGCTCGGCCTCGTCAAGACGGCAGCCGCCGAGAACGTCAGTTTGGGCATCACGGCCAACGCGGTGCTGCCGGGCATGACCGCCAGCTCAGGCATCCTGTCGATGCCACAGGACATCCAGGACGCTTGGCTGGCGACCATGCCCAACGGCTTCGTCGCCCCGGCCGAAATCGCCGACGCGGTGGCATTCTTCGCCTCGCCCACGGCCAAGAGCGTCACGGGCCAGGCCCTCACCGTCGACGGGGGCGACGGGCTCAACACCCGTTCCGTCACCTCGTCCGTCACGCGCGCAGTTCCGGTCTCGCCGTCGACCAGTGGCCCCGGCCGCTGACGTGCGAGCTTTCGTCATCCCTGAACTGGCCGGACCGAGCGCGGGGGAACTGCGGGACGTACCGGAGCCGGACGGGGCGCACGAGTGGGCAGATGGCCAGCGGCTGCTCATCGACGTGCACGCCACCGGCGTGAGCTTCCCAGACTTGCTCCAGTCGCGTGGCGAGTACCAACATGGGCAGGCTCCCCCCTACGTCGCCGGGGGAGAGGTCGCGGGGGTCGTGCTCGAGGCGCCGTCAGGGTGTCGGTTCTCACCCGGAGACCGGGTGGCCAGCCTCACGCTCTGGGGAGGGCTGGCAGAACGGGCCCTCGGTCAGCCCCGGTACACCGTCCGGCTGCCCGACGCGATGTCCTTCATCGAGGGCGCCGCTCTCGAGCTCAACTACGCAACCGCGTGGTTCGCGCTCTACCGAGTCGGACTGCGACCCGGCGAGACCGTGCTCGTGCACGGTGCTGGAGGAGGCGTCGGCACTGCGACGATCCAGGTCACCCAGGCGTTGGGCGGCACGCCCATCGCGGTCGTCTCCGACGACGCGAAGGAAAGGGTTGCCCGAGAGGCAGGCGCACGGCTGGTCATTCGACCGGCAGCCGGTTGGGTCGACGAGGTCAAGGCGCTCACCGATGGCCGCGGTGTCGACGTCGTCATCGACCCGGTCGGGGGAGAGCGGTTCGTCGACTCACTGCGATCCCTCGATGTGGGCGGCCGCCTTGGCGTGGTCGGATTCGCGGGGGGCGGCATACCGGAGGTGCGTGCGAACCGGCTCCTGCTCCGTGACCTGAGCGTCGTCGGGGTCGCCCTCGCTCCCTATGTGGGGCGTCACCCCGAGATCAGCGCGGTGCTCGCCTCGGCCCTCGAGGAGCTGTCCGCCACCGGCGCGATCCGGCCCGTCGTCGGGCACGTGCTTTCGCTGGACCGGGCCGCTGAGGCCCTTGCTCTCATCGACAGGCGCGCGGCGCTCGGCAAGGTCGTCGTGCAGGTCAAGACATGAGGGTCAAGCGGTGAAGGTCGAGTCATGACGGACAAGGAGTCATCGGGTGCTGGAGACTGACACGGACCGCGATGCACCGGCCGGCGACCGTCGCCGGCTGCGGGCGGACGGCACCCACAACCTGCGTGACCTCGGTGGGCTAACGACGGTCGATGGGCGGCGCACCCGGGCAGGCCGGCTCTTCCGAAGCGAGTTCCTCGCCTCGCCGCGCATCCTCGCCGATCCACTGCTGCAGAGGATCGGCCTGCGCACCGTGGTCGACCTGCGCCGCCACGGCGAGACCGCGTTTGAACAGGTCGCCTGGGTTGACCGTGGCGTGGAGCTGCACCATGTCCCGCTACGGCTCGCTCAGGGCACCACGTGGCATGCGGGCTACCACCGCTACCTCGTCGACGGTCCGGACCGAGTGGTCGAGGCGGTGCGAACCCTCATGGACCCGGCCCGGCAGCCGGCGCTCTTCCACTGTGCAGCGGGCAAGGACCGGACCGGGGTCGTCGCGGCGCTGCTGCTGGACGCCCTGGGAGTGACACGAGACGCGATTGTGGCTGACTACGCCCTGACCGCCCGTGGGATCGCCCCGATCATCGACCGCCTCGCCGACGCCGAGCCGTACCGAGCCCAGCTGGCCGGGACGACGGCCGACGACCACCAGCCCCGGGTCGAGGTCATGTCGGCCTTCCTCGGCTGGCTGGAGGGGAGCTGGGGTGGGGCGCGACGATGGCTGCGCGTCCACGGTGTCACCTCCGCCGAGCTGCTGGCCTACGAGAGCGCCCTGCTCGAACCTGATCGAGCACTCAGGGAAAGGGACAGCTGATGCAGACACTCACCTCCATGTTCACGAGCACCGCCGCCGCATACCCCGACCGTCCCTTCTTCGTCACCGCGGATCAGTCCGTGACCTACGCGGAGTTCGAGCAGCAGACAGGCGAGCTGGCTGCCAACGGGTTGACCGAAGGCCAGCCGGTCGGGATCCTCCTGCCCAGCGGCCTCGAACTCGCGCTGACCTACTGGGCGGCGCAGCGGATCGGTGCCGTCGCCATCCCGCTCAACCCGATGTTCCGGGCCCCCGAGATCGCCGCCGCCGCCTCGCTCACCCGCCTGCAGATCCTGGTCACCGACTCCGCGGGCAGGGCCGAGGTCGGCCGCATTGACGGGGCCGCCCCCGACACCGTCCTGGTCTGGTCAGGGCCCGACGGTGGGCCCGACTCCGTCGAGGCGCTGCTGAAGAGGTCGACGACGTCATACGACCCGGCGTCGCGCCGACCGGACGACCCGGTCTGCATGTTCTTCACCTCGGGGACGACCGGTCGGCCCAAGGCCGTCGTCCAGACCCAGCTCGGCCAACAGAGCGCTCTCACGGCGATGTTCGTCCACAACCGGCTGCGCTACGGCTCGGATGTGGTCCTCAACGTCATGCCGCTGTTCAACAACTTCGGTGCGAGCGGCATCATGAATACCTGCGTGTTCGCCGGGGCCACGATGGTCCTGCTCTCGCGGTGGGACGTGGCTGTCGCCCTTGACCTCATCACCCGGCACCGCGTCACGATGCTGCTCGGGACACCGACCATCTATGTCGACATGTGCGAGCAGTACGACCCCTCGCGTCACGACCTCTCCCAGGTCCGGACCGCCATCACCGCAGGTGCGGCGGCCCCGCCTGCGCTGATCGAACGATTCCACGCGATCACCGGGGTGTGGCTGAGCCAGATCTACGGGGCCACCGAGACGTCAGGGATCGTCATCGTCGAGCCCCACCAGGGTCGGCCAAGGCCCGGCTCGATCGGGCAGGTCGTCGGCAGCGCTGTCGTGCGGATCCTCGATGACGACGGCAAGCTGGTACCGGTCGGCCAGCCCGGCGAGATCGTCATCAGCGGCGACATCATGAGCCCCGGCTACTTCGAGGACCCCGAAGCGCAGGACGCGCACACACTCCAAGGTTGGCGCAGCGGTGACATCGGCTACGTCGACGAGGGCGGCTACTACTTCCTCGTCGACCGCAAGAAGGACATGGTCATCTGCGGCGGCAACAACATCTACCCGGCCGAGGTGGAAGCGGTCATCGCCGGTCACCCCGCAGTGGTGGCGTGTGCCGTGGTCGGTGTCCCGGGTGAGCGGCGGGGGGAGATCCCGGTGGCGGTCGTCGTGCCGCGACGCGGTGGACACCTCGGCGCCGATTCGGTGACCGACTACTGCCGAGAGCGGATCGCGGCCTACAAGGTGCCCAGAGCGGTGTACACCTCACGAGCCCTGCCGTTAGGCCCGACCGGGAAGGTGCTCAAGGCCGAGCTGCGGAACCAGGTGATCGCGGGTCTCGTGTCTGAGGCGACTACCGGCGACGGATCACAGAACGGGGAAACGGCATGATCACCCCGAACGCGCAGCACGCGGGCTGCTTGGCGGGCGGCCGGACCATCGCCCAGGGGTTCTTGACGTTCTCGCTGATCCCCAGCACACGCTCGTCGCCGAGCAGGTCAACGGTGTCGGTGGCGCGTCGGCGCACGGCGATCCTGATTCATGGGTGACTGGGACGATTGAGCGACGGTACTCGAGGGCACCTCGACGGCGGGTGTCCTCAGTTGATCAGGACGCCGCCGTCGACCGGCAGGCTCACTCCTGTGATGTAGCCGGCGGCGTCGCTCGCGAGGAAGACCGCCGTGGCGGCGATGTCCGTCGGGTCGCCGATGCGCCCGATCGGGATGCGGGCCGCGACGACCTTGGCCTTGTAGTTCTCGCTGTAGTGGGCCGTCGCTTCCGAGGGGAAGACGCCGGGGAGGATCGCGTTGACGCGGATCCCTCGGGGACCGAGCTGTGCCGCGAGGTCGCGGGTGAGCCCCAGGATGGCGGCCTTGCTCGCGCTGTAGGCCGCAGCCGGCATCTTTGCCGTCGTCAGCGCCATGACGCTGGAGATGTTGATGATGGAGCTGCCCGGCTCCATGACCCTGGCGCAGGCCTGGACCATCCAGTAGGACCCGTTGAGGTTGAGGTCGACGATCGCGCGGAAGTGCTCCGGTGGGTCCTCGGTCACGAGGTGGTACTCGCCCCCACTGCCGGCGTTGTTGACTAGGACGTCGACCCGTCCGAACCCGTCCATTGCCGCAGCGACGAGTGCGTCGCAGTCCTCGATGTGCGTGACGTCGGTCTCCATCGCGATCGCCTCCCCACCGGCCGCCTCGACGAGCGCCACCGTCTCCTTCAGACGTTCCCCGCGACGTGCCCCGAGCACCACCTTGGCACCGGCTTGCGTCATGCCGAGGGCGTAGGCTACCCCGAGACCCGAGGATGCGCCCGTGATCACGACCACCTTCCCGGCAAGCGAGAAACGGTCTGGAACTGCCTTCCCCGCAGCGGCATCGAGCGTCATGGATCTGGTGTAACAGTGGTCTCGTCGACGGGGCAGCGCCGTGACGGGTTCACGCTGTGCACATCTCCACTCCGCGACCCGCATCGCATTGCGTTCGCGACGTCCCGACCGGACAGTTGAGCACGTGAGGAAGCTGGATCGAGACGTCTTGTTGGCCAGGCTGACGACCGCCGCAGACCGCCGCTGGCCGGGAGCTCAGGTGTGTGGCCTTCGACGGTTCCCCGGCGGTGTGTCGAGCCTGACCTATGCCACCAAGCTGGTGCGCCCGGGACAATCCGACATGCAGGTCGTCGTCAAGGTGGCCCCGGTGGGTCTCGAGCCCGTCAAGAACCGCGACGTCCTCCGACAGGCGCGGGTGATCCGGTTGCTCGGTGGGCAGGACGGCATCAGAGTGCCCGGTGTCCTCCTCGAGGACCACGGTGCGCCGCCGCTCTTCGTCATGGAGCTGGTCGCCGGCGACTCCTACGAGCCGCTTCTCGATGTCACGGAAGATCCCCCGGCCCCCGACGTCGTCGACACGCGAGCCCGCTCGGCCGCCCGGATGCTGGCGCGGATGCAGAACATCACGCCTGCCCAGCTGGGCGTCGGGGACGAGCCGGTCACCTCCATCCAGGAGGAGCTCGACCGCTGGGCGCGCTTGTTCAGCACGGTCGACGACGACATCTGTCCGGGCCACGCCGAGCTGCACGCGCGCCTGACAGCGACGCGGCCGGACCCTGTCGAGCCGACCCTGCTGCACGGCGACTACCGCCTCGCGAACATGCTCTTCGACGGCAGCGAGCTCACCGCCATCATCGACTGGGAGATCTGGTCGACCGGCGACCCCCGCAGCGACCTGGCGTGGCTGCTCATGCACACCGACCCGGCGCACTACTTCCGCCACCGGCGAGGCCCCCGCGACCTCGCAGCGGGCAGCGGTATGCCGCCCGCGCACGTCCTGCTCGACGAGTACCTCTCGCTCCGGCCCGGACACGTCCCTGACCTCGGCTGGTTCCTCGCCTCCTGCCACTACAAGACGGCCTCGACCATCGCCGTCTTCGTCAAGCGCAACCGCCGGCTCGCCGACCCCGACCCGCTCATCACGGTTGGGGGCGAGTCGCTGAGGGCGGTCATCGTCCGAGGCCACGAGATCATGGACGCCGTCGAGGCAGGCCGGGACTGGCTGTCCTGACGCAAGACCAAGCACGCGTATGCCGCTGAGCCGGCTCAGCGGCATACGCGTGCTTCGCTTGTAGCTCAGCCCCTCTGCTCGGGGACGACCTCGATGACGACCTTGCCGATCGCGGAACGCTCCTCGAGCGAGCGCAGCGCGGCAGCCGACTGCTCCAACGGGAAGGTCGCGCCGACGAGCGGCTTGATCGCCCCGTCGGCAGCGAGCCTCTCCACGGCGTCGCGAACCATCCGGAGGGTGCCGGGGTACTCGGTCTCCATGTTGTCCATGGTGATGCCCGTGACGGTGAGGTTGCGGTGGAGGAGACGGTTCACCTTGACGGTGGGGATCTCCCCACCCGTGAAGCCGATGACGATGAGTCGTCCGCCCTGCCGCAGGGCGCGCAACGAGTCGGTGAAGCGGTCGCCCCCGACCGGGTCGAGCACGACGTGGACGCCGCGCCCATCCGTCAGCGCGCGCACCTCCTCGAGCCAGGGCCCGTCGGACCGGACCACCTCGTCCGCGCCGCAGGCCCGCGCGGCGGCCTCCTTCGCGTCGCTCGACACGACGGCAATCGCCTTGGTCCCGAACGTCTTTGCCAGGTCGAGGGCAGCCGTCCCGACGCCTCCGGCGGCGCCCTGAACGAGGACCCACTCACCCGGCTGGACAGCCGCGCGGTACAAGGCGTACCAGGACGTCGCGTAGTTCATGTACAGGGCGGCGCCCTCCCTGAACGACATCGAGTCGGGCAGCTTGACGGTGTACTCGGGCAGGGCCAGGGCGCGTTCCGCCAGGCCCCCGTGCCAGATGATCCCCCCGACACGGTCGCCGTGCTCGAACCCCGACCCCTCGGGCGCCTCCAGGACGACGCCGGCGACCTCACTGCCCGCGATGTAGGGCGTAGCCACCCCGTTCTGGTAGAGCCCCCGCGTCTGCAGGGGGTCGATGAACGACAGACCGGCGGCGTGAACCTCCACCAGGAGGCGCTCGCCCTGCGCCCGGGGGTGGGCGCCGGTCGGTTCCGGAATGTCGCTCAGGACGGCGGCGTCCGGTCCGGTCAGCTCAGATACGACGATGGCCTTCATGACTATGCGCCTCTCTCAGTCGAAGTAGGCGACGACGGAGTCCGCCACGGCGGCGGGCTTCTCCTGGCCCTGGATCTCGAAGGTCTGCGTGATGGTGACGCGGTGCCCTCCAGGGATCGGATCGACCGCCTTGAGGGTCGCGGTCATCCGGATCCGCGAGTTCACCTTCACCGGGTTGAGGAAGCGGACCTTCTCGAAGCCGTAGTTGAGGCCCAGTGAGGGTCCGTCGAGCGAGTAGATCTCGTACAGGAACTTCGGTCCGAGCGACAACGTGTAGAGGCCGTGCGCGATGGTGCCGCCCAGCCCTGCCTGCCTGCCGCGGGCCTCGTCCAGGTGGATCTGCTCGAAGTCGTCGGTCGCGTCGGCGAAGGCGGTGATGCGGTCCTGGGTCACGTGGTGCCAGTCGCTCGTGCCGAGGTCCTGGCCCACCCGCTGCTCGAGCTCTGCGATGCCGTTCAGGGTCAACATGCGTCGATGAGACCACGCCGTCGCCGTGAGCGTCCCGTCGATGCCCCGGCGCGCTGGAGCAATCCACACCGCACTCCGGAGCGGTCGACCCGGAGCAGGGCCGATCCGACCTACCGTCCCCGGAGGAACCAGCACGTACAGGAAGGAAGGGCCCATGGACTGGTCGATTCCCGAGGACGTCACGACCTTCGTGAAGCACCTCGACGACTTCATCGAGCGGGAGATCAAGCCGCTCGAGGACGAGCACCCGCAGTTCTTCGACCACCGGAGGGAGTACGCCCGCACCGACTGGGAGCGGGACGGCTTCCCGACGAAGGCTTGGCGTGAACTGCTGCAGGAGATGCGCCGCCGCGCCGACGCAGCGGGCTTCTTCCGGTACCCCCTCCCGGCGACGATGGGTGGCCAGGCGGGTACGAACGTCGCGATGGCCTTCGTCCGCGAGCACCTGTTGACGAGGGGCTCGGGGCTGCACTTCCCCCACTCGGACGAGGCCTCGGTGGTCGCCAACCTGCCGATCGCGCTCGTCCTCGACGAGTTCGGCACCCCGGAGCAGCGCGAGCTCATCGAGCCGCTCATCCGCGGAGACATCGAGATCGCCTTCGGCCTCACCGAGCCGAACCACGGGTCCGACGCGACCTGGCTCGAGACGACCGCCCGCCGGGACGGCGACGACTGGGTCATCAACGGGGAGAAGCGCTTCAACTCACTCGTCGACTGCTCCGAGTACGACATCGTCTTCGCCCGGACCGGCGGCCAGGACGGCAAGGCCGACGGCATCACCGCCTTCCTCGTCCCCATCCCGACTTCAGGCTTCTCGATCCCGTTCAACCACTGGACGTTCAACATGCCAAGCGACCACTCCGAGGTCCACCTGCGCGACGTCCGCGTCCCCGCGGGCGCCGTCATCGGCGAGGTGGGCAAGGGCCTCGAATGCGCCCAGCTGTTCGTGCACGAGAACCGGATCCGGCAGGCCGCCGCCTCCCTCGGCGCCGCACAGTACTGCATCAACGAGTCGGTGAAGTACGCCCAGGAGCGCGTGGTCTTCGGCAAGCCGCTGCACGAGCACCAAGGCATCCAGTGGCAGCTCGTCGAGCTGCAGACCGAGGCCGAGCTGGTCCGCAACACGATCTACAAGACAGCCTGGATGATGGACGAGCTGGGCAAGACCGGCGTGAGCGACAAGGTCGCGATGGTCAACTTCCGAAGCAACCAGCTGGCCTGCAACGCCGCCGACCGAGCCATGCAGATCCACGGCGGCATGGGCTACACGCGAGCCAAGCAGTTCGAGCTGATCTACCGGCACCACCGCCGCTACCGCATCTCGGAGGGAACCGACGAGCTGCAGAAGCGCCGGATCGCCAGTGCCATGTTCAGCTTCGCGAAGGGATGACCAGCGGTTCCAGAGCCTGCAGGCTCGAGATCGCCAGCCCGACGACCAGGTCCTCGACGGACCGCCCGCGCAGCAGGCCACTCGGCCAGGTCGTGATCGAGAAGATCAGGCCGAGGCACGCCTGTGTCGCGACGGACACCTCCGCAGCACGCGCCTGTGCGTACCGCCGGGCAACATGGCGCTCCCAGAGCTCCACGTATCGCTCGCGCCGGCGACCGAAGCGGCCTCGCCACGGTTCGACCAGCGAGCGGCCCTCGCGGTAGTAGACATTGACGAGATGCCGGTTGCCGATGGTGAATCTGACGTGGTGGCGGATGAGCCGATCCAGGTCCTCTTGAGGATCGGTGCCATCGGGCGTCCCCGCAGCGTCGAGCAGCTCGTCCATGGCCAGGTCGAACAGTGCGGCGAGGATCTCGTTCTTCCCCGCGAAGTGTCGATAGAGGGCCGGTCCGCTCAGTCCGGCGCGGCTACCGAGCTCGTCCATGCTGGCTCCGTGAAACCCCTTCTCGTGGAAGAGCTCGGCAGCGGTCTCGAGAATCTGACGGTCACGGTCCACGGTTGCGACGCTAGCACGCGCGTTAACGATCGTTATGATGTGGCGATGAGCACGCATGGACGAGGGTCCCGTCTCAGGGATCGCGCGGCCGAGCTGCTCTGTATGACGGACGAGCTGGCCGACTCGGACCTGACGCCCGCGCCGGCGGCGCTCGAGAGCCTGCGTGCGCTCGACGCCCATCTGGCCGTTCGCGGCGGGCAGTTGCGCGACCGCCTCCTGGGCACGGATACCGGCGGCGAGCGGGCGCACGCTGTCAGCATCGCCTTGGCCGACGTGCAGACCATGCGCTTCGAGATCCGCGACTTCATCGTGCACGAGCGCCTGCGACGGCTCGAGCAGCTCGAGAGAGGTCTGGCCGGCCTGCGCGACCTGCACGACCCCGATGTCTTGCTCGGGAGCGTGTGCCGGGCCGTGGTCGAGTCCTGCGGCTTCGATCGGGTCATGCTCTCTCGCGTGGAGGGGACCATGTGGCGACCCTGGAAGAGCTATGCGGTCCATCGGCAGGACGCAGAGTTGCGCTTCCGCGACTGGATGGCCCAGATCCCCGAGATCCCGCTCGACCGCCTCCTGCTCGAGTCCGACATGGTGCGTCGGGGCGAGGCCGCCATCGTCGAGAACGCCGCGACCGACCCGCGGGTCAGCCCCGTCCTCCGCGCGGCGTCGGGTCACCGGTCGTACGTCGCGGCGCCACTCATGCCGGAGGGTCGCGTCGTCGGCTTCCTGCACGCGGACTACCGGGCGCTCGCGGTGACGCCGCTCGACCGCGACGTGCTGGCAGCCTTCGCCCGGGTCTTCGACGGACTCTTCGAGCGTGCTGTGCTGGTGCGCCGGCTCCAGGAGCAGCGTGACCAGGTGCGTGCCGCGCTCCAAGCAGTCGCCACCTCGCTCGACGACCTCGCCAACGCCGAGATCGGGCTGGCCAGGCATGACCGCCCGACCGCCCTCGGCGCGGGCCAGCGACGGATGAAGCGCACCGCTGATCTCGGTCGGCTCGAGAGCCTGCTGACCAAGCGTGAGCTCGAGGTGCTCGCCCTCGTCGCAACGGGCGCGACCAACGACCGCATCGCCGAACGCCTCGTCATCTCCAGCGACACCGTCAAGTCGCACATGAAGCACATCCTTCGCAAGCTGCACGTCGACAACCGCGCCGAGGCCATCAGCCAGTACCTGCGCCTGACCCTCGAGGGCGGCGAGGGCTGAGCTTGGGGTTGCCTCGCGGCCATCCCCTCGGTAAGGTCTAATGGTCAGACCGATATAGGAGTGTCGACATGCAGGCCGTCCTGATGAGGACCTTCGGAGAGGCCGACGTCCTCCGCGCGGAGTCGGTGGCCGATCCCGAGGCGCGGGCCGGGTGGGCGACCGTGCGCCTCAAGGCCGCTGCCCTCAACTGGCACGATGTGCTCGTCCGTCAGGGCCGGTACGGCTCGCCGCTCCCGCATGTCATCGGAGCCGACGGTGCCGGCGTTCGCGTGGACACGGGCGAGGAGGTCGTCGTCCTGCCCTCCCTCTGGTGGGGCGACGACGAGTCCGCGCCCGGTCCGGACTTCGAGATCCTCGGCGACCACCGTTGGGGCACCTACGCCGAGCTGGTCCGGGTACCGGTCGACTGCCTCGCCCCGAGGCCGGCCGGCCTGAGCTGGGATGAGGCGGCAGCCCTCCCGCTCGTCGGGGTCACCACGTACCGAGGCCTCTTCTCCCGTGGCCGCCTTCGCCGGGGGGAGAGCCTGCTGGTCCTCGGTGCCGGCGGAGGGGTCGCGACGATGGCCGTCTCGCTGGCCTCCGGCGTCGGAGCCCGGGTCGTGGTCACGTCATCCTCGCCCGAGAAGATCGCGCAGGCCAAGGGTCTCGGCGCTGCTGGTGGGGTGCTCTACACGGAGGACGACTGGCCCGACCAGGCCAGGGCACTCTCACCCGGCGGGGCCGGCTTCGACCTCGTCCTGGACTCGGTTGGTACGTGGCGGGACTCGCTCCGGTGCCTGCGGCACGGCGGGCGCCTCGTCGTCCTCGGCGCGTCGCGTTCCGACTCCGTGGTCCTCGAGCCCCGGCCCTTCTACTTCGGGCAGTACGAGCTGATCGGCACGACGATGGGCAGCCCCAGGGACTTCGCCGGCCTGCTCGCGCTCATGGACGGGAATGACATCGTGCCACCTCCGATCAGTGCCACGTACCCCCTCGACGCCGCTGCGGACGCCCACCGGTTCCTCGAGGCCGGCGCGGGCTTCGGCAAGGTCGTCCTCACCCAGCCCTGACTGCAACCCGAAAGGAAGCCGACGTGACGAACAAGGTGCGCTACGAGGTGGCCGACGCCGTCGGGACCATCACCCTCGACGACCCCGAGGTCCGCAACGCACTCAGCGACGAGCTGCTCGACGACCTCATCTCGGCGTTCCTGCGGGCGCGGGCGGACGACACCGTGCGCGTCGTCGTGCTCACCTCCTCGCACGACCGGATCTTCTCCGCGGGCGGTGACCTCAAGGCGTTCGCCGGCGACGCTCCGACGATCACCAAGTATGGCGGCCTGGACCGGTTCCCCCGGCTCTATCAGCTCATCGGAGGCCTCGGCAAGCCGGTCCTGTGTGCCGCGAACGGTGACGTGCTGGCCGGCGCCTTCGGGCTGGCCCTCGCGTGCGATCTGATCATCGCCAAGGACTCGGTGCGCTTCGGATGTCCCGAGATCAACGTCGGGGTCTTCCCGTTCATGATCTCCGCGGTGATCTACCGCAACATCGGCCGGATGAAGGCGAACGAGCTGATGATGCTCGGCGAGTCCATCACGGCCGGTGAGGCGCTCAGCCTGGGCATCGTGAACCGCGTGGTGTCGGCGGAGGCGTTCGACGAGACGGTCCGCGACTGGGCCCGGCGTCTGGCCACGAAGTCGCCACTGCTCATGCGACTGGGCAAGGACGCCATCAATGCCACGCGGGACCTCCCGCTCCCCGCGGCGCTCTCGGCCCTGCAGGCGCAGCTCGCCCTCGCGTTCACCACCGAGGACATCAAGGAGGGGGTGGCCGCCTTCAAGGAGAGGCGCGCCCCGAAGTGGCAGCTGCGTTGACACCGGAGACCTCTTGATCCTTCGGTCTAACCATTTTATGATCGGTCCAACACACGAACAGACCCCGAAGGGACCGTCGCCCGATGAAGCTCGCGCACGTCACCGACCGCTACTCCGCCGACGAGATCGCGACGTTCTACGACACGGGCCAGTGGCGCGCCGACACCCTCTTCGACCTGCTCGAGCGCCAGGTGCAGGCCCAGCCCGATCGCGTCTTCCTCACGGACGACACGACGGGGCTCACCTTCCGGCAGTTGCGCGACCGGGCCCTCGGCCTCGCGGTCGGTCTGCACCGGTGGGGCCTTCGAGCCGGTGACCGCGTCACCGTCCAGCTGCCCAACTGGACGGAGTTCGCCGTCATCACGGTCGCGCTCGCGCGCCTCGGCGCGATCATGGTGCCGATCATGCCGATCTACCGGCGAGACGAGGTGGCCTACATCTCGGGCAACGCCGAAGCCCGCCTCGCCTTCACCGCCGAGTCGTTCAAGGCGTTCGACTACCCCGGGATGTACGCCGAGATCCGGGACGAGCTGCCGGCGCTCGAAGCCGTCGTCGTGGTCCGCGGCGCGGGGGTCGGGGACGAGAGCACCATCGACGTCGAGTCGCTTGTGGTCGACGTCGACAGCCAGGCGGGCGCGACCGAGATCGGGCAGGGGGTCGGGCCCGACGAACCGTTCGTCATCGTCTACAGCAGCGGCACGACGTCGTTTCCCAAGGGCTGCCTGCACACGTTCAACACGATGGCGTGTGGCGCCCGCATCCTCGGCGACGCCTGGGGGGTCACGACCCAGGATGTCCAGTTCGGGCCGTCGCCGGTCACCCACACGACCGGCCTCGTCACCAGCGTCATCGTGCCGTTGATCCGCGGCTCCCAGTCGCACATCATGCAGTCCTGGGAGCCCAGGCTCGGGCTCGACCAGATCAGAGAGCATGGCTGCACGATCACCGTCAACGCGACCACGTTCCTGCAGATGGCGCTCGACGCCTACGACCCGGAGGTGCATGACGCGAGCAGCATGCGCGTCTGGGTCGCCGCCGGAGCGCCGATCCCGGGGACCATCATCGAACGCGCGGCCACGGTGTTCCCGGCGATGAAGGTGCTCAGCCTGTACGGACGCACAGAGAACATCACGACGACGATGTGCAGGCCCGACGACGAGCCGCGCCGGTCGCTCACCTCGGACGGCCAGGCTCTGCCACTCCAGTCGGTCAAGATCGTCGACGAGGAGGGCAACGAGGTGCCGCGGGGCCAGGAGGGCGACGTCGCCTACAAGGGCGCCATGCACATGCTCGAGTACGTCGCCAAGCCGGTCGAGACGGCGGAGCTGTTCACCCCCGACGGCCACTCCCGCTCCGGCGACCTGGGGGTGATGGACGAGGACGGCTTCGTCAGGGTCACCGGGCGGACCAAGGACATCGTGATCCGCGGCGGGCTCAACATCAGCGTGCGTCAGGTCGAGGACCTCCTGACGGCACACCCGGCCGTGAGCAGGGTCGCAGTCGTCGGGATGCCTGACGAACGACTGGGGGAGAAGGCGTGCTGCTATCTCGTTCCGACGGCGGGCAACGAGGGCATCACTCTCGAGGACGTCACGACCTACCTGCTCGACCAGGGCATCGCGAAGGTCAAGCTGCCCGAGCGCCTCGAGATCGTCGACGAGCTGCCCACCACTGCGACCGGGAAGATCCAGAAGCACGTCCTGCGCAAGATGATCGCCGAAAAGCTGAGCGAGCCGGTCGCCTGAGGGAGCGTCTCGCGCGAGGCGCGAGCCCAGCGGCATACGAGAGCATCGACCTTATGCCGCTGGGCTCGTCGCGCTCTCCCGTCGGGCCGGTGGTGGTCTCAGGAGGCGGAGACGACCACGTCGGCCCTGCCCGTGACCACGAGACTGCCGTCGTCCTTCGTCGCACGAAGCTCGACGGTGGCGAGCTGCCCCGCCTCGCGCTGCTCGACCGAGACCACCTCACCGCCCACCGTGACGGCGTCGCCGATCATGAGCGGCGCGACGAAGCGGACCTCGAGGCTGCGCAGGTGCTCGACACCCAGCCAATCGGACACCCAACCGGCGAGCAGGCCGGCCTGGAACTGCCCCATCGCGATGGGACGCGGGAAGCCTGCGCGAGCGGCGAACTCCGGGTCGTGGTGCAGCGGGTTGAAGTCACCGCCGGCACCGGCGAAGCGGACGATGTCGGTCTGGGTGATTGGCCCGATGACCCGGGCCGGGTGGGTGTCGCCGACGGCGACGGCGGCCGGCGCTCGCCCGGAATGCGTCATGAGGATGCTCCACGCTCGATGATCGTCTCGGTCAGCCGCACGACGGGGGAGCCTGCCGCGTCGAGGTATTCGGTCTCCAACGTGATGATTCGCACGGTGCCGCCCCGGGACCCGGCTCGCTGCACGTCGCTCGTGACGCGACGTGTCCCGCGCAACGTGTCACCGGCCACCAGTGCTCGCTGGTACTCCCACCGCACGCCGCCGACCACCACCCGTTCGAGCGCCAGACCCAGGCGGTCGACGAAGGCACCCTGGTCCCGCACGTGCCCGGCGACGACGACGTGTGTCGGCGTCGCGAGGACGTCTTCGAAGCCGGCGGCGCGTGCCGCGGCGCGGTCGGTGTGGATGAGGTCGTCGGTCGCGGTGGCGGTCGCGAACTCGCGGATCTTGCCACGCTCAACGTCGAACGACACCTCGTCGATGACGGTGCCGACGAGGCCATCGGTGGCGCCCATGGTGCTCCTCAGAGGTCTCATTTCGGTCTGACCTATAGTATCATTTAGCCAGAGAGACGAGAAAGGGCGGCTGATGGACCTGACCGACTCCCCGACGGAGGCGCAGTTCCGGACCGAGGTCCGGGAGTGGCTGGCCTCGGCGCTGCCACAGCTGCCCTGGCCGCAGCCTGTCGACCTCGTCGAACGCGCTCCGTTCTGGCGCCAGTGGCAGCGGATGCTCTATGACTCCGGGCACGCCGGCATGTCGTGGCCGGTCGAGTACGGCGGGCAGGGCGCGGACCCGATCCGGCGCGCCATCTGGGGCGAGGAGCTCGACCGGGCCGGAGCGCCCGAGCCGCTCAACATCCTGGGCGAGAACCTCGCGGGCCCGACGATCATCGACTTCGGCACCGAGGCTCAGAAGGAACGCTTCCTGCGTCCGATCCTCACCGGCGAGGAGATCTGGTGCCAGCTCTTCTCGGAGCCCGAGGCCGGTTCCGACCTCGCCTCCCTGCGGACCAAGGCGACCCGGGTCGACGGCGGCTGGCTCATCAACGGGCAGAAGATCTGGACGAGCCGTGCCCATCTCGCGTCCAACGCCATCCTCCTCGCCCGCACCGGGGGAGGCCCGCGGCACAAGGGGATCACCTACTTCCTCCTGCCGATGGACTCGGCCGGCGTCACGGTCAGGCCGCTCCAGCACATGCTCGGGGAGGCAGAGTTCAACGAGGTGTTCCTCGACGACGTCTTCATCCCGGACGACCTCGTCGTCGGTGAGGTCGACGGCGGGTGGAAGGTCACGATGGCGACGTTGTCCTACGAGCGGGTCGCCATCGCGACTGGCCGGGTCAACACCAAGCAGGCGGTCGAGGAGATCATCGACGACATCCGCGAGATGGTCGACGACTCGGGGCGCCCGCTCGGGCAGTCCACCGCGGTGCGCCAGAAAGTGGCCGACCTCTACGGCCGAGCCTTCATCCACTACCTCATCGGCCAGCGGGTCGTCACCTCCACCGCGGGTGGCGGCGCCCCAGGCCCGGTCACCTCGATCGGCAAGCTCTACTTCTGCCCCCTCGTGGACGACCTGGCCGACTTCCGGCTCGCCCTCGAGCCGCTCGGCGGCCAGCTCGGGCTCGACGACCCGGACCAGGGCGCGGCCCGATGGCTGCGTCTGGCCTACCAGTCCCGCGGCAGCGCGATCGCCGGGGGATCGACCTTCATCCAGCGCAACATCGTCGCCGAGCGGATGCTCGGCATGCCGAGGAGCTGAGCCGTGTCCGACTACGTCTGGAACCCGTCCACCGACTACGTGGAGCGCGCCAACGTCACGCGCCTGGCCCGGGCCAACGGTCTGGCCGGCCTGCCCGAGCTGCGCGCGAAGTCCGTCGCCGACGTCGGGTGGTACTGGGACGCCGTCGTCAAGGACCTCGGCCTGCCCTTCCGCACCCCCTACACGCAGGTCCTCGACCTGGGCCGGGGCATCGAGCACCCGGAGTGGTTCGTCGGGGGGCGGCTCAACATCGTCGACGCCTGTCTCGGACGGTGGCGCGACGACCCGGCCGTCGCCGACCGGCTGGCGGTCGTTCACGAGAGCGAGGACGGCACGGTCGTCACCCTGACCTACCGAGAGCTGACCGGTCTCGTCGAGCGCGCGAGCGCCGGTCTGCGCGACCTCGGGATCGGCAAGGGCGATGCCGTCGCCGTGTTCCTGCCGATGGTCCCCGAGGCGGTCGTCTCGCTGTATGCCGTGGCGCGGCTGGGCGCCGTCCTCGTCCCGCTCTTCTCCGGGTTCGCGCCGACCGCGATCGCCACACGGCTGCAGGATGCCGACGTCAAGGCGGTCGTCGTCGCCGACGGCACGGTGCGCCGTCGCAAGGTCGTCGCGATGAAGCCACTCCTCGAGGAGGCGCTCGGGTCCTGTCCGAGCGTCGAGCACGTCATCGTCGTCGACAACCTCGGAGCGGCCGCACCCGCCGACAGCAAGCCGGTGTCCGGTCGTCGCGAGATCATGTGGACGGACCTGATTGCATCGCGGTCGGATCCGGGCGATGTCGAGCTCCTGGAGGCGAGCGACACCCTGTTGTTGGCGTACACGTCCGGCACGACAGGCAGGCCCAAGGGCGCTGTCCATACGCATGCCGGCTTCCTGCTCAAGACGGCGAGCGAGGTCGCCTACTCCTTTGACGTCAGCGCGGGCGACGTCTTCTGCTGGGTGACCGACATGGGCTGGGTGATGGGACCCCTGTCGATCATCGGCACCCACGCCAACGGGGCGACCCTGCTGCTCTACGAAGGCTCTCCGGACGTGCCGGACCTGAACCGGCTCTGGCGACTCGTCGAGAAGCACCGGGTGACCATGCTCGGGGTGTCACCGACTCTGATCCGGACCCTGCGACTGACCGAGCAGGGGCAGTCCGAGCCGTTCGACCTCTCCTCGGTCCACGTCCTCGGCTCGACGGGGGAGCCCTGGGACCCCGACTCCTACGAGTGGCTCGCGAGGGACCTCTTCGGTGGCCGCATCCCGGTCATCAACTTCTCCGGCGGCACGGAGGTCGGTGGGTCGTTCCTCGCGCCGTACCCGGTCGAGCCCATCCGGAGCTGCTCGCTGGGAGGCCCCTCGCTCGGCATGGACGTCGACGTCGTCGACGACGCCGGTCGCTCGATCCGGGGCGAGGTGGGCGAGCTCGTCTGCCGCCAGCCCTGGCCGTCGATGACCCGGGGGGTCTGGAAGGACGAGGAGCGCTACCTCGAGGCCTACTGGTCGACCTTCCCCGGCATGTGGCGGCACGGCGACTACGCGCTCGTCGAGGACGGCCAGTGGTACATCCGCGGTCGCAGCGACGACGTCATGAACGTCGCGGGCAAGCGGCTTGCCCCGGCCGAGGTCGAGGCGGTCATGGTGACCCACCCGGCGGTGTCGGAGGCGGCCGCCGTCGGGGTCCCCGACGCCAAGAAGGGTGAGGCGGTCTGGGCCTTCTGGGTTCCGCGGCCCGACTCCACGCAGGACGTTTCCGAGGAGCTCAAGGCGATGGTCGCCAAGGAGCTCGGCAAGCCCTTCGCGCCGAGCCAGGTGCACCGGATCGAGCGGCTGCCCAAGACCCGGTCCGCCAAGATCCTGCGGCGGGCGATCCGGGCCGCTGCGCTCGGCACCGACCCGGGCGACCTCTCGGGCGCCGAGAACCCCGAGGCGATCGACGAGATCCGTGCCGTCGTGGACCAGCCCCGCTGAGCCCTCCGGCGCCTGCGGGCTGCTGAGCCCGCCGGCGCCTGCGCCAGGCAGAGAACGTCGTATGCCGCTGGGCCGGGGCCCAGCGGCATACGACGTCGTGCGTCCGTCAGTCCGCGTCCGGGATGTCGATCTCGGTGCGCTTGTCGACCGCCAGGAGCGCCTTCGCGTAGGAGTGCACGTGCCGCGACATGCGGCGCACCGCGGCGTCCGGGTCGCGGTCGCGGATCGCGTTGGTGATGGTGCGGTGGGCCCGGACTGCGGTCCTGCGGACCTCCTCGTCGACGAAGGACTCGTTCTCCGTCGAGGTGTAGATCGCCTTCTGCAGTGCCATCATCAGGCCGGTGAGCAGCTCGTTGTGGCTGGCCGTCGCGACCGCCACGTGCCAGTCGACGTTGGCCTGCAGGAAGCCGGCCAGGTCGGTGCCCGACCCGGCGATCGCGTCGTTCGCGGCCTCGATCACGACGAGGTCCTCATCGGTACGGTGCAGGGCGGCGAGCCGGGCACACGAGGGCTCGATCGCCTCGCGGGTCTCCAGCAGGGCCGACAAGCGGATCTGCCGACCCCGGATGAGCAGGCCGACACTGCGCGCCATGTCCTCCTCGCCCGGGCGCTGCACGAAGGCCCCGCCGGCGCGCCCGGCCTTGATGCGGACCAGGCCCTGGACCTCGAGGATGCGCAGCGCCTCACGGACCGTTGTGCGGCTCATCCGGGTCTGCGTCACGAGCTCGCGCTCCGGCGGCAGGGGGGTGCCTTCGACGAACTCGCCGCTGAGGATCCGCTCGCGCAGGTTGCCGGCCAGCACGTCGGAGGCCTTGGGCACCTCCATCGGCGCCAGCTGGATCGCGGATCGCCCTTGCCTGACGGTCGTCTCGGGGGCGTTGCTCATCATTGTCCCATCCATTGTGGTTTAACGGTCTGACCTAAGGTACCATTCTAGTCATCGAATGGCCGTATTGTGGAGAGTAGTCCTTCGCGGGACTGGGAGGAGTGAGGCGCGTGCGCTGGGAGCTTGCCGAGGAGCAGGACCTCTTCCGGGAGTCACTCCGGGGCTGGGTCGAGAAGGTTGCCCCGTCCGACACCGTCCGGGGCTGGTTCGCCACCGGCGACCCGTCCGAGTTCGAGAAGCGGCTCGCCGACGAGGGCTGGCTCGCGGTGGGGACGACCGAGGAGCGCGGCGGGCAGGGCGGCGGGCTGCTGGAGACCGCGCTGACCGCCGAGGAACTCGCGCGCCGTGCCGCCCCCTCGGCCGCGTGGACGGCCTCGGTCCTCGCCCTCCCGGCCCTTCCGGACGACGTCGCGGCCGACGTCCTGTCGGGGGGCGGTTTCGCCACCCTTGTCGTCGATGCCGGTCGCCCCGTCGACGCGGCGGGGACTGACGGGTCGTGCCATCTGGACACCGACGGCAACCTGACCGGCCGGGTCGAGTCGGTGCTCGGGGCGGATCGGGCCGCCCGCCTCGTGGTCCCCACGACCGGCGCGGACGGCTTAGCGCTCCACCTCGTGGACGCGTCGGACCAGGGCGTGACCCTGACACCGCACGACCTGCTCGACCGGTCCCGCTCCGTCGCGACCGTTGCGTTGACCGCCGCCGCGGGAACCCGACTCGACGTCGACGCGGACGCCCTGCTGGCCGAGGCGGCCCTGCGCTCGGCGGCGCTCGTCGCGGCCGACAGCCTGGGTGCCATGGAGCGCATGCTCGAAATGGCGGTGGACTACAGCCTGCAGCGCAAGCAGTTCGGCGTGCCGATCGGCTCCTTCCAGGCGGTGAAGCACGCGGCGGCGTCGATGCTCGTCTCGGTCGAGGCGGCCCGGTCCATCGCCTACTTTGCGGCCTCCTCGGTCGACGACGGCAACTCGGAACGAGCCGTGCACGCAGCGATCGCCAAGGCGCAGGTCTGCCGCGACGCATCGAAGGCCGCCGACTCGGCGCTGACGATGCACGGCGCCATCGGCTACACGTGGGAGCACGACCTGCACCTGCTCTACAAGCGGGTCAAGCTCAACGAGCGACTCTACGGGTCGACCACCGCGTGGAACGAGCGGATCGCGGCCGCGCTGCCCCTCGTCCCGCGGGGCTGAGCGAGAACCCTCCCGGCGGCATACGGCAGCGGGTGGGTGGCACGCCACAGCCCGCGGGTGAGGCCTCGGTCACGCTCTCGACGGTTGACACTTTGGTCAGTCCTTTATAATACTTCTTGTCACGACGATGCGCGCAGATGGGATGCCACGGTGGACTTTGACCTGACCGATGACCAAGCGGAGATCCGCAAGGCGGTCCGTGAGCTGGCCGGCCGCTTCGACGACCAGTACTGGCTCGAGAAGGACTGGGCGCACGAGTTCCCGAGCGAGTTCTACGACGAGTTCGCCAAGGGCGGCTGGCTCGGGATCACGACGCCGGAGGACTACGGCGGGCACGGGCTCGGGATCACCGAGGCCTCGATCATCCTCGAGGAGATCGCCGCCTCGGGTGCCGGGATGAACGGCGCGAGCTCGATGCACCTGTCGATCTTCGGGATGCACCCCGTCATCGTGCACGGCTCCGAGGAGCTCAAGGCCCGGACCCTGCCCCGGATCGTCAACGGCGACTTGCACGTGTGCTTCGGCGTGACCGAGCCCGGCGCCGGCCTCGACACGACCCGGATCACGACCTTCGCCCGGCGGGACGGCGACCACTACGTCGTCAACGGGCGCAAGGTGTGGATCTCCAAGGCGGTCGAGTCCGAGAAGGTTCTGCTCCTCACCCGCACGACCAAGCTCGAGGACGTGCAGAAGAAGACCGACGGGCTCACCCTCTTCCTCACCGACATCGACCGCTCGGCGATCGACGTGCGCCCGATCAGGAAGATGGGCCGCAACGCCGTCACGTCCAACGAGCTGTTCATCGACGATCTGCACATCCCCGTCGAGGACCGGGTCGGCGAGGAGGGCAAGGGCTTCAAGTACATCCTCGACGGGCTCAACCCCGAGCGGATGCTCGTGGCGGCCGAGGCGCTGGGCATCGGCCGCGCGGCCCTGCGTGCCGCGGTCCGCTACGGAAACGACCGAGAGGTCTTCGGTCGCCCGATCGGCAAGAACCAAGGCATCCAGTTCCCACTCGCCGACTCGCTCGCGCGGCTGGACGCCGCCGAGCTCGTCCTGCGCAAGGCGACCTGGCTCTACGACAACGGCCGGCCGTGCGCGCGCGAGGCCAACACGGCCAAGTACTTGTGCGCGGACGCCGGCTTCGACGCGGCCGACCGCGCCCTGCAGACGCACGGCGGGATGGGCTACTCGGAGGAGTACCACGTCGCTCGGTACTTCCGTGAGGCCCGGCTCACCCGGATCGCTCCGATCAGCCAGGAGATGATCCTCAACTACCTCGGCGAGCACGTGCTCGGCCTCCCCAGGAGCTACTGATGTTCGACCTCACCGGCCGCACCGCCCTCGTCACCGGCGCTGGCAGTGGCATCGGCGCCTCGGTAGCCCAGGCCTTCGCGGCCGCGGGCGCCGCCGTCCTCGTCACCGACGTCAACGGGGAGGCCGCCGCTGCCATCGCGACGGCGATACGCGACAGCGGCGGCCGGGCGGAGTCTTTCGTCCTCGACGTGCGGGACGCCGGGCAGGCGGCCGAGGCGGTCGCGAAGGCTGCCGGGCTCGGCGACGGCACCCTCAACATCCTCGTCAACAACGCGGGCGCCATCGCGCCGGCGATGGTCGCGAACCTCACCGAGGAGGACTTCCGCCGGATCGTCGACATCCACCTCGTCGGCAGCTTCGTCTGCAGCAAGGCGGCGCTGCCGCTCCTGCCCGACGACGGCACCGGTCGCATCATCAACGTCACGTCGGCCGCTGGTCTCGTCGGCACGATCGGTCAGGCCAACTACGGCGCCGCCAAGGCCGGCATCATCGGGCTGACGAAGTCCCTCGCCAGGGAGCTCGCCCGTCGCCAGATCAAGGTCAACGCGATCGCGCCGCTGGCGGCGACGCCCATGACGCAGAACATCCGCGACAACGAGAAGCTGTCGGCGATGACCCTCGCGCGCATTCCGCTTGGCCGCTGGGCCGAGCCCGACGAGATCTCGGCGAGCTTCGTCTTCTTCGCGTCGGACGGCGCGTCGTACATCACGGGCCAGGTGCTGCCCGTCGACGGTGGGACGGTGATCTGAATGGCCAAGACGACGACGAGCCCCTTCCTCGCGAACTCGCGTGAAGTCCTCATCGCTGAGGCGGTGCGCACCCCAATGGGCAAGTCGCACCCTGAGCGGGGCTGGTATCGCGACATCCACCCGAACGAGATCCTGGGACGGGTCTACACCGAGCTGCTCCACCGCTCGGGCCTGGCGCCTGAGGTCGTCGAGGACCTCGTCGTCGGGTGCACCGCACCCTTCGGCGAGCAGTCCCGCAACGTCGGCCGCAACGCATGGCTGCAGGCGGGCTTCCCGCCCGAGGTGCCCGCCGTGACCCTCGACCGGCGTTGCGGCTCGGCGCAGACCGCGGTCGAGATGGGCGCGGCCCTCGTCGGCAGCGGCACCCACGACGTCGTCATCGCCGGGGGCGTCGAGCACATGCACCACGTGCCGATGAACTCGCCCGCAAAGATCTCCGAGCTCTTCGGTGAGCCGTGGCCACAGGAGCTGCGCGACCGCTACGACTTCGTCGGCCAGGGCGAGAGCGCCGAGCTCATCGCCGACCGGTGGGGGATCAGTCGCGCGGAGATGGACGAGTTCGCAGTGCGCTCGCACGCGCTGGCGGCCGCGGCCATCGAGGCCGGGCGGTTCGACGCGGAGCTGGTGCCGTGGGAGCTCGACGGCGAGGTCCGCCATGGCGACCAGGCGGTCCGCCCGGGAACCTCGATGGAGACCTTGGCCGGGTTGAAGACGGCCTTCCGCCAGGACGGCAGGATCACGGCCGGCTCGTCGTCGCCGATCTGCGACGGCGCCTCCGGCGTGCTCCTCGCCTCGCGGGAGGCGGCGCGGGAGCACGGGCTGCTCGCCCGTGCCCGGATCCTCGACCAGACGACGGTCGGGGTGGATCCGATCATCATGCTGACCGGCCCCATCCCGGCGACCCGCAAGCTGTTGGAGCGCAACGGCCTGACGATGGCCGACATCGACCTCGTCGAGATCAACGAGGCGTTCAGCTCCGTCGTGATCGCGTGGGAGCGCGAGCTGAAGCCCGACATGGACCGGGTCAACGTCAACGGCGGCGCCATCGCGCTCGGGCACCCCGTCGGTGCGACGGGTGGCCGGCTCATCGCCACGATCGTCGCCGAGCTCGAGCGGCGCGACGCCGAGATCGGCCTCGTCACGATGTGCTGCGGCGGCGGCCTCGGCACCGCGACCCTCGTGCAGCGGGTCGACGGATGATCGACCTGCGGCCGCACATACCGCCCGGCGCCGGGATCTGGTGGAGCCAGACGAGCGCAGAGCCGACCCCGCTCGTGCACGCGCTGCTCGACCAGGCCGCCGACCTCGGGGCGCTGCGGGTCTTCGTGGGCCTGACGTGGGACCGCCGGCTCACCCGCGAGCTGCCTCCCGAGGTGACCGTGGTGTCCTACGGCGGGCTCGGCGAGCTGCGGGCCTTGAGCAAGCAGGGGCGCCTCGAGGTCGTGCCGTGCCACTACGCGGCGCTGCCGCGCCTCTTCGCGGAGGGCCGGCTGCCCGCCGACGTCGGTCTCGTGCAAGTGTCGCCCCCCGACACCGACGGGATGTGCTCGCTCGGGGTCGGTGTGGACTACGTCGCCGACGCGGTCGCCCACACGCCCGTCCTCATCGCGGAGGTCAACCGCCGTATGCCGCCCACGCGGGGCTCCGCACGCATCCCGCTGTCCCGCTTCGCCGCCGTCGTCGAGACGGACCGGCCGTTGCGCGAGGCGCCCGACCGGCCTGTCGGGCCGGTGGAGCTGGCCATCGCCGGTCACGTGGCCGCACTGGTGGAGGACGGGGACACAATCCAGGTCGGCGTGGGGTCGCTGCCGTCGGCGGTGCTCGACGCGCTCGGCGGGCACCGGGACCTCGGCCTGCACTCGGGGATGGTGTCGGATGCGGTGGTGCGGCTCGTCGACAGCGGCACGCTGACCGGCGCCCGCAAGGAGATCGACCCCGGAGTGCTCGTCACCGGGGCTGCGCTCGGCACGGCCGTGGGCCTCTACGACCGCATCGAGGGCCTGCCGATCGAGTTCCGTCCCGCCAGCTACACGCACAGTCCCGCGGTGCTGTCGCAGCTGTCCACGCTCGTGTCGGTCAACTCGGCCATCGAGGTCGACCTCACCGGCCAGGTCGGCGCGGAGGTCGCGGGGCGCACCTATGTTGGGGCCGTCGGCGGGCAGGTCGACTTCTCGCGGGCGGCGGCCCTGACCGGGGCCCGCTCGATCATCGCGCTGCCCTCGACCAACCGTGAGGTGTCGTCGATCAAGCCGGCTCTCGACTTCGGCGCGGTCACGACCGCCCGGGCCGATGTCGACTTCGTCGTCACCGAGCACGGGGTGGCCGAGCTGCGTGGCGCCTCGCTGCACCAGCGGGCCCTGCGGTTGGCCGCGGTGGCGGCCCCCGAGCATCGGGACGAGCTGCAAGAGGCTTGTCGGACCATGGAACTCGCGTCATGACGACGCCCAACGAGAGGGGAGGCGCCATGACGCGCCCCACGTCAGTACAGATCCGGGAGGTCGGCCCGCGGGACGGCTTCCAGAACGAGCCCGAGAGCATCCCGACCGATGACAAGGTCCGCCTCATCAACTCGCTCGGCCGGGCCGGCTTCAAGCGGATCGAGGTCGCCAGCTTCGTGCGGCCCGACGTGATCCCGCAGCTCGCCGACGGCGTCGAGGTGCTGAACCGCATCGACGTGCCCGCCGACGTCAGGCTCATGGTGCTCGTGCCCAACAGCCGGGGTCTGGACAACGCCCTCAAGCAGCGCGACAAGTTCCACGAGGTCGCGATCTTCGTCAGCGCGTCGGAGACCCACAACAAGAAGAACGTCAACCGCACGGTCGCCGAGAGCATGGCCGACAACGACGTCATCGCCAGGCGGATCGTCGCGGAGGGGCTCGACTGCGCGGCCGTCATCGCCACGTCGTTCGGCTGCCCCTACGAAGGCAAGGTCGAGATGACCCGCGTGCTCGACCTGGCCGAGCGCTTCGCCGAGGCCGGGGCCACCGAGCTCGGCTTCGGTGACACCACCGGCATGTGCAACCCGGCCTACGCCGGTGACTTCTTCCGAGCGGCGATCGAGCGGCTGCCGGGCGTGGAGATCACCGCGCACTTCCACAACACGCGCGGCCAGGGCCTCGCCAACGCCTATGCCGCGCTCGAGGCCGGGTGCGCCAGCTTCGAGTCGAGCTTCGGGGAGCTCGGCGGCTGCCCCGTGCCGGCCGGCTCCACCGGCAACATCGCCACCGAGGACCTCGTCAGCATGTTCCACGAGATGGGCGTGCAGACCGGCCTCGACCTCGAGGGCGTCATCGCGTCGGCGCGCGAGGCCCAGGCCGTCCTCGGGCGCAAGCTGACCAGCCACTCCATCATCGCCGGCGCCATCAACTGGGCGCCCAGCGCCTCCTGACGTCCACCGACACCCGAGCAGAGAGAAGACACCATGAGCAACCGAGTAGCACTCGTCACCGGCGGTGCCCAGGGAATCGGCAAGGGAATCTCCATGGCGCTCGGCGCCGCCGGGTTCCGCGTCGCCGTCGCCGACCTCAACACCGAGGCCGCCGACAAGACCGTCGCCGAGATCGTCGGCAATGGCGGCCAGGCCATCGCCGTCGGGATCGACATCACCGACACCGCCTCGGTGCAGTCCGCCGTCACCGCCGTCACCGAGCAGCTCGGCCCGGTCGAGGTCGTCGTCAACAACGCCGGATGGGACGACTTCATGACGTTCCTGCAGACCGACGAGGACTTCTGGGACAAGATCCTCGACATCAACTTCAAGGGGGCCCTCCGGGTGAGCCAGGCCGTCGTGCCCGGCATGGTCGAGCGCGGCTGGGGCCGTGTCATCAACATCGGCTCCGACGCCGGCCGTGTCGGCTCGTCCCTCGAGGCCGTCTACTCCGGCGCCAAGGGCGGGATCATCGCCTTCAGCAAGACCCTGGCCCGCGAGGTCGCGAGGAAGGGCGTCACCGTCAACACGGTCTGCCCCGGCCCGACGGACACCCCAGCGCTGCGCAAGTTCGCCGACGCCTCCGGTGGCGACGCCGACAAGGTGCTCGCCGGGATGGTCGGGGCCGTGCCCATGAAGCGGCTCGGGCGGCCGAGCGACGTCGGTGCGGCCGTGGCCTTCTTCGCCTCAGACGCCACCGAGTTCATCACGGGCCAGACGCTGTCGGTCAGCGGCGGCCTGACGATGGCCTGACCGGGACAGCCCGTGACGACACCTGAACCGGTCCCCGCCGCGGTCACGTGGACCGCTCACGGCGACTACGAGGACATCCGCTACGAGCACTCCGGCGACGGGATCGCCAAGATCACGATCTGCCGCCCGGAGGTCCGCAACGCGTTCCGCCCGCAGACCCTGATGGAGGTCTCGGACGCCCTCGTCGACGCTCGCGAGGACGGCTCGGTCGGCGTCATCGTCCTCACCGGGGAGGGGCCCGACGCCTTCTGCTCCGGCGGGGACCAGAACGTCCGAGGTGACACCGGCTACCTGACCGACCCAGGTCGACAGGGCAGCGTAGGCCGCTTCCACGTCACCGACCTGCAGGTGCAGATCCGGCGTCTGCCGAAGCCGGTGGTGGCCATGGTCGCCGGCTACGCCATCGGGGGCGGACACATCCTGCACCTCGTCTGCGACCTGACGATCGCCGCCGACAACGCCCGGTTCGGCCAGGTCGGCCCCAGGGTCGGATCCTTCGACGGCGGCTTCGGTGCCGGGCTCCTGGCCGACCTCGTGGGGCCCAAGAAGGCCAAGGAGATCTGGTTCCTGTGCCGGCAGTACACCGCCGACGAGGCCCGGCAGATGGGTCTCGTCAACACGGTCGTGCCGCTCGCGGACCTCGAGGCCGAGACCGTTGCCTGGTGTCGCGAGATGCTCGCAATGTCGCCCTTCGCCCTGCGCCTGATGAAGGCGAGCTTCAACGCGGCCGAGGACGGGATCTCCGGCATCCAGCAGCTGGCGCACGACGCGAACCTCCTCTTCTACGCCACGGACGAGGCGAAGGAAGGGCGCGAGGCCTACAAGCAGAAGCGGCGCCCCGAGTTCGAGAAGTTCCCCCGGCGGCCATGAAAAGCGCAACCGCCCCGATCACAGAGGACCGACCCATGACCGACACCCCAGAACCCGCGGTAGCCTGGCACGTCGCCACCCCCGGCGTGCTCGTCGTGACGCTCCAGCGCCCTCGGGCCAACGCCCTCGGTCTGCCGATCATCGAGGGCCTGACCGAGGCGCTCGACTCCGCTTCGGCACGCGGCGACATCAAGGTCGTCATCGTGAGTTCGAGCCTGCCCGGGTTCTTCGCCGCGGGAGCCGACATCAAGCACATGGCCACCGTCGACGCGACGTCGTTCACGGCATACGGGGATGCCCTGCGGGGGGTGCTCGACCGGCTCGCCGGGGACACCTGGATCGCGATCGCCGCCATCGACGGCCTCGCCCTCGGCGGCGGCCTGGAGCTCGCGATGGCCTGCCACCTGCGGGTGGCGGGCAACGGTGCACGGCTGGGTCTGCCCGAGGTCAGCCTCGGCCTCATCCCCGGTGCCGGTGGCACCCAGCGGCTCCCGCGCCTGGTCGGGCGCGGGCGAGCGCTCGGCATGATGCTCACGGCACGTCAGGTCCCCGCAGACGAGGCGCTGACGATGGGACTCGTCGACCGTCTCGTCCCAGAAGGGACCGCGCTCGAGGCGGCGCTCCAGCTCGCTGACACACTCCTCGAGATGTCGCTGCCCGCCCAGTCCGCCGTCATCCGCTGTGTGGATGCGGCCTTCGACACCAGCCTCGAGGACGGCTTCCGCTTCGAGGTCGCCCAGGAACAGCGGCTCTTCGAGGAGGGCGAGGCGAAGGAGGGCATCACCGCCTTCCTCGAGAAGCGCCCGCCGAAGTTCTCGTAGTGGCCGGGGGACGGGCGAGCAAAAGGCAGGTCTGGTTCGCGCTCGGCCTCGTCTACCTCATCTGGGGATCGACCTACCTCGGCATCCGACTCGTCGTCGACGAGGCGCCGCCCCTCGTGTCGATGGGACTGCGGTTCGTCCTGGCGGCAGCGATCATGGGCCTGTTCCTCGCGGTACGCGGTGGCGTGCGGCAGTTCCGCCTGACACGCGGGGAGGCCCTGGGCGTCGCGTTCCTCGGGTTGCTCCTGCTCGCCGTCGGCAACGGCATGACCGCGCTGGGCCAGCTGCAAGGCGTTCCGTCGGGGGTCACGGCGCTGCTCATCGCCATCGTGCCGGTCTGGGTGGCGGTCTATCGCACCATCGCCGGAGACCGTCCGTCTGCACTGAGCACGCTCGGGATCGTCATGGGGCTGGTCGGGCTCGCGATCCTCGTTCTGCGCAACCGCGGTGGGGGAGTGCTGCCACTCCTGGGCGTCGTGGTCATCCTCATCTCCAGCGTCTCCTGGTCCTTCGGCTCATGGATTCAGCCTCGAATCTGGTTGCCCCGCAACGTATTCGTGAGCTCGGCCTACCAGATGCTCACTGCCGGCACCGTCCTCGGCCTGGCCGGCGTGCTCTCGGGGGAAGACCTGCATGCAAACCTCGGCCCCCAGGCCTGGGGCGCCCTTGCGTATCTCGTCGTCGTGGGGTCCGTCATCGGATTCACGGCCTATGCGTGGCTCCTCGACCACGCCCCGATCTCGCTCGTTGCGACGCACACGTATGTCAACCCGGTCGTGGCCGTCTTCCTCGGATGGCTGGTGCGGAGCGAGCCGGTGACCAGCCCGGTGCTGATCGGCGGTGGCGTCGTCGTCGCGTCGGTCATCCTCATCGTCTCGGGCGAACGGCACGGCGCCAGGCAGTCCTTGGCCGTCAGCCGGGTTCGCGAACGCGTCCCCACCGCGCCTCCACCCATCGGGGGATGAGAGATCACCCTTTCGGGGGATGCCGAAGGTCGAATAATCAGACCATAGTGGGATGGCGCAATACACATCGATGTGACGCGCTCGAACCGGGGCCCAGGTGGCTCCACGATCCCCTGGGAGTTATGAACGTGACGAAGAAGCTCTTCCCCGCGCTCTCGGTCCTGGTCCTCGGAGGCCTGGTCGCTGCCTGTGGCACGCCGGGCGGTGCGGCAACCTCTGGCGGTGCGGGTGGCGCCGACGCGGCAGGCAGCACCATCAAGGTCGCCCTGATCCCTCCGTCGAGCGGCGCGCTGGCGCAGTTCGGCTCCGACGCTGCAGACGCGTGGCAGTTCGCCGCGGACGAGGCGAACGCCGCCGGTGGCGTGGCCGGGCACAAGATCGAGCTCATCAAGATGGACACCGACGCCACGGCGGCGACCACCCTGCGAGCGGCTCGGGAGGCTGTCACCCAGAAGGGCGCCAAGTTCATCGGGGCCGTCATGACCTCGACCGAGCACGGCGCCCTCGACGCCCAGTTGGCCGGGCTTGGCGCCCTCGAGTTCAACGGCCTTGGCAAGGACGACGCGCTGACCGGCAAGGACTGCAAGGCCAACGCATTCCGCGTCGTGCAGAGCACCTCGATGGACATGAACGCAGTGGCCGAGGCCCTGGCGAAGCTACCGGGCAAGAAGTGGGCCATCCAGGCCGTCGACTACTCGACGGGGCACACCTCGGCCAAGGTCTTCAAGGAGGCCGCCGCCAAGGCCGGCAAGCAGGTCGTCCTCGAGCAGTACGCCCCGCTCAACACCACAGAGTTCGGCAGCTACATCACCAAGCTCCAGCAGAGCGACGCCGACGCGCTCTTCGCCGTCGAGTACGGCGCCGACGGCGTCGCCTTCGTCAACCAGGCCGCGCAGTTCAAGCTGAACGAGAAGTTCAACACGATCCTCGGCTTCAACATGGTCTCCGAGCCGCTGTTCAAGGCTCTCGGCGACAAGGTCGTCGGCTATTACAACAACCTCGGCTACGACGTCAGCTCCGACAACCCGCTCAACCAGAAGTTCGTCACGGACTGGGCCGCGAAGCACGGCGGCTCGAAGCCGTACTACGTCGTCGCCGACAACTACCTGGCCGCGCAGACGCTCTTCGAGGGCATCAAGAAGGCCAACAGCGGCGACCCGATCAAGGTCCGCGACGCGCTGAACGGCCTCAGCTTCGACAGCATCGTCGGCAAGGTGACCATGCGTGGCGCCGACCACCAGCTGATTCGCTCCTCGTACCTCGGTCAAGTGGTCAAGGATCCCAACGGGATCGGGGGGCTGGGCTGGAAGATCGTCCACGAGGCCGACGGCTCCGTCACCGCCCCCGCGCCGGACCCGGCCTGCAAGCTGTCCTGACCCGCGGTGGTCGGCCCCCCGGCGCCGCGTCGGCGGGGGCCGGCCACCTCACCTTCGGCACCACTCTCGGACAGGCTCGCCATGAACTTTGCTCAAGTGCTCAACGGCATAGCGCTCGGATCGCTCCTGATGATCCTCAGCTCCGGGCTGGCCATGATCTACGGCCTGCGCGGCGTCACGAACTTCGCCCACGGAGCGCTCTACATGGCCGGTGCGTACGTTGCCTACAGCGTCAGCACCCACATCAACTTCTGGGCTGCGCTCATCGCGGCGCCGGTCGTCCTGGCCGTCCTCGGGGCGGTCCTCGAACTCGTCTTCTTCCGGCGGATGCAGCACCGCAACCACATCGAGGTCGGTCTCGTGACCTTCGGGGCCGCCATGGTCATCGAGCGCGTCATCGTGCTCATCTGGGGAGAGCGCACCCTGTCCGTCGACGCTCCATCCGGTCTGGGCGGGACCACGTCGATCCTCGGGACTGACTACCCGACCTACCGGCTGCTCATCATCGGGATCGCCCTGGCCCTCGCCATCGGACTCGTCCAGTGGATCCGGCGAAGCGACGTCGGCCTGCACATCCGTGCCGCGAGCCACGACGTCGAGACCTCGGGCATCCTCGGCATCAACGTCGACAGGGTGAGCCTCATCGTCGTCTGCCTCGGCGCAGCGCTCGCCGGGCTCTCCGGCGCGCTTGCGGCACCATACGTCAGCGTCTACCCCGCCATGGGGATCAGCATCCTCATCACTGTCCTCATCGTCGTCGTCATCGGCGGGGCGGGCAGCATCGGCGGGGCCATGGTCGCGGGAATGGCGCTCGGCATCATCCAGACGCTTGGCTCGGTGTGGATCCCCAGCCTGTCGGTGCTGGTCCCCTACGTCGCGCTCGTCGTCGTCCTCCTATGGCGCCCAACCGGGCTCGCCGGAAAGCGGGTCTGACGTGAATGCCCCCACCAAGACGACCGGCCCGACGGCCCCCACCAGTGACACCCCAGTGGTCAGTCCGGGCGCGCGCCGGCTGGGCCTCAGCCGCGGACTCGCCCTGCGAGGCGTGGTCATCGCGGCCGTCGTGCTGGCTGCCGGCATGGCCGTGCCCTACATCGTGCTCGACCGGTTCTACATCAGCATGCTCTTCGACGGCCTCGTGCTCGCCCTGCTCGCCCTGTCGGTCGGCTTCCTCGCCCGGCACCTCGGGCTGATCAGTCTCGGCCACACGGCGTTCTACGGAGGAGCCGCCTACCTCGTGGGTATCAGCGTCACCCAATGGGGATGGAGCCCACTGATGGCAGCCCTCACCGGCTTGGTCGGCGGCACGGTCCTCGCCCTCGTCATGGCTTTGCTCGTCGTCCGATCGTCGGGGATGGGATTCCTCATGCTGACGCTTGCTTTGGGGCAGGCGCTCTACCAGTTGTCGATCCAGCGCGTCGCCATCCCCTACACCGGAGCCTTCGACGGGCTGCAGATCAGCTTCGACGCCGACGCGACCTTCCTCGGGCTGTCCGTCGCCCAGATGATGAACGGCGCCCTCTTCTGGCCAGTTGTGTGGACCGCGCTCGTGCTCAGCGCCCTTGGTCTCTGGCTGGTCGGCCGCTCGCGGTTCGGCACGGTTCTGGAGGGCATCCGGGAGAACGAGGAACGGATGCGATTCTCGGGCTTCAACACGTACTGGCCCCGCGTTCTCGCCTTCACGATCTCCGGCGCCGTCGCCTCGGTCGGAGGGGTCCTGTTTGCCCTCAACGCGGCATACGTCTCGCCGGACGTCCTGAGCTTCCTCAAGGCCGGCGATGCCCTGATTGCGGCGATCGTCGGAGGTCTCGGCGTCCTGCTCGGACCGATCCTCGGAGCACTGCTGTACATCGTCGCGCAGTCGCAGTTCAACCAGTCGGGCAACCTCTACCTCTACACCGGGCTGGCCCTGATCCTGGTGCTCATGTTCCTTCCCGGGGGCATCCTCGGCTCGATCTCGTCCATCCGCAAACGGCTCGCGCGCCGCTCGGCAAAGGAGAACTCGCCGTGACCCTCTTCCAAGGCACCGGAGTCACGGTCCGCTACGGCGCCGTCAAGGCGCTCACCGATGTCGACATCACACTCGAGCCCGGCGTCGTCCACGGCGTCATCGGCCCGAATGGCGCGGGGAAGTCGACGTTCATCGACGCACTCTCCGGCCGGACCCGGATGACGTCGGGCACGGTCCTGCTCGAGGGAGAGGACATCACGAACCGCCCGGTGGGATGGCGCCGGCACCACGGCGTCTCACGATCATTCCAGCGGACCAGCGTGTTCAACTCGATGACGGTTCGCACCCAACTCGAGATGGTTGCCTGGCGCAACGACGAGCCGGACCTGGACGGACTCATGGCCACTCTGGGACTGGAACCGGTCCTGGACCAGGTGTGCAACGAGATCGCCTACGGCACCCAGCGGTCCGTCGACCTTGCCATGGCCCTGATCGGCAGCCCCCGTGTCGTGCTGCTCGACGAGCCGTGCGCAGGACTCGTCGCCGACGAGTCCGTCCGGATGCTGCAGCACGTGCGGGACCTCTGCAAGGACCGGGGCGTGGCGGCGCTGCTCGTCGAACACGATGTAGACGGTGTCTTCCGCACCTGCGACCGGATCACGGTGCTCAACCTCGGGACTGTCCTCGCCTCAGGCGAGCCGGCGGAGATTCGCGCCAACCCGGACGTCGTGCGGGCCTACCTCGGGAGTGCCGCATGAGCGCCGTGCTCGAGTTCCGCAAGATCGGCGCATCGTATGACGGCGCCGTCGTCCTCCAAGACGTGTCGTTCGCGATCGAGCAGGGCGAGACGGTGGGACTCGTCGGCCGCAACGGTGCCGGCAAGACCACCGCGCTGATGTCGGTCTACGGAGTCCCCGACGTGACGGGGCACATCCTCATCGACGGCCGCCCGATCGGCCGGAGAAGCTACGAACCGACCGGCCGGGGCGTCAGCCTCGTCCCGCAGGGCAAGCGCATCTATCCCAACCTCACGGTCGAGGAGAACATCATGCTCGGCCGCGCCTCCGGTCGGGAGAGCCACTGGAACCTGGCGCGGATCTATGAGCTCTTCCCCAATCTCGAGCGTGGGTCCAACCGGATGGGAACTGCCCTCAGCGGCGGCGAGCAGCAGATGCTGGCCATCGCGCGTGCCCTCATCTCCGGACCAAAGCTGCTCATGCTCGACGAGCCCACGGAGGGACTCGCCCCGGTCATCATCGACGAGCTGATCAGCGCCTTCCAGAAGATCCGGGAGACTGGAACCGCTCTGCTCCTCGTGGAACAGCACATCGCGATGATCCAGAAGCTTGCCAGCCGCTACCTCGCGCTCCGCAAGGGAGAGCTGGTCGGCGACGGGCCGGTGGCAGACCTGGATCGCCGCGAAGTCCAGGAACTGATCGCCCTCTGAGCCCGCGCTCCCCTGTGAAAGGAAACCATGCAGGTGCCCGACCAGCGCCCCGCCTTCACCGGCCCCCTCGCCGGCCTCAAAGTCGTCGAGATCGGGTCCATCGGACCAGGACCCTTCTGCGCCATGCTCCTTGCTGATCTCGGAGCGGATGTCATTCGCGTCGACAGGGTGTCAGGTTCTGCGCTGGTCGGCCCGAGCGACAACTTCCGCACCGAGCTGCTCAACCGCGGTCGCCGGTCGATCGCCGTCGACCTCAAGCACCCCGACGGCGCGGAGATCGTGCTCTCCCTCGTCGAGCAGGCCGATGTCATCATGGAGGGCTTCCGGCCCGGGGTGGCCGAGCGGCTTGGCATCGGACCCGAGGACTGCGCCACCCGCAACCCGACGATCATCTACGGGCGGATGACCGGCTTCGGCCAGGACGGGCCGCTGGCGCAAGCGGTGGGGCACGACATCAACTACGTCGCCCTGAGTGGGCTGCTGTCGATGGTCGGTCGCCACGGGGAGCCACCGACCCCGCCGCTCGCACTCGCCGGTGACTTCGGTGGTGGTGGCATGGTCCTGGCGCTCGGGATCCTGGCTGCGGTCTTCGAGCGGGGACGCTCAGGCAAGGGTCAGGTCATCGACGCCGCCATGGTCCACGGGGCCGCGTTGCTCGGGACCTGCTTCTACGGCTACACCCAGACCGGGGAGTGGAACCCTGAGCGGGGCACCAACATCGTCGACTCGGGTGCCCCCTACTACGACGCCTACGAGACGGCCGACGGCAAGTGGTTGTCGGTCGGCGCGATGGAACCGCACTTCTATGCGGACCTCGTCAGGCTCCTCGACCTGCCCAACGACCTGCCCGACCAGAACGACCAGAGTGCCTGGCCGCGGATGAAGGTGGTCTTCGCCGACGCCGTCAGGAGGCGCACACTCGATGAATGGCTGGCCTCGGCGGAAGGGTTGACGCCCTGTATCGCTCCGGTGCTCGACGCCCTCGAGGCGCCGAAGCACCCGCACCACGTGGCCCGTGCCACCTTCATCGAGGTCGACGGCCTGGTCCAGCCGTCCCCGGCGCCCCGGTTCAGCCGGACCCCGGCCACGGTCGACCGCCGGCCCCCGGTGCCGGGAGAGCACACCACCGAGGCGCTGCTGGACTGGGGCCTCGACACCGAGCGCGTGAGCAGCTGGACCCAGTCCGGCGCCGCCGCGGACCTGGCAAGAACGACTGACGACGCGTGAGGAGCACGACGTGACAACGCAGCAGGACAAAGACCTGGTCCTCGAGACGATCCGTGTGGAGCGCCCGCGACCGGGCATCGTGGTAGCCACCCTGAACCGGCCGGACCGCATGAACGCGATGACGAACACCATGTTCCGGGAGTTCGAGGAGCTCGCCTTCGCACTCAACCACGAGGACGACCTCCGGGTGCTCATCATCACGGGGGAGGGACGGGCGTTCTGCGCCGGGTTCGACCTCGACTCCGCCGAGGAGCTGCCGTCGATGACTCCGATGGAGTTCCTCGACCAGCAGGAGCTCGCAGCCCGTGGCCTGCTCGCCATCCGCTCGATGCGCGTGCCGGTCATCGCCGCTGTCAACGGGCCCGCCGCCGGAGGCGGCCTGTCCCTCGCGCTCGCCGCCGACATCCGGCTCGGGTCGCCCAATGCGCGGTTCAACGCCGCCTTCGTGCGGATCGGCCTGTCCGCCGGGGACCTCGGCGCCTCCTGGATGCTGACCCGGATCATGGGCCCCGGCCGCGCCGCCGAGTTCGCCTACACCGCCGGACTCATCGACGCGGAGGAGGCCGAGCGCACCGGGCTGCTCAACCACGTCCACCCCGCCGAGTCGCTCGTCGACGAGGCCATCGCGATGGCCGAGCTGATCGCGCAGAACTCACCCGGCGGCATACAGATGTCGAAGCGCGCCCTGCAGGCCAACATGGAGGTCACCTCGTATGCCGCAGCGCTCGAGCTCGAGAACCGCGGCCAGGCCCTGCTGACCCAGGGCGAGGACATGCCGGAGGCGTTGGCGGCCTTCAAGGAGAAGCGTCGTCCCGTCTTCACGGGCCGGTGACCGAGATGGCTGAGACCACCGCCACGGCGCCCGCGACCCTGCGCAACTACGTCCCGCCCGAGCTGGAAACGCTCAAGCTCGACGTCCTCGACCACGGCGTCGTCGTCATGACGGTCAACCGGCCGGACCGGATGAACTCCCAGACGGTGAAGATGTTCGAGGAGTTCAACACCGTCGGGTACGCGCTGCGCGACAGCGACGCGCGGGCGCTCATTCTCCGAGGTGCCGGCGAGCGGGCCTTCTGCGCCGGCTTCGACCTCGACGAGATCGACGTCATCACCACGATGGGGGTCCGAGACTTCCTCCAGTTCCAGGAGCTCGCCACCGGAGGCATGTCCGGCATTCGTCACCTGCCCTTCCCGGTCATCGCAGCGATCCACGGGGCCGCGGCGGGTGGCGGGCTCGCCCTCGCCCTGGCAGCCGACATCCGCCTCGTCGCGCCGACCGCCAAGTTCAGCGCCGCCTTCGTCAAGCTCGGGCTGTCGGTGGGTGAGCTCGGCACGTCGTGGCAGCTGACCCGGCTCGTCGGCCCCGGTCGCGCCGCCGAGATCGCCTACACGGCGCGCCTCGTCCACGCCGAGGAGGCCGTCCGCATCGGCCTCGCCAACCGGTTGGTCCCCTCCGCGGAGCTCATGGACGAGGCGATCGCCCTGGGGTCGCGCATCGCCTCGAACTCGCCGGGAGGGATCCGCGTGTCCAAGCGGGCCCTGCAGCGCAACCAGGAGATCAGCTCGTATGCCGCCGCCTCCGAGATCGAGAACCGCGGCCAGACGATGCTGGCGCGCAGCCCCGACATGCCGGAGGCGCTCGCGGCCTTCCGGCAGAAGCGCCCGGCGCGCTTCACGGGGCGCTGAACCGTGGTCTGGGACTGGACTGCTGACTCCCTGCGGGCCCTCGAGGCATTCCTGGCGGAGCGCGGCGTCACTTCCGGACCGCTGACGACGAGGGCCATCGGCGACGGGCACTCGAACCTCACCTACCTCGTGTCGGACGGCACGCGGCAGGTGGTCGTCCGCCGGCCACCGCCCCCACCGGTGCCGCCCGGCGCGCACGACATGCTCCGGGAGGCCCGTCTCATCGCAGCGCTCGACGGCAGTGACGTGCCGGTGGCGCAGGTGCTCGCCACGAGCGACGCGGGCGAGGTGCTCGATGTCGGCTTCTACGTCATGAGCTATGTCGCCGGGCCGGTCGTCACCACCACGACCCCCGACGCCCTGGCGACGCCGGAGGACCGCCGCGCGATCGGGTTGGCGCTGGTGGACACGCTCGCCGCGCTGCACCAGGTCGACTGGCGCGCTGCGGGTCTCGGGGAGATGGGTCGGCCCGAGGGGTTCAACGCGCGACACCTCAGACGGATGGGCCGCTTGGTTGCTGACGAGGAGGGCCGTCCCCCAGCAGAGTTCGCGGATGTCGACGCCTGGCTCGCCGCGAGTATCCCGCCCGAGTCCGGCGCCGCGATCATCCACAACGACTACCGCCTCGGCAATGTCATCCTCGGCGCCGCCCCGCCGGGCCGGATCACCGCAGTCCTCGACTGGGAGCTCGCCACGATCGGGGACCCGCTCTTCGACCTCGGCTACTTCCTCGCGTCCTACCCGGTCCCTGGCGAGCCGCTGACACCCACGCAGGAGCTTGGGGTCGCGGTGCTCGAGGAGGGCTACCCCACGCGCGGCGAGCTGGCGGAGCGGTATGCCGCCGTCACCGGCGCGGACCTGAGCAACCTCGGCTGGTACACGACGCTGGCGCTGTGGAAACTTGCCGTGCTGTACGAGTACGGCCGGCGCCGGGCCATCGAGGGCGTGGGTGACGAATACTACCGCGACCAGGCGCTCGTCGAGTCGTTCCTGGTCGCTGCGCGGACATCGGCGGGTCTCGTGCCCACCAGCATCATGACTGATAGCGCCCCGCTATCATGGGTGCATGAGGCAGGCACCGACCGCTGAGACGCTGCGACGGCGGAGGCGGGCCTCGGGACTGTCTCAGCGGGCGCTCGCCTTGCGCTCCGGCATACCTCAACCGAATATCGCGGCGTACGAGAACGGCCGTCGCGCTCCGACTGCCCAGACGCTCGAGCGGCTCGATGCGGCGCTACGGATCCCAACGCTGGTTCGCCTCCGGCTGGTCCGGGAGGAGATCATCGCGGCAGCACAGCAGCGCAGGCTCTCCCACGTCAGGGTCTTCGGTTCGGTCGCCCGCGGCGAGGCGGGGTCCGGATCGGACGTCGACCTGCTCGTCCATCCGGGGCCGGACGCGTCGGTCTTCGACCTAGCGCGATTCATGGTCGATGTCGAGGAGTTGCTCGAGGTCAGTGTCGACGTTGTCTCCGATCGCGGCTGTGGCCCCGTGATGGACCGAATCCGCGCCGAGGCCGTTGCCCTGTGAGTGGCGATCTGGATCGCACACCGGCTGTGCTCGCCGATATCGCCCGGTTCGCGGTGACTGCCCGCCGGGTCGTCGAGCGCGGCCACGAGAGGTTTACCGATCCGGATGACGACGACCAGCGACGTATCGCCCGCTCAGTCCTCATCGACCTGTCAGCTGCTGCCGATCGGCTGCCGGCGTCGTTCCGCCGGGCGCACCCCGACGTCGACTGGCGTGGCATCCGAGCCGTCCGCAACTTCATCGCTCACGACTACGACGGGACGGACGAGGAAGTCCTCTGGCAGGCGATCGTGCAGTTCCCGGCGATAGTTGCTGCGCTCCTGCCCGGGTAGTTCGCCGGCCGTTGACAGGCACGTCAGATCCCCTCAAGCACGGTTGAGCTCTGCGTAGCGCTGGCGGGTGATGGGGGTCCACTCTGCGCGTAGCTGCTCGATCCGCCGGGCGACGCGCCGGCCGATCCAGTGGGGCAGCAGGGCTTCGGGCAGCTGGGGGTCCGTGCGCGGGAACTCCTGCCACTCGTTCATCGTCTGGATGTGGGTCAGGAGGATCTCCTCGGCCCCGACAGGCCGCAGGCGAGAGACCCGCTCGAGCACTTGGGCGTAGTGGTCCTGCAGGGCATCGAGGTCCCAGCCGCGGGAGATGATCTCCGAGGTGGACAACCCGATCGACGCGACCGTACCGGTCAGTGACACTGTGTGCTCGACGAGGTCGAGCTCCTTGATGAGCCACGCCACCTCCTCCGCCCGCTCGACGTGTGGTGACAGCCAGAGACCCGGAGCCGGGTCGCCGAACCCGGCCCAGGTCAAGCCGGCATACAGGGGGCGGCGTGCCGCGCGGCGCGACTGGGGGATCGTCGGCATCACCGAGAGCCACCGGCCGTCCCAGTCCGTCACGGGACGGCTGAGGGAGTACACGCGGACCGAACCTGTCACAAAGATGTCGATGATCTTCGGGGTGAGGGCCCAACTGACCTCGCGGCCATTGCGCCGGGCCTCGATCCAGTCGGATGCGGAGGCTCGCGCGATCGCCTGGCGTGCGGTCTGCTCCTCGAACCCGAGGCCGGTGAGGATGTGCACGAGGGTCGCGGTGCGCACGGTCTCGCCGGCCGGCCAGACCAGCTCGCCGAGGGCAGTGAACAGCAGCGACCGGGCGCTGCCCGGTGTCACGGATGCACTCTCGGCCCGGAAGCGCGCGACCTGCAAACCCGTTGCCACACGAGGTGTCACATGGAGCCCTTTCTCGGTCGTGTGGTGGCCACACCCGCCGTGCACGGGCACAATATCCCGGGGTCGTCCCCGGGACCGGAAGCCGATAACATCCTACATGAGGTGACACTCACTTGTAGAGGATGTAGATAATGACGGCGTTCGGCCTCACCGAGGACCAGATTGCCCTGCGTGACGCGGTCCGCACGTTTGCCCAGGCGCAGGTGGCCCCGGGCTACCTCGACCGGGCGAGCAGGACGACCTTCCCGTGGGAGCTGCACCGGAGGCTCGGGGAGCTGGGGGTGCTCGGCATGCTCGCGGGGCCCGAGCACAACCCGACCGGAACGGACGACTTCGTCGCGGCCGGGCTTGCCGTCGAGGAGTTGGCCTACGCCGACTTCAACGTGGCCAATGCGGTGATCCCTGTGCTCCTCATGTCGTCGCTCATCGCGGCCCACGCCTCACCCGGCATCAAGGAGCGCTGGTTGCCGCCGCTCGTCGCCGGACAGACCTACGTCGCGTTCGGGCTGACCGAGCCCCACTGCGGCTCGGACGCCACGGCGCTGCGCACGACCGCCGTGGCCGACGCGGACGGCTATCTGCTGACCGGTGAGAAGACCTCGGTGACGATGCTGGGAAATCCGGAGGCGATGATCGTCACCGCCCGCACGGTTCGGGATGGGGAACACCGCGGCGTGAGCACCTTCCTGGTGGACTTGGGCGCCGAGGGGATCGGCACGTCGGACATCCCCGACACGGGATTCCAGCCCATGGGTCGGGGAGTACTCCACCTCGATGGTGTTCGGGTGGCGGCGAGCGCCCTCATCGGGCCGGAGGGGTCGGCCTTCCGCAGCGTCCTCGGGGGGTTCGACTTCACCCGCCCGCTCCTTGCCCTGACCGGGATCGGGTGCGCACAGGCGGCTCTCGACATCACCGCGACCTACGTGCGCGACCGGGAGGCCTTCGGAGCGCCGCTCTCGCGCTTCGAGGGGGTCTCCTTCCCCCTCGCCGAGCACTGCACCACCCTGGAAGCCGCCCGGCTGCTCTGCTACTCCGCGCTCTGGCGCCGCAACGAGGGGCTGCGCCACACCGCCGAGGCGGCGATGTCCAAGTGGTACGGCCCCCTCATGGCCAGCCAGGCGGTCAAGGACTGCCTTCTGCTTCACGGCAACTACGGTTACGCCCGCGAGTACGGCCTCGAGCAGCGATTGCGCGACGTCATGGCGGTCGAGATCGCCGACGGCACCGCACAGATCCAGAAGATCATCATTGCTCGTGAGCGGTACGGCGCCGAGTTCGTCCCCTATCGCAAGGGATAGCGATGCGGTGGGTCAGGCCGCGGAGATGCCGCCGTTGACGCTGATCGCCTGACCGGTCAGCCGGGCAGCGCCCGGCCCGCCGAGGAAGACGATCAGCGCGGCCAGGTCGTCGGGCTCGGCCACCCCGAGGTGGGCCTGCTGGGCGGCCTTCTCGAAGAGAGCCTTGCTGAAGCCGTCCCGCAGGACGTTTTCGGCAGTCGGGGTCCCCGCGATGAGCGAGGGCGTCACGGCATTGACCCGGATACCGTTGCGCTTGCCCTCGATGGCGGCCACCCGCGAGAACATGACGATCGCGGCCATGGCAGCGCCGAGGACGCTCTCACCCGGCGTCGCCACCTTCGCCGCGTCGGAAGCGACGTTGACGATGCTGCCCCCACCCTGTGCCTGCATGATCGGCAGCACCGCTCGCGTCAGGTGCATGGGCGGCAGCGCCTGCCTGGTCAGGATGCCGGAGACGTCGGCCAGGGAAAGGCGGTGCAATAGTTCCGGCCGGTACGTCGAGGTCATCGAGTTGACCAGCACGTCGATGGCGCCGAGAGCCCGGTATGCAGCGTCAACCGACGCCTCGACCTGCGCCGGGTCGTCGGCGTCTGTGCCGATGAAGTGGACCTGCGCTTGCGGACAGGCCGCCAGGACGGCTGCTCGCGCCGCCGCTCCCCGTTCGGGGCTGCGGGCCAGCAACGCGATCCGCCGGACCCCGGCACGGACGAAGCCGAGTGCGCTGGCGAGGCCGACACCCGAGGTGCCGCCGGCCACGACGACACCGGCCTCTGAGTAGGCCCGCACGAGCGGCGATTGCTGCGATGTCACGAGGACCTCCAAACGGTGACGGGGACCTTGCCGGACCCTACATGTGAAGGGACTGAGTTTCTACAAACGTCTTGTATTGTACTGGTCCAACCATATACATTCTCGGTAGGGGCCGCGACCGCGTGACCTCCTTCACGAGTCCAGGAGAGCCGAATGGCGTCGACATCCCTCCTCCAGACCTCCCACTGGCCCGCTGAGCCAGGTGAGGTCCGTGACGTCACCGTGTGCGAGCTGCTTCGTCACGCAGCTGCAACCGTGCCCCACCGCATCGCCCTGGTCGACTGCGTCGAGGACCAGTCCGCCCGCACACAGTGGACCTATCGCGAGTTCGTGGCCGATGCAGAGCGGGTGGCCCGAGCCCTGCTCGAGCGCTTCGAGCCGGGCGACCGGATCGCGATCTGGGCGCCCAACAGCGCCGCCTGGATCATTGCCCAGCAGGCGATCAGCCTGGCCGGCATGGTCCTGGTAGCCCTCAACCCGGCCTATCGGGCGCGCGAGGTCGGCTTCGTGCTCGCCCAGTCGACGGCCGCCGGGGTCTTCATCGTCGACGAGTTCCGCGGCTTCGACATGAGGGCGATGATCGACGAGATCCGAGACGAACTGCCCGCGCTGCGCGAGGTGATCTCGTTCTCCGACTGGGACGCCTTCCTGGACACCAGTGACCCCGCGCGCGAACTGCCAGAGGTCGCACCGCATGACCTGATCCAGATCCAGTACACCTCCGGCACGACCGGCTTCCCCAAGGGAGCCATGCTGCATCACATGGGCCTGGTCAACGAGGCGACCTTCGTCGCCGAGCGGGCCGGGATGTCCGACGGCGGCGTATACATCAACGCCATGCCGATGTACCACATCGGGGGTGGCGCGGTAACCTCCTTCGGGGCGTGGGCCAAGCGCGGCACCTTCGTGATCCTGCCCGGCTTCGACTCGAGCCACGTGCTCGAGGCGTTCGAGACCTACCGGGGCACGCACACCCTCGTCGTGCCGACGATGCTCATTGCGATGCTCGACCACCCGGACCGTGAGACCCGTGACCTGTCCAGCCTCCAGACGATCCTGAGCGGCGCCTCGGCGGTACCGGCCTCGCTGGTGCGCAAGACGATCCAGCTTCTCGACTGCCAGTTCAGCATCCTGTTCGGCCAGACCGAGTCGCATGGGGTCATCAGCCAGACGCGGGTGACCGACGCTCCCGAGGACCAGGCCGACACGGTGGGCCAGCCGCTACCCCAGCTCGAGGTCAAGATCGGCGATGTTGCCACGGGTGAGCCCGTGCCCCTGGGCGAGGAGGGGGAGATCTGTGTCCGCGGGTACCAGACGATGCACGGCTACTACGAGATGCCCGCCGAGAGCGCTGCCGCCCTGGACGACGACGGCTGGCTGCACATGGGCGACATCGGCTCGATGGACGAGCGCGGCTTCCTGCGGGTCAGCGGACGGGTCAAGGACACGATCATCCGTGGTGGCCTAAACCTCTACCCAGCCGAGATCGAGGCTGCGCTGCAGGATCATCCCGCTGTCGAGTACGCCGCTGTCATCGGCCTGCCCGACGAGAAATGGGGCGAGCAGGTTGCGGCTGTCATCACGGTCCGCGCGGGGTTCGAGGCGCCCAGCGTGGCTGAGCTCAGCGAGTTCCTGCACGGGCAGATCGCGGCGCACAAGGTCCCCTTGTACTGGACGGTCGTCGACCACCTGCCGATGACCCCGTCCGGCAAGACCCAGAAGTTCGTCCTTCGCGAGGAGGCGGCCTCGGGCGAGCTGTCCTTCACGGAGCGGGAGACCGCCGCCTGGCGGGTGGGGGAGCGCGCCTGACGGGCGGGACACACACGAGGGCAGAGGGCGGCATACCTCATGGGTATGCCGCCCACTTCTCTTTGGCGCGACGGTGACCTCGGCGTGGGCGAGCCACCTGCCCGCGGCGGCGTCAGGGCCGCCGGTCGGCTGCGATCGACGCGGTCCACAGCTCGACGTCGATGGGCTGGTACTTGGCCCGTCCGAGGCTGCACGTCGAGCAATCGCGCCCGTTGGGCTGCTGGCCGGTGTGGACGTGCTCACGGTCGACGGCTTGGCCGATGACCCTGGTCTCGCCCTGCAGCGACTCGAGACCGAGCAGCGCGGCGCCGTAGGCCCCGCTGATCTGCGGTTCCGCCGGTACGATCACAGGTGCCCGGAGCGACTCGGCGAGGAAGTGCACGGCCGCCCGGCTGCGCGCCACCCCGCCGGTCATGACGACGGGAGCCGCCCGGCCCACCCGGGAGACGAGACCGAGGGTGCGTGCGGAGACCGCGCGGTGCACCGAGGCAGCGATGTCTGTTGGCTCCTCGCCCTCGGCGAGCAGCGAGATGATCTCCGTCTCGGCGAACGTGGCACACATGCTGCTCACCTCGAGGTCCTGACCACCGGCCAGCGCGAGGTCATCGAGGTCGTCGAGCCGGCACTCGAGGGCACGTGCCAGCACCTCGAAGAACCGGCCGGTGCCGCTCGCACACCGGTCATTCATGGCGAAGTCGTCGACGAGTCCGACCTCGTCCACCCGGATCGCCTTGCTGTCCTGGCCCCCGATGTCGATGACCAGGGCCGCGCCCGGGCACATCGCGGCCACACCCCTCGCATGGCAGGTGATCTCCGTGAAGGTGCGGTCGACGTCGGGAACGAGGCGCCGGCCGTAGCCGGTCGCGATCACCTGGCCGAGGTCGCCCCGCTCGAGCCCGGCATCGTCGAGGACCGCGTCGATAGCGGCGGCGACACCGCGACGGCTGACCGCGCCCATCTGGACGACGCGATGCGCGACGATCCCGCCGGCCTCGTCGACGACGACGGCCTTCGCGGTCGTAGAGCCGAGGTCGACTCCCATCGTGCGCAGTGCCATGACCCGCTCCTTCGGTCTCAGACGCCGGCCTTGGCCCGGCGCACGTCGATGCTCTCGAGCATGGCCACCAGGCGACTCTCGAGGATGTCGTCCTTGTAGAACGAGGCGTCGGCGACGTCGCCCTCGAAGAACATCGCAGGGATGCCGAGGTGCTCGCGTGCGGTCGACGCGAGCATCGTCTGCGGATTGGTGAAGGCCCGGCAGGTCCGGGTCGAATGGAAGACGAGCCCGTCGATCTCGAAGCGCTCGCAGTCACGCAGCGTCAGGTAGTTCAGCGTCTTGAGGCTGTGGTTGATCGGGCAGAGCAGATAGTGCTGGGCCATGCCACGCAACGGGTCCTCGGGATCGATGAGCTGCGGCTCCTGCCAGAACGACGAGTGGGTGTACCGGCCGGCGATGACGGCCGCGTCGTACTCGGCGAAGCGCTTGGCCAGCCAGCCGAGCTTGTTCCAGTTCATGATGCCGTCGAAGTAGAGCCGGTAGCGCTCGTTCTCCAGAGCGGGCACGCCGGCGTCGACCCGGGCCTGGATCTCGTCCCGCACGGAGGCGAAGTAGTCGACCAGGGCCTGGTCACCGGGCAGGAAGTTGATGTGCGCGATGCTGGCCACCCAGTCCCAGTAGGTGGCAGGCGTCGGCTTCCGCTCGCACAGCGCCATACCTTCGAGGCGCAGCTCGGAAGCGCGGCGGATGTACGACATGCTCTCGGAGAGGGCGTCCCAGTCGAAGGGGCGTCCGGTCTGGGCTTCGATGAAGGTGACGAGCTCGCGCAGCTGCCCGACGACGTAGTCGGTCGCCTCGTCCCACTCCTGACCAGCCATGTAGGTCGAGTCGGGTCGGTTACCCCAGAGGAACGGGATCGAGACGTTGAAGATGGGGATTGACCTGCCGAAGACCCGGTAGGTCATCTCGTCCCACTGCTGGCCCGTGCTGCAGCCGGAGTAGGCGTTGACGAAGAAGTCGGGCTTGGGCAGCTTGCTGGCCAGCTCCTGCTGGTCGAGCGCGTCGACGACGCCGGTCTCGGAGCCCGGCGCCGGTCCGCCGCCGTTGCTGAGGACTGCGCAGCCGAGGTGGGTGCGCGAGTAGGAGCAGAGCTCGTTGATGTAGCCGTACTCCGCGCCCGCGAGCTGGGCCGGGCCCTCCAGGTGCTGGGCGGCGAGCCGGGCCGAGAAGGCCTCACCATGGCACCACTCGAGCCCGGCCGCCTGGAAGATCGGGTTGAGGGCGGAGCCGTTGTACCACACGACGTGCTTGCCCCGCTCCCGAGCGGTGAAGATGTTGTCCCAGTAGTCCGCGATCATCTGGCCGCCCGCGCGGGTGGTCTGCATCCGGGTGACGGTGCTGCCAGTCTGCGTCGTCATTGCTGCGCTCCGTGGTGTCTCGGTGGGATGGTTAGCTGGCCGCGACCGCGGCCCGCCGCGAGATGCGCTCGACGAGCGCCTCCACCCGGGTCCGGAGGGTCTCCATGGGCAGGCCCGCATGCTCGGTCTCGACGAGCAGGTAGGGGATCTCGCGGGCCTCCAGCGCCTTTCGGAGCTCCGGGTAGAGCAGCATGTGGGGCTCGCAGAACTTGGCCATCAGGATCACCACGCCGTCGGCGCCGCTCTCGCTGACCGCCTTCGTCAGGTAGGTGTCCCAGTCGGCGTTGTGCTGGACGCGGGTCGGGCAGGGGACGTTGACGTTACGGTCGAAGTACCACTGGCTCAGGGCGGCGACCGGCTCGAGGTCTTCGCGCACGTCCGTCGTGATGTAGCGGCGGCCGTGGTAGAGGTCGTCGTCGACGATCTCTGCTCCGCAGTCCTCGAACAGCTCGAGCAGCGCCTGCTTGGGTGCGTGGCAGAAGTGGCCGGACAGGTGCAGGCGAACCCGCGCGTGGGGATCGTGGGACTCGATGCCGTCGGAGAGCAGCTGCTCGAGGAGGGCGATGTGCTCGGCCTTGTCCATCACCATCGAGGACTTGACGAGGTTCTGCATGGCCTTGGAGGAGAGGTGGACCCGGCCCTCGCGCCGCGCGTCGAAGACGGCCCGGAGCAGCGCCCGGTCGCGGTTGTACAGCCGGATGCTCTCGGCGAGCCGGCCATGGTCCAGGGGAACGCCGGTGCTGCGTTCCACCTCGGCGACGATGTGGTCGAGCTCCCCGCGAACCCTGGCAGGCGTGGACGGCTCGCTCATCGACGCGATGAACTGTCCGAAGAAGATGGGCGTGTGGGGCTGCTTGAAGCGCATCACGTCTGCGGCCCCGAGGAGCTGGACGCAATGGTCCGCGAGGAAGAACGCGTCGTAGATCTTGAGCCGGCCCTTGGCCGCCTGGTCGGCGAGGTTGCGGGTGTAGCCGCAGTAGAACTCGGCGAGGATGACGCGTCCCTCGGTGTCCGGCTCGTTGTTCTCTTGGATCACCACGGGGAGGAACCCGGCGGCGTGCAGCAGCTCCTCCGGGAAGTTCATCGGCAGGACCCCGGCCACCTTCCGGTCGGGGTGGGTCCGCTTCCATTCGACGACGTACCGGTCCGGATCCGCGGCCACCTCGGCGAGCCGGTCGAGGATTGCGTTCATGAGGGCGTCCTCTCTCCTGGGCGACACATCAGAGTTTACGTGACGTGTGTCTGAAGCGCAATATCTGTAGAACGACGGTCGCGTGACTCCACCGGATGGTCGCCGCGCCAAAGGCAGGACAGCGGGTGGGCTCAGGGCGCGTAGCCAGTGCCCTCGAGCACGCTCGGTGGCTTGGCCAGGTGGAAACCACGGAAGGGCTCGGTGTTGTCAGATCCGCACAACGGCCAGCCGCCACGCCAGTTCGGTGTGCCGCCGTCGATGCGCAGGCAGGACCCGGTGATGTAGGCGGCGGCTGGGGAGAGCAGGTAGACGATGCCTGCCGAGATCTCGGCCTCGGTCCCGAACCGTCGCAGCGGGATGACCGGCACGGCCTGCTCGCGGAAGTAGGCCCGGTCCTGCTCCGTGTAGGTGTCGAACCCGCTGGAGGCGATGCCGCCCGGCGCGAGCGCGTTGACCCGGATGCCGTACTCGGCCCACTCGCACGCGGCTGTCTCGGTCAGCGTCCACATCCCGCCCCGGGCCGCTCCTGAGTGACCCATGCCCGGCCAGCCGTGCCACATGTCGGCGACGATGTTGACGATTGCTCCGCCGTGCTCGGCCATCCACTGGTTGACGGTCTCGCGCATCATGATGAAGCCACCGGTGAGGTTGTTGCGCACGACCGCCTCGAACCCCTTGGTGCTGATGTCCCTCAACGGCGACTTGTACTGTCCCCCGGCGTTGTTGACGAGCCCGTGGATCGCGCCGTGTTCCTCGATGACGCGCGACACGGTGTCGCTGACGGCTGCCTCGTCGCGGATGTCGCAGACGAGCGCCGAGGCTGAGCCACCGTCGGCTCGGATCTCGTCGACGACGGCATCCAGCTTGTCCCGGGTCCGTCCGGTGATGACGACTGTCGCGCCGAGGTGGGTGAGCTCGTGGGCGGCGCAGCGTCCGAATCCGCTGCCGCCGCCTGTGACGATGATGGTCTGGCCCGTGAACAGCCCCGGCGCATAGATCGACTGGTATGGCATGGTTCAGAGCGACGGGCGGTAGCGGTAGCGGCTGCTGCGGCTGTGGGCGAACTCGAAGATGCCGTACCCGACGACGTCGCCCCACGTGAACTTCGTGAGCCGGTCGGTCAGGGCGGAGTCGACGGTCTTCGGCGAGACGGTGCCGTCGAGTGGGTAGACGTCGTGCTCCTCGTAGTCGCGGCCCATGGGCCGGCCGTGCTGGCCGCCGTACCAGCCGCCCGACATGTAGCCGCCGCCCGCGCTCGCGTCTGCGTTGATCTGGTAGGTGACACCGCCCGCGGTCGTGACCTCCACGCGCCCCGACTGCAGGTCGAGGCTGTCGTTGAACCGCAGCTCGTGGCGCACGCCGACGATGCCGTCGAGCTCGCCGTCGGTGTGCATGACCGCACCTTCGAGCAGGATCGGCTGGTGCTCGCGGTCCTCGACGTAGAGGAACCCGACCGAGCGGTCGGGGAACTGCGCCTGGTGCCAGATGTGCAGGCCCTGGCCCCCGGACATGTTACGCACCCCGCGGGAGCGGTCGCGCTGTCCGTACCAATCGTGCACTTCCTCGGTGACGCCGTCTATCGTCAGCGTCCCGTCGTAGAGGCCGGACTGGACGAGGTGCTCGAACGTCGACGGTGTCCCGCCGTCGTTGGTGACGCCGATGTCGCCGACCCAGGCGGGCGTGCGTGCCCGCCACGTGACGTCGAACTCCATCCCGGTCGGGTTCGGACCGAGCGTCAGGTGCCAGGTCCGCATCGGCTCGACGACCTCGAACCGGAACGGTCCCGCGCCGTCGCCGTCGGTCGCGGTCAGCTCGGTCGAGAACCGGACGTTGCGCTGCTCGGTCTCGGTGACGAGGATGGCGAAGCCGTCGACGACGTCCCGCGGGGGATAGCTGCCGAAGCCGAACAGGACCGACGGGGTGACCGCGTCGGTGCGGTGCAGGTTGAAGACGAAGCGGTCGAAGAACCGCTCCGGCAGCTCCGGTGACGTCCGGGTCACCAGCTCGTCGACGAAGGCACGTTCCGTTCCCACTGTGATCCCCTTCTTGGGTATGCCGCTGGGCCGGGTCTCAGACACCCCGTTGGGCCTTGCTCGCCGCAGTCGCGGCCTTGCTGCGCTCCTTGGCCTGGGCCCAGTCCTCGGCCGTCATCGACGTGAGGCCGGCGAAGGTGCCGGGTCCGGCGAGCATCTGTCCGCCGTCCATCGCGATGGTCTGCCCGGTGAGGTAGTCGCAGGCGTCCGAGAGCAGGAAGATCGTCAGGTTGGCCAGCTCCTCGATCGTGCCCATCCGGCCGGCGGGCACCTGATCGGCCTGCGTGGCGCCGACGGAGCTCTTGTCGGTCGGGTTGAGCATCTCCCACGCATAGTCGGTGGGGATCGGGCCCGGAGCCAGGGCGTTGAGCCGGATGCCGTACTTGGCCCACTCGACGGCGAGCGACATGGTCATGGCGTGGACGGCCGCCTTGCCCATCGCGGACGGCACGACGAAGGCCGAGCCGGTCCAGACCCACGTCGTCAGCGTCGAGAGCACGACACCCTTGTCGCCACCGGCGATCCAGCGCCTGCCGGCGGCGTGGGTGGTGTTGAAGGAGCCGTTCATGACGGTTGACGAGACGGCCTCGAAGCCACGTGGGCTGAGCGTCTCGGTGGGGGCGATGAAGTTGGCGGCGGCGTTGTTGATCACGCCGGTCAGGGGGCCGTGGAGAGTCCAGATCTCGTCCATGGCGGCGTCGACCATGTCCGGCTGGCGCACGTCGACGGCCTGGAAGTGGACAGAGCCGGGCCGGCTCGCCGACGCCTCGGCCGCGGCCTCCTCGAGCACGGCCGGGCGCCGTCCCCAGAGGTGGACCTCGGCGCCGTGCTCGACGAGGTGCCGCGCGACACCGCGGCCGAGGCCGGTGCCGCCGCCGGTGATCAGGATCCGCTTGCCGGCGAGTGTGTCGGGGCGGAAGGGGGAGGTGGTCATGCGACGGTCCTCTCGTGGGATGGCCTGCCCGGTCAGAGACCGAGGTTCTTGCTGATGATCTCGCGCTGGATCTCGTTGGTGCCGCCGTAGATGGGCGGTGCCAGGGCTTTGCGGACCTGTTCCTCCATGCCGTACTCGCGGGCGTAGCCGTAGCCGCCCATCAGTTGCATGGCCTCGAGGGCGGTGGCCTTGGCGAGCTCGGTGCACTTGAGCTTGGCCATCGACGATTCGGTCGAGAGGTTGGCCTCGTCGCCGGCGTCGATGCCCGAGGCGATGTCGTAGACGAAGGAGCGGCTGGCTGCGATCTCGGTGGCGAGGTTGGCGATCCGGTGCCGGACTGCCTGGAAGCTGCTGATGGTCCGGCCGAACTGCTCCCGCTCCTTGACGTAGGCGATCACGTCGTCGAGGGACCGCTCCGCTGCCCCAAGGGACATCGCGGCGATGATCAGGCGCTCGACCGAGAGGCCCCGCATCAGGTGCTTCCATGCGCGGTCGGGCTCGCCGACGACGGCCGAGGCCGGGACCTCGACGTTGGTGAAGAAGAGGTCGTTGACGGTCCTGGCCTCCATCGTCTCGATGCCGCGGATCTCGAGACCGTCGACGTTGGTCGGGACCATGAAGAGCGTGAGCCCTTGGTGTTTCGTCCCGGACGCGTCGGTTCGTGCGAGCAGGAGGATGTTCTCGGCGACGTGGGCCGCCGAGCACCAGGTCTTCTGGCCGTTGATGACGTAGTGGTCGTCAACACGCTGCGCCTTGATCCGCACCCCGCCCAGGTCGGAGCCCGCGCCCGGCTCGCTGAGCGAGATCGCCTCGAGCTTGCCCGCAGCCATGTTCGCAACGATGGTGCGCTTCTGCTCATCCGTCCCGTAGCGCAGGTAGCTCTGGGCAGCGGTCAGGCCGGTCGAGTAGGCGGTGATCGGGGCCAGCCCTCGCGAGGTCTCCTCGAGGAAGATGACCTCCTCGACCATCCCGGCGCCGCCTCCTCCGTACTGCTCGGGAAGGGAGACCGCGAGCCAGCCGAGGCCAGCCAGCTTCTCCAGAATGACGGGGCTGTTGGCGAGCGTGCCGTTCTCGGTGAGGGCGTCTCGCTGCTGGTGGGTCCTGCAGTGGCTGTCGCAGAAGTCGCGAACGGCCGCCGCGAACTCCTGCTGCTCGTCGGTGAACCGCATGTCGGTACCAATCTTTCGGCGGGCGGCTGGAATCGGGGCGGTGCGGCTCTGGCTCGGATGGCCGCACCGCCCGGGTGGGGGGAGCGGTCAGTTGCCGCGGAAGCTGGCGAAGTCAGGCTGCCGCTTCTCGTTGAAGGCGGTGATGCCCTCCTTGGCCTCGCCGGTCTCGCCGAACATCTTGAGGGTCGTCATGGCCATGTTGCCGATCGCCAGGAACTGCTCCGTGTCGGTGTTGAAGGACTGCTTCAGCACCTTGATCGCGGTCGGCGAGAACTGGTTCATCTGGTCGGCCCAGGCGCGGACCTCCGCCTTGAGCTGGCCGGCTGGGACGACCTTGTTGACCAGGCCCCAGTCGAGGGCCTCCTGGGCGCTCAGCCGGCGCAGCATGAACCAGATCTCCCGGGCCCGCTTCTCGCCGACCACGCGGGCCAGGTAGCCCGAGCCCAGCCCGGCGTCGAAGGAGCCGACGCGAGGGCCGTTCTGGCCGAACGTGGCCGTGTCGGCCGCGATGGTGAGATCGGCCAGCACGTGCAGCACGTGGCCGCCGCCGATCGCGATGCCGTTGACGGCGGCGATGACCGGCTTCGGCACGTCGCGCATGACCCGGTGGAGGGCCTCGATCTCGAAGAGGCCGCTGTAGGACGGCCCGTAGTCACCTGTCTCGTTGCGCTGCTTCTGGTCGCCGCCGGAGCAGAACGCCTTGTCGCCGGCGCCGGTGAGGCAGATGACGCCGACCTCGGGGCTTCCCCAGGCACGCTTGAAGGCGAGCACGAGCTCGTCGACCGTCTGCGCCCGGAAGGCGTTGTAGCGCTCGGGGCGGTTGATGGTGATCGTGGCGAGGCCGCCCTCGACCTCGTAGGTGATATCCGTGAACTCCGTCATGGTGACCGTGTGGGTCCTTCCGTGAGTGCACCGGCCTCCGGCGGTCGAAGCGGTGCATTGTCAAGACTGAGGCTTTTGGTCCGACCGTATGACCCAATGTAGCGTTGTGAACGACCGTTTTCAAGAGTGGTCGCTCGTCGCGCCGCCGTGCGGACCGGACAACTCAACTGGAGAAGTCTCCATTGAGACGCCTCTTCAATATGGTCGAACCCATTTTATGGTGCGTGGGGCGTTCGCAAGTGCCGGCGAACTGCTCGCTTCGGTGCGCCATCCTCATCACGCGCCGAGAGGATCGAAGGAGACTCAGATGCACTTCGATGTGACCACGCTCCGTGGTCGACGTGCCGACCAGCGGTGGAACCGGATGGCGGTGGGCGACGTCTTCGAATGGCTCACGTGGAGTACCCCTGACAAGGTTGCCATCACGGGATGGACCGGTGCGTTCGCCAGCCCCGAGTTCCAAGCCGGTTCGCGTTACGCGCGGGGCGCGGGAGGATCCCGGTGCCAGCGATCTTCGCCGCGGAGTTCGAGGCGTACGCCTCGTCGCTGACCGGGCACGGGCTGGCCGAGGCGACGGTGCGCGCCAAGACCGGGATGCTGCGCCGGTTCCTGGCGTTCCTGGCCGGTCGGGGAGTGGAGCAGCTGACGGCGCTGGGCGTGGCCGACGTCTCGGCCTATGTCCGTTCGCTGGCGCCGATGGCCGCGTCCACCCGTGTTGACGGACGCGTCGGTTGAGGACGGCGGCGTCATTGTCGATGAGTACCAGCCGGGTCGAAGCGTCATTGTGCGTGAGGACGTCGGAACTCGGTGGGTCTGGTTCGTCGTCAGGCTGTCGCCGGGCAGAGGGCACACGGGGGTGCCGGCCGACTCGAAGGTTCAGCCGCTGCGCGTTGGGGTGAGCGGCGCCAGCAGCCGTCCCGCGGTGACCCAGCCGATCAGCTGCCATGGTGTCGCGGCCACGTTCAGCCGGCGGCGGGTGGCTGCCGCGGCGTACCCGAGCGCGCTCAGCGCATCCCCAAGCCGGCTACCCGTGGGCCGGATCGGCGGGTGCTCGGGATCGAGCAGGCAGACCCACCGGGTCGCCTCCTGGCGCAGCCACTCGGCCCGGCCCGTCACCGTCCGCAGCCACGAACGGACCGTGTCGACCGGCACCCCCAGATCGGTAGCGATGCTGCCGGCCCCGGAGCCGCCGTGATGTGCCAGCAACGCGGTAAGCAGGACCTGCACGGTGTCGGCTCGTCGCGGTGACGCCTCGCCGGGCAGCAGCACGTGGGTGGCGCCGCAGGCCCGGCAGCGAGCCCGACGCGGCCGCAGAAGGAGCCGCACGCCGCGCAGGCCACGCAGCACCCGGGAACGGGCATGTCCCCAGGGCCGCAATGAGCCAGCCGAGCAGGACGGACACGGGATCGAGCCGGCCGCCAGCGACTGCTCGGCCGACGCCTCGTCCGTCACGATCACCACCGCTAGTGGTGTGTCTCGCAAATAAATAGTTAGATGGTCGGTATTCTTGTCCCATGAGCGGACCCGCGGCCAAACCGTTGCCGATGTCGGACGGTGAGCGAGCCACCCTCGAGCAGTTGTCCCGGTCCCAGACCGCGGCGCACCGGCTGGTGCAGCGCGCGAAGGTGTTGCTGCTGGCGGCGGATGGCGTTGCCAACACGCGGATCTCGGCGCAGGTAGGGGTGACGCCGGTGACGGTGCGGGCCTGGCGGGCCCGGTTCGAGCAGGACGGGATGGGCAAGCTCGGGCAGGTGCGCGAGGGCCGCGGGCGCAGGGCGAGCATCAGTGAGGAGCAGGTGGCAGCGATCGTGCACGACACGATGCACACCACTCCGCCCGGTCAGACGCACTGGTCGTGCCGCACGATGGCCAAGCACGCCGGTGTCAGTTCGGCGACGGTGCAACGGATCTGGCACGACCTGGGGATCAAGCCGCACCGGGTCGACACGTTCAAGGTCTCCAACGACCCGCGGTTCGCCGAGAAGCTGACCGACGTGGTCGGGCTCTACCTGGACCCGCCGCAGAAGGCGATCGTGCTGTGTCTGGACGAGAAATCCCAGATTCAGGCGCTGGACCGCACGCAGCCCTCGCTGCCGATGGTCAAGGGCCGCGGCGAGACGATGACCCACGACTACAAACGCAACGGCACGACCACCTTGTTCGCCGCCCTGAACGTGCTCACCGGTGAAGTGACCGGGCGCTGCTTCGACCGGCACCGGCACGAGGAGTTCCTGGGGTTCCTCAAGGTCATCGACGCCGAAGTGCCCAAGGGACAGGCGATCCACGTGATCCTGGACAACTACAGCAC
>NZ_AWQS01000005.1 GCF_000576575.1 Intrasporangium chromatireducens Q5-1
TCGTCGGCAAGCTGACCGCCGCCACGGCTGGGTGGGACGGCGGCTACGCGTGGCTCGCCCTCGCGCTGCTGGCCAACTCGGTCATCAGCCTCTTCTACTACCTGCGGTGGATCATGGTCCTCTACCGGCGCGGCGCCCCCGGCGGCAGTCCACACGCGCAGGCGCCAGCGGGGAGGACCTCGGTCACCGTGGCCGTCGTGGCCAGCGCGCTCAGCCTCGCCCTCGGAGTGGGCGGCGGCCTCGTCTGGGGCGTCATCGAGTCGGCGATCGCAGTCTGAGCGGGCCCGCGCTGCCGCGCGAGCCGGCTTCCGGGGCAGCGATCCATCTGCTGCTCAGAGCCGCTGCTTGACTTCCGTGAGCAGGTCGGTGGGGGGGAGCCACATGGACGGGTAGCTGCCGGTCCACTTCTTGACGCCGTCCTTGTCGATGAGGACGAAGCTGTGCCCGGGCAGGCCGGCGTGCATCCCGGTGCCGAGCACGCCGTACGCCTTCGAGACCGTGCCGTCGTCGAGGAGGTAAGGCGTGGTCACGCCGTACTGGCGCAGGTCGGGCAGGATCTGGTCCTTGCTGTTCATCACGATCGGCAGCACCGTGATGCCGGCGGCCTTCACCGCCGGGTCCTGTTCGATCTGTGCCATCTGGACGGTGCACGAGCCGCAGCCCGCCCCCTCGTTGAAGAAGAGGACCACCGGCTGACCGCGGAACTGCTCGAGCGACACGGTCTGGCCGCTGGTGCTGGGCAGGGTGAAGGTCGGTGCCTGGTCGGCGCCTGTGCTGCTTGTCGGGGCGCCCTGTAGCAGCGCCAGGGTGACGAGCAGGCCGGCCACCACTACGCCTGCCGCGATGACGACGGCGCGCAGGCGTGAGCGGCGTTTCTTGGCCGCGGCCATCCGGTCCTGGTGCTCAGCCCGGACCTTCGAGACGGGGCGGGTGTGGGTGCTCATCGGTGGCTCCTGGTGGACGTGGAACCGGTTGGCTCCGGGTGGCAATGCGGCTCGGTCTGGTCGGGTGCCGCGGTCGCGGACCTGTCAGCTGCCTTGCCGCGCAAGGTGGCCCAGATGAACAGGCTCGCCAGTGCGAGCAGGCCCAGACCGAGCACGGGGTCAGGGATGGGGTCGAGCACCGCAAGGACGGACTGCGCGACCGAGGTCAGGCTCCGCCCCAGCGCATCCTGGACCGCGCTGCCACCGGTCATGTTGGGCGAGCCGGCCAGGGAGATCACGCCGAGGCCCATCGCGGTGAAGGCGACGCCGACGGCGAGGTTGACGGTGTTGGTGTGGACCGTCCGGCGTCCGAGGCGGATGCGGAAGCTCTTGGCGCGCAGCCAGTTCCGGTCACGTAGGCCGGCGCCGTCCCAAATCAGGGCCATCACGAACAGGGGGATCACCATGCCGAAGACGAAGGCCAGGCCGAGTGCCACCGCTCCCACCGGTGAGCCGCTGAGGGCCGAGAGCGTCATGACTCCGGCGAGGACGGGTGCGCAGCAGCTCGAGGCGATGCCGGAGAACACGCCGAGGCTGAAGAAGGTGGCCGAGTCGGCTCTGGTCACGTCTGGTGAGCGCAGCATCGACGGCATCGACCACATCCGCCCGGAGACCGCGAAGAGTCCGATCGCGATCATGAGCAGCCCGCCACCCCAGTAGAGCGGCCCGTGGAACTTCGCGATCGCGCCGGCGAGCAGGTTCACCCCGAGGGTGATCGGGACCAGGACGAGGGCAAGCCCCGCTGTGAAGACGAAGGTGAGGGGCAGCAGACGCCACCGGCGGTTCTTCACGGCGGCCGCGAGGTAGCTCGGCGCCAGGAAGACGATGCAGCAGGGCGCGAAGAGTGCGACGGCCCCGGCGAAGAACGCGGCCAGGATGCTGCCGCCCTGGAGCAGCTGGCTGCCCATCAGCCGACCTTCACGCCGCTCAGGTGGGCCTGCTCGAGGCGCCGAGCCAGCTTCCGGCGAGGCAGGCGCCCGGCGCTGAAGAAGTCGTCGTCAAGGGTGACGAGCGGGAACAGGGCCGGGCGGTGCAGCTCGAGCAGGCGCCTCCCCTCGGGGCTGTCTGCCGCCAGCAGACGCAGCCGCAGCCGGCCCTCCGCCTCAAGCGCGGTCAGGGCCACGATCGCCTCGCCGCAGAGATGGCAGCTCTCCGTGTGCACGAGGGTGACGGTCGGTGCAGTTGGGCAGCTGCCCGGCGACCAGGCGTGATTCATGGGTTCACCGTTGCGCCAGCCCCGGAAGGAACGGGCAAGTTCCGATGAAGATTCGATGTAGATCGACGTTCCGCAGGGGAGCCGCCGCCCCCAAGGAGGGTCCCCATTGGTCTTCGCCGCTGCTAGCGAAGGCCTCCATGCCATCAGCGCGCCCTGAAGACATCTGGAGGACGAGACTCGCCCGGGCGAGAAACCGGTGATGAAAACGCGGAGGCAAGCCTCGCCCCTGCATACGCGGGACCGGAACCGCCCTGCTTGCGTAGGGGGCCGCTGGCGCCGACTGTGCCGACGATGTCCTGCTGCGTCAGATGGAGAAGCTTCCCGTGGAGTTCGACGCGGACCATGACGGCGAGTGGATGGGCCACTGAACCAACATCTACCATGCCGAGGCGGGCCAGATGGCCGCCCTGACCTACGGTGAATGAGGACCATGCCGAACCGACGAACTCTCCTGATCGCCGCCAGCGTGGCGAGCGTGGCGCTGCTCACAGCGTGCTCGTCCACCTCCGGCCCCGCCACGGGCGCCGCTGCGGGGACCTACGCAGGGACGAACCAGGCGATTACCCATGTGCACGGCGTGGCTCGAGACGCCACGACCGGCCAGGTTGTCATCGCGACCCACGAGGGCGCCTTCCTGCGCGACTCCGGCGAATGGGTGGCGCGCGGACCCGTGGTCGACCTGATGGGCTTCACGATCGCTGCCGACGGGACCTGGCTCGCCTCGGGCCACCCCGGCATCAACGTCGACCTGCCGCAACCGGTTGGCCTCATCTCGTCCACCGACCAGGGCCGCACCTGGACCGTTGAGTCCCGCGGGGGGCAGAGCGACTTCCACGCCTTGGCCACCGGCCGCGGGCTGGTCGTCGGCTTTGACGGCGCCCTGCGGACGACCAGCGATCGCCGCACCTGGGCGGACCGCGCGATCCCCGCCCCCGCACACAGCCTCGGTGTCTCCCCGAAGTCCGGGACCGTCCTTGCCACCACGGAGAAGGGGCTGCTGCGTTCCACCGACGGTGGCCAGAACTGGACCACTCTCGCCCCACCTGGTCTCGTGGCCCTCGTCGCCTGGGCCGATGACCAGACGATCGTCGGCGCCACCGTGGAGGGAGTGATCGTCACCAGCGTGGACGGCGGGAAGTCCTGGAAGGCGGGCACTACCGCGGTCCCCGAGGTCAGCGCCCTGTCCGCGAGCCGGCTCCCATCGGGACAGATCGAGATCTTGATCGTGTCCGGAACCTCCGTGCTCGTCAGCACCGACGGTGGAAGCACCACCACCCGGCTGAGTTGATGGTTTGCCCTCGGACCTGGGGCAGCAAGGGTACGAATCGATCGCTCGGCGACTCGTTCAGCATCCAAAAGAGGCGGTATGCCGCTGGGCCGAGTCAGCCGCCCATCCTTAGCTTCATAGATGGTGCGCAGGTCAGGTTCAGCAAACCTTGTCGAGGGCCGCATCCTCCGGTACACCGCCGATCCACTTCCGGAATCCCTCCGATGAGCTGGCTGCCCGGTCAAGCGAACCCATCGTGGGGGCGGCTGTACCGTGACGAGCACCAACGAGCGAGCGAGCCGCCCCCGGCCGTCCAACCTTCCCGGCGAGCTCGTACCTGCCGGGCAAGACAGGCTCTCTCAGGCTGAGCGTGTTGTGCACTGGTCGTCACGGGGTAGGGGTGTCGGGGGCGCGTCCCTCCCGTGGAGCCGTCCACGGGCGTGCCCGTCGGAGGTGATCATCATGCATACGACGGTCGAAGCGATGCTGGAGGCGTATCCAAGGGACCTCGGCGACGTCGACCGGGCGCGGTTCACCACCTGCATCCAGGCCTGCTTCGAGTGCGCGCAGGCCTGCACCGCGTGCGCCGATGCCTGCCTGAGCGAAGAGATGGTGACCGAACTCGTGACCTGCATCCGCACGAATCTCGACTGCGCCGATCTCTGCGCGAGCACGGGAGCGGTCCTGTCGAGGCACACCGGCTACGACGCCAACCTCACCCGCGCGGTCCTCGAGGCCTGTGCCCAAGCGTGCAAGGCCTGCCGCGACGAGTGTGAGCGCCACGCAGGAATGCACGAGCACTGCCGCGTCTGCGCGGAGTCGTGTCGTCGCTGTGAGCAGGCCTGCCGTGACCTGCTCGGAGCCTTGGGCTGAGGAGGCAGGGATGATTCTGCGAAGCATGCGCACACGTCTGTCGCTGCTGGCCGCGGTGCTCACGGGGGTGCTGTCGCTCTCGCTGGGGCTGGTCTCGCCGGCACAGGCGTCCGAACCGGCCAGCGATCCACATGCCGCTGCCTTCGAGGTCGACTTCCTGACCGGGATGATCGACCACCACGAGATGGCGGTCATGATGGCGCAGCCCTGCCTCGACAAGGCTGTCCACGAAGAGCTGGCCTCGATGTGCCAGTCGATCATCACGTCCCAGTCTGCGCAGATCGAGATGATGCAAGGCTGGCTTCAGGACTGGTACGGCACCAGTCACGAGCCGACGATGACCAAGGGGCAGATGCGCTCCATGGCACGCCTTGATCGGCTGACCGGCGCCGCCTACGAGATCGCCTTCATGCGCTCGATGATCCGTCACCACTGGGGCGCGGTTCGGGAGGCGAGCCGCTGCTTGGCCCGGGCGGAACACCCCGAGCTGCTTGCACTGTGCGGTCGGATCGAGCGGGCCCAGCTCGTCGAGATCGCGACGATGCAGCGCTGGCTGGCGCAGTGGTACGACGCCGCCGGCGGGCGCCCCGCCCGAACAGCCTGACCCGATTCACAGCGCAGCAGCTCTATGCCGCTGGGCTGGCTCACCGGGCCGGCGCCAGCGGCATACGCGCGGGCTGGGCGCATCGCCGCGGCTTCAGGCATCTTGACGGCTCGTTCGTCATTCCCTGAACGGGACCATCCAGAGTGACTGCTGGTTATGGCTCATCTGGTTGGCCTGTGGCCCGATGAGGAGTGACTGATAGAGGAAGCCCGCGGTACCGGAGCGACGAGGGCGGCCGGCGGCAGTCGCCGGCTGGCGGCGGTGGCCGTCGCGCCGGCGGGAGCCGGCTTGGCTACGGGTCGCCAGTGAGGCCGGCGGAGCCTCACCGCGATCGACGCGGGCACGCACCGGATCTCGACGACGGTCACCGGCATCTAAGGACCGCACAATGTACAGGTCTCCCAGAACGGACGCGCCGTGTGGGCCGTGGAGCGGCCATGATTCGATGGCCGTCATGATCGACTCCGCGTCGTTGGCGCCTCATCGGTTCATCCCGACCGGCGAGTCACCAGCGCATGTGGTCGTGTCCCCCAACGGGCGCACGACCTATACGAGCAACGGTGCCGATGGCACGGTGTCGGCCATCGACGTCGCCACGATGAGGACCGTCGCGACGATCCCGGTGGGGGCCAGAGCCCACGGGCTGCGACCCAGCCCGGACGGCCGGTGGGTCTACGTCGCAAACATGGGCGGCTCGAGCGTGAGCGTGATCGACACCGCCAGCCGGAAGGTGGCGGAGGTCGAGGTCGGCAAGGGCCCGGGACAGGTCGCATTCTCGCCGGACGGGAGATTCATCTATGCCTCGCTGAGCGGCGCCGCAGCCGTGGCCAAGGTCGAGGTCTCGACCCGCCGGCTGGTCGGCACCACGCCCGTCGGGCAGTCCCGATCCAGACCTATGTCAGCCCCGACAACCGGTACCTGTTGGTCGCCAAGCAGGGAATCCACAACCGACCAGGGACGACGGTCTCGGTGATCGACACCGAACGGTTCGCCGTGGCCGCGACCGTCGAGACAGGCAAGGGCGCGCATGGCATCGTGATCGACCCGTCCAGCCGGCACGCCTATGTCACGAACCCCTACGGCGACGACGTCGCGGTGCTGGATCTGCAGGAGCTGCGCGTGGTCGCGCGGGTCCGCGTGGGGGACAAGCCGAACGGGGTCAGCTTCTCACCGGTGCTCGTGCGCCAGCAGCCGCCAGTCGCGATCAAGGCCCCGGAAGGAGTCGGCGGTCACGACGCGTCGCCCGGCGGTGGCGACACCCACGGTGGCAATGGGCCCTGATCCCGGCCCCGCTGACGACGAGGCCAGAGACGTCAGAGTCACCGCCCGCCTCATGACGGCCGGGCGGTTCGGGATGACTGTCCTCGTCGTGCTGCTGCTCGCCACCTTCGCGGCGTTCTCACTGGGCGGCGCCGTGGTGTCGACGCTTGAAGGAACGCTGGGCGCGCTGGGGGCGTGGGGGCCGGCGGTGTTCGTGTTGAGCTTCACGGTGCTTGCCGCCCTCGGGGTGCCCCGGGCGGCGTTGACCGTGATGGGTGCGCTGCTCTTCGGTCCTTTGCCGGGCGCGGTCATGGCGTGGCTCGCCTCCTTGCTCGCGGCCCTCCTCGCCTTCGTGGCCGGTCGGCGGCTTCTCCCACCTCCAGGGCCATGGCTGGGTTCCGTGTCGTCGAGACGAGCCGAGGCCGTCTCGCGCCGCCTCGCTGCCTTGCGGCTCACCGCGGACGTCGGGTCGGGCTGGATGGTCCTGGTCGCGCGCCTCTCACCGGTCCCGTTCTGGCTGGTCAGCTGGGGGGCCGGCGCGCTTCGGGTCCCCTGGGCCGCCTACGCCGCAGGTTCGGCGCTCGGTCTGGTGCCCAGCGCGATCGGCTATGCCGCAGCGGGTTGGTACGGGGCGGACCTGGCCACCTCCGGGTGGCTCGGCTGGTTGGGCCTGGCCGCAGCGGCAGCCGTGGCAGCGGCCGTCCAGATCCGGGGACGATCGCGTCACCGGCAAGCGGGCCACGTCCTCTGACAGGCCCCGCCTCCGACCAAGCGGTGACTTGGCACCGTTGCAGATGCGACACGTTCGCATCTAGGGTGCTCCGGTGAACACCACGCAGCCGGGACGCGCCGGGCTTGATTCACGTCCCGGCAGCGCGTTTGGTGCCGAGAACCGCCGCTCCCTCGTCTGGATGGGTCTATTCATCGCCTGCCTGCACCTGCTCGGGTGGGGTTTGCTCGTCTGGGTCATCGTGCCGCAGCAGTATCGGATCGGCGGGCAGCTGTTCGGAGTGGGCCTAGGACTGACCGCATACACCCTCGGCATGCGCCATGCCTTCGACGCGGACCACATCGCTGCGATCGACAACACGACGCGCAAGCTGATCGGCGACGGCCGCCGACCCACGAGTGTCGGCTTCTGGTTTAGCCTGGGGCACTCCTCGGTCGTCTTCATCATGGTCATGCTGCTGGCCTTCGGCATCCGTGCCATGACCGGTGCCATCCGGGACGAGAACTCGACCCTGCAGTCGGTCACCGGGGTGTGGGGCACCTTGATCTCGGGGCTCTTCCTGATCCTCATCGGCGCCATCAACCTCGGGGCGCTCGCGGGCATCCTCAAGGTGTACAAGCGAATGCGCGCCGGTCACTACGACGAGGCCGAGCTCGAGCGGCAGCTCGACAGCCGCGGTTTCCTCAACCGACTGCTCGGGCGCGTGACCCGCACCGTGCGCAAGCCTTGGCACATGTACCCGATCGGCTTCCTGTTCGGACTCGGGTTCGACACCGTGACCGAGGTTGGTCTGCTCGTCGTGGCCGGTGGCGCGGCCGCCACGAACCTGCCGTGGTACGCCGTCCTGACGCTGCCCGTGCTCTTCGCCGCCGGCATGTCGCTGCTCGACACCATCGACGGGGCGTTCATGAACCTGGCCTATGGCTGGGCCTTCACACGCCCGGTGCGCAAGATCTTCTACAACCTCACGGTCACGGCGCTCTCGGTGGCCGTCGCCCTCGTGGTCGGCGTGATCGAGCTGACCTCGATCCTGACGGACAAGTTGGGGCTCGCCACTGGTCCCATCGCCTGGGTGGGCCGGATCGACCTGGGCGAGGTCGGCTTCTGGATCGTCGGACTGTTCCTCCTGACCTGGCTCGGCGCCCTCGCGGTCTGGCGCTTCCGGCGCATCGAGGAGCGGTGGGGCAGCGCGCTGTCCGAGTGACCCACCGACCCTACAGAACGGAAAGAACCCCGTCCGCCGGCGAGCAGACAGCCGGCACACGACCCGGGTGATCAAGGCACGGACCTCGAGCAAGTTTCGGCGTTTCGGTCCTGAAGGCCAAGACCTTCACGGCATCCCCGGCAGTCCAGCTGTCAGGACAACCCATCAGTCAAGGGGCAGCAACACGTACCATCCAGCTGCCCGTCCTATCCGCCTGCGCAGCCGTCCCCCGCTGCCTCCCGACGATAGCCCTCGCCGGACAGCGCGCGCCGTTGGCCGACCCGTTCGCAGGTCCTGCCCGCCGGTCCGGGTGCAGGCACCACCGCCACTGGTAAGTCCATCAACGAGGGGCGACACTCGCCAAGTCGAGCGACAATCGGACGGACCCACAGAGATTGGGATGGCGCTCACGGTGCCCCGGCGAGCGCCATCCCCTCTTGTGCGGTTGGCTCAGGGAGCGTAGATGTACTTCAACCCGCTGACGTGGGTGAGCGTGCGGGTGTTGTACTTGTACGGGCCGGCCAGGGCGTTCATCTCCACGATCGTCACCTGGTCGCCGTTGACGGCGGTCACCCAGCCGAGGTGACCGGCGCTGGACGAGCCGTAGACGCCCGGCTGCAGGACCACGATGGACCGCACGCGCGGCACGCCGCTCACCGTGTAGCCGGCGCTGGCCGCGCGCGAGGCCCAGGTGAGGGCGTTGCCGGTCCAGCCGCCGGGATAGTAGCCCTCCGACTGGTACCACTTGTTGAGCGCGCCCCAGGTGCACTGACCAGCGGTGCCCCAGTTGTAGGACGAGCGCATGCCCGAGGACGCTACCGGGGTGACTGTGTTGGTGCTTGCCTTGGCCGAGTAGGTCGAGGTCGTGAGGCTCGAGCGGGTGGTCGAACGGGAGGCCTGGGCCTCGGCGCGGGACGCCGCGTCCTCAGCCCGCGCCTTTGCCTTCATGGCCGCCTCGGCCTTCGCCTTGGCAGCGGCCTCGGCGCGCTGCTCCTTGACGACGAGGTCCTCGATGACCTCCGGCTTGGCCTTTGCCTTGGGGGCGGCGAAGCCGATGGCGTCGAGGGCGTTCGTTGCCTCGACTGCGGGCGCCTTCGGACCGACGGCGCTCGGGACGATGGATGTCGCCTGCTCGACGGTCCCGCTATTCGGGTGGCTGACGGTCTCGGCATTGGCGGGGCCCGCAACGGTGGCGATCAGGCCGCCTGCAGCGGCGACGGTGGCAGCGGTCTTCATGACCGGCTCGGCGGAATCTTTGGCGATGAGCCGGAGCTCGTGGAGGGGATTGTGGCGCCCGGGGGCACGGTGGCGCCCGACAGGTCGGTTCGTTGTCACGTGTACCTCGAGGGGGGCCGCCTGCGGAGTTAGCTGTCGGGTTCGGGCGGAGGTGCTGCCCGGCCCCCGCTGCGAGCGCGTCTGCTCATCGCGAGGCCTTCACCCCAAGGACGTCGGAACGACCGGGAGATGGGTCCCCCACTCCTGCCAGGAAGGGATATCAAGGGGCCTCGGGCAGCAGGCAGGACTCGGCGGACCACCCTTGGCACCGGGTCGGGGGCGAACCGGCGGGCCTCACACTAACGGACGTTTCTACGGATGTCACGTTTGAGTAACGCGCCCTGCGGGTAGCGCGTGTCGGCCGTTGAGGTGATGATGGTCTAGGGGTGCCCGGACCCACCATGGTGAGTGTTCAAGGCTCACGGGAGCGAGTGGGCAAGAATGCCGGTGAGCAGGTCCTGGAGACTTGGAAGTGAGCGCACCCTGGATCAATCCGAGCCGGAAGTCCTGACCACAGAGGTAGAAGTAGGAGCATTCACCTCGGTCCGCCTCCTAGAACGAGAACCAAGGCATCCCTGTTTGCGGCCTGCTTGCCCCTCAGGCGAAAACAAACCGATGCTTCTCGGCTTACCGAGCAGCTCGCCGACATCCACGCCCTGCAAGACGACGCCGACCGGCGCGGCTGGACCGGCGAGGCGCGACGACACGAACGCGTCGCCGAAGCCCCCGCAAGGACACCTCGACTGGCTCCAGCCGCGCCGACCTCAAGCCGCTTCCGCTTGCCCCGGCCAAGGCCGGTTAGCCAAACGCTTGAACCGAGAAATCAAACGACGAGCCGCCGTCTTCGGGATCTTCCCAACAGCGCGGCCATGATCCGCCTCGGCGGCGCCGTCCTCGGGGACGCCCACGACGAAGGGAAAGTCGCCGACCGCCGCTACCTGTCCGAAGCACCCATGGCGCTGCTGTACAAGACCAGCGATATCGACACCGCCGCAATCACCAGCGGCTCGTGAGCACCGAGGATCCAACCTCAAAGCCCACCACGCCCCGGGGCGCTTTCCTGCTCGCCGGGCCGGGACCATCGACTGTGGTCTGACCACCCGACCGGGAACGGCGGCGACGTACTTACGCCAAGGTCCGCGACCGTCGCTTGCCGCCCACACCGCTCGAGCTAGGACAATAGCCGCCCACCATCAGTCGATAAGTCCGCAGCTACGCCGGCACCGGACGTCCAGCAGCCGCCGCCTAGGAGCTTGCAGAGGGCGACGGACAGGCGCCCGATAGGTCCTAATACCCCGGCAAGAACTAGGACAGAGGTAGCGTGCGAGGCTCGGAGCGCCTGCTGACGGTGGCCGGGCAGAACGTTCCGCCCGGGAGGTCATCCGCTCGATCGCTTCCAAGCTGCGGCGTCGGGATCCCTGACCTTGGGGGCGAATGGTCACGGACCCATACTGATTCCCGGTGCGATACCCGTCAGAAGAGGCTCTTCATGGTGGCGATCTCCTCGGTCTGGGCCTTGACGACGGCCTCTGCGAGGGTCCTGACCGCGGGGTCCTGGGTCGTGGCGAGAACCTGCTTGGCCATGGTGATGGCGCCCTCGTGATGCGCTGTCATCATCCTGACCCACTGCTTGTCGAACGCGTCGCCGTCGGTGGCCTTGAGGGCGTCCATGTCCGCCTGCGTCATCATTCCCTCACCAGACATCCCGTGACTGGTCCCTCCGGTCGGGGTAGGCGCACCCCACGCTCGGAGCCACTTGCCCATCGTCTGAACCTCTGGATCTTGACCGGCCTTGATCTGGGTCGCCAGCTGGCGTACCTGGGCAGAGGCGGTCGGCTTGCCGATCGCGATCTCGGCCATCTCGACGGCCTGCTGGTGGTGGGGGATCATCATCTGCGCGAACATGATGTCACCGGAGCGGCCCACATCGGCCGGGGCCGTCCCGGCCGATCCCGGCGCCGTGGTGCCACTCGTCGACATGCCAGGCATTCCGGCGGAGCCATGGTCCGTGCTCGGCGCTGAGCCGGATCCAGAGCAGGCGGTGAGGCCTACAGCCAGGGCCCCAGCTGCGACCACGGGTACGAATCGGCGGATGGGTGAACGCATCAACAACTCCTCGGCGAAGACAACAGAAGACCGGGCACCTGGCGGTCCCGGTCGGTCACCTGCGGCCTGATTGACAGGCAACAACGACCAGCGTCGACGACCTCGACTGGCGAACGATCAGGTTTCCATGAAGGTTTGATGAAGAAGCGAACCGTCGTGCCGACGACTCTCGCCTCTGGCGGCGGCGGCCCTGCAGGGTGCACTTGCACGCCTTCCGATTCCGCATGACGGGAACAACACGGAACCGTCATACGAAGGCCGGGATCCCTCCACATACCGGATGCATCCTCAAAGGCGAGGCACGAGGCAGGCGAGGGACATGAGCGTCCGTGAACGGCGGTCAACGGTAAAGGTGCCGGTGACGCGTCGGCTGTTGGCGCAACGTCCAGTGCGGACCGCGGCCGGCGCGCTGGGCATCGGCCTGGCCCTGATGCTGATGCTGCTGCTGAGTGGGTTATGGGAGGGAGTGCAGCAGCGCATCACGGCGTATGAGGACCACTTGGGCGCCGACCTGGTCGTCGTGCCGTCCGGGACCGAGAACCTGTTCGCCGACCCGGGATCCGTGCCAGCCCAGGCGATCGCCGCGGTGCGCCGAACGCGTGGCGTGGCCGCCGCCGACCCGATCCGCACCCTGTACCTGATCTTGGACCTGTCCCACGGCAAGGCCGCCGTTGCCGCCGTCGCGAGCGTCCCCGGGGGCCGGGGCGGCCCGTGGCGGATGGAGACAGGCCGCCAGCCGCGCACGACCGACGAGGTTGCCGTCGACGCCAGCTTCGCCGACGAGCACGGCGTGGTGGTCGGGGACCAGCTGCCGGTCCTCGGGCATCGGATGCGGGTCGTCGGCCTCACGGCCGACAGCGCGGTGTTCATGACGCCGCTGCTGTTCACCACCGAGGCAGCGATGTCCCAGATGCTGCGAGCCCCGGGCTCGACGGGTGCGCTCTTGCTGACGCTCTCGCCGGGGGCGGGCCCCGATCGGATCTCGGCGACGCTCCGGGCACGGGGCCTCACGGTGCGCACCCCTGCCCAGCTGCACACAGCCGCCCTTGACCTCGCTACCCGGATATACGGCTCTCCGGTGCGGCTCATGGTCGCCGTCGCGTTCGCCGCAGGGACCCTGATCGTCGCGCTGGTCGCCCACACCCGAGTGTCGGAGCAGCAGCGCGACCTCGGTGTCCTGAAGGCGCTCGGCGCGACCCCAGGGAGGCTGCGCCGCATCGCGCTTGGCGAGACGGCGTCGCTGACGCTGGGTGGCGCCGGCGCCGCCCTGCTGCTCCTGGAGGTTGCCCGCCGCGTGCTCGCCTGGTCGTTCCCATCCTTCCCCGTCGTGGTAACCCCGCGGACCTTGGTCATCGCCGGAGCGGCTGCGGCGGCGATGGCGCTGCTCGCCGCCTGGCTGCCCGCGCGGCGCCTCGCCCGGCTTGACCCGGCCACAGCGTTCCGGAGCCGGCGATGACCCGCATCGCCGCACGCCCACCTCTCCTGGACTCCGTCCCGCTCGGTCGCCGCCTCCTGTTCACCGAGCCCCGCCGGGCGACCCTGACGGTCCTCGGTGTCGCAGCCGCCCTGCTGCTCGTGCTTCTCCTGCAGGGCATCTTCGCGGGCGCCATCGAACGGGTCACCTACTACATCCGCACGTCCCCGGCCGACGTGTTCGTCTCCCAGCTCGGCGTGGAGACGATGCACATGAGTGCGTCCGCTTTGCCGCCGGACACCGTGGACCGCGTCCGGGCGGTGCCGGGGGCGGCCTGGGCCTCGGCCATCGGGTACGCCCCCGGTGCGGTCTCCGGCCCGCGGGGCCGACAGCTCAGCTACGTCATCGGCTACGACCCGACGACCAGCCGCGGCGGGCCCGCCAGCCTGGTGGCCGGGCGCGCGCCCCGGCCCGGCGAGGTCGTGGTGGACGACGCTGCCGCAGACTCGCTCGGCCTTCGGATCGGTGGCGCCGTCGCCGTGCTGGGGGTCCCCCTTCGGGTGTCCGGGCTAAGCAGCGGCGGAACCAGCATCACCAACACGACCGTGTTCGTTGGGTCCGATGACCTGGCCCGCCTGCGCGGCGTCGCGTCGGTCTCGTACATCCTGGTGCGGGCGGGCGGCATCACGGCTGCGGACCTGGCGGCGCGGGTTCGGGCCGCGGTACCCGGCGTGACCGTGCAGACGAGGGAGCAGTTCGCCGACTCCGAGGCCCGCGTGGTCACGGACATGAGCGCGAACCTGCTGCGGCTGATGTCGGTGATCGGACTGCTCATCGCGCTGGCCGTGATCGCGCTTGGCCTGATGACCGCCACCCTGAGCCGACTGCATGACTACGCGATCCTCAAGGCCCTTGGAGCCAGCACTGCCCGGCTTGCCGCCTCGGTGGCGGTGCAGGTCGTGTGGACGGTCGCCTTGGCCTCAGTCGTTGCCGCAGCCGTCGGCACAGTCCTGGCCTGGGTGCTCCCACTGGCCGCGACGACCATCCAGGTGCGCATCACTGCCGCTTCGATGGGTCAGCTTGCCGGCTGGGCCATCGCTATCGGCTTGCTCGCAGCGCTGTGGCCGTTGCGACGAATCGCCACCCTCGACACCATCACTGCCTTCCGGGAGTCCCGATGAACGCCCCAAACGACGTACCCCGGCACGAACGAGCCGCACCCGCACCCAGCGCCGTCACGGTCCGTGGCCTGACCAAGGCCTATGGCCGCGGCGCCACCGAAGTGGTGGCGGTCCGCGACGTCGACCTGACCATCGTCAGCGGCGAGGTGGTGCTGGTGATGGGCCCCAGCGGGTCCGGCAAGACGACCCTGCTGCTCATGCTCGGGGCGCTGCTGCGCCCCACGAGCGGCTCGATCGTCGTCACCGGGCGAGATGGCACCCGGGTGGACGTGGCGGCCGAACCGGAGAAGGCGCTCCCCGCGCTGCGGACCCGCAGTTTCGGCTTCATCTTCCAGGACTACGCCCTGCTCGATGCCCTGACCGCCGCGGAGAACATCGCCGTGGCCGCCAACCTGGCCGGCACGAAGGGCGCCGCCGCGAGGCAGCGGGCGCTCACCCTGCTCGAGCGAGTCGGCCTGGCGCACCGCGCGGCGGCGAGGCCCACGGAGCTGTCCGGGGGAGAGCAGCAGCGGGTTGCTGTCGCGCGCGCCCTGGCCAACGACCCGCCGGTACTGCTCGCGGACGAGCCGACGGCCAATCTCGACGCGTCCCGAGGGCGGGACCTCGCCAGGCTCCTGCGCCGGCTCGCTGACGAGGACGAGCGGTGCATCGTAATCGTCAGCCACGACGATCGGCTTCGTGAGGTTGCCGACCGGGTCCTGTGGCTCGAGGACGGCAGGTTCAAGACCGTCACTGACCTGTTCATCGACCCGGTCTGCCAGATGCCGGTCGCAGCGACGGGTCCCGCCTTCGAGTGGGCGGGCCGATCCCTGCGGTTCTGCTCCGCCGGTTGCCGCAGCGAGTTCATCAACGACCCCGGCCGGTTCAGGATCACCACAGGCGGTCAACCCGGCGCGGAGATCACAGGCGGCGCTGGGCTTTGACGTTCAACCTCCACCTTGTGCTGGTGCGCTCGGGTCTTGTTGGACGACGCGTTCATCGAGCCGGCGGCCCCCAGGCTTCATCAAAATTCGACGAGAGGTTCATCTACTGGCTGGGATGGGCCGGCGCGAGGGGCCTCTAGCGGGTACTGCCCGGAGAGGCTGGTCAATCGGCGGAGGGAGGCCTCGTTCCACAGCCGGAGTGGGGTCGTGGTGACCGGAGGCCTGAAGCCCGGCCGGCAGCGCGGCTCGGCGCTGGGCCTCGTTCGTGTACTGGCGGGCGTAGGCCCACCCGACGGCCAGGGTGCGGCGGAGGCGTTCGATCTGGCCGGCGAACGCGGCCGGTACGGCCGGCCCCGCTTGGCGAGGATGCGGATTTGGGTGCAGGTGTTCTGCGACGGCTTCGAGCGGTAGGCCGGCGATCCGTTGCCGGGCTTGACCCGTCCGACGGTGCCGCCGCGCTGGTTGACCCGGTGACCGCCCCGGCGCAGGACGTCCAGAGCGACGGCGGCGGCTTCGTCGTCGTGGACCTCGGCGTAGCCGACACAGGAGTGGTGGTCCATGGCGTGTGGAGGAACGCATGTCCCAGCTGGGTTGCGGTGGGCGCTCTTGGCGTTGCCCGGGGGCGCGGCGCGGTTCTTGTCTCCTTGCTGGCGCCGGACGTAGCGGCGCCCGCCGTCGGGGTGTTCCCGAACTTCTCGACGCCCCCATGGATCATCGAGCCGGGGCGGGCTCCTCGTAGCGGTCGGCCGGCTCGCCGGTGGGCCGGCCGACGTGGGCCCGCCCGTCGAGCCGGCCCGCACGAGGATGCGGTGTGCGGTCGGGGTGCGGTCCCGCGGCGCGCGGCCGGCTGTACCGGGTCCCTCCCGCAGCCGCAGCCTGATCAGCCGCTCGGGCAGCACTGGGGATGTCTTGGAAGGCATCCTGTACGGGCACTATCCACGATCCGGTGGATGAGCGCGGGGGAGATGGCCTGCGCAGCAGTCGGGCAGCTCACCCTTGAGGATCTGCAACGCGGTGGCCGCCTTGTCCATGAAGTCAATGGACGAGGGCACGACAAACCTCCGGGGATGGTCCTTCCACGCGTGCAGTAGGCGTTCGTCGATGTCGGCTGCATCGGCTGCGGACTCGGTGCGCACCGGGTTGGCCTGGTTGTAGCCCTCTGAACTTGCGGGCGTTCGCAGGTGGATGACGGTGTCGTAGCGCCCGGACTCCGCTGAGGGTGTGGTGGCGAAGGATGCCCAGAACTCGGCCTCCGTACCGGGCCAGTACGCCAACCCGTCGACAGTGCCCCGATCGCAAAGGACGACTGCGGCTCGGTGCGTGTCCGCCACGCTTCCAGCTCGCGCTGGACGTGATAGATCGCCCGCTGTGCCGCGCGTCGGCCGCCCGCCGCGTCCTCCCGCGGGAAGCCACCACCGAAGATGATGCTGGCCGCTTCGGGCAGGACCTTCACGTGCTGGCACAGGGACCGTCTGACCAACTCGAGCACCGGGGTCTTACCAGCGCCGGGTCCGCCGGTGAGCACGACTCGTCGAGATTCGTGCCCCTTCGAGCATGCGCATTGCAGTGTCACGGCATCTGCTCCTTGCCGATGCCCGCGCTGGCCAGGTGGATGTTCCACTTCTGGATGAGGGCGAGTACGGCGAAAGCGGCGTCGCGCAGTTGCGCGTGCGCCAGCACGTCCCAGTTCTCGTGCAGGTACGCCTGGCGAAACCGGACGACGTGTCCGATGGAGACGATCCTCCACGGTCCTGACCGGTGGCGGCCGTAACTGTTGCCGAAGGCGACGACCCTGATCACGTGACCGGCCTCGGTGGGGACCTGCCCGCGGCCGACAAGTTGGCGCGCTATGTCCCGCGCGTGCGCGGCAGGGCAGCACCCGAAACGGGTCAGGGCGACCTCGAGCACGACCGGGTCTCGACGGGCCGGGTCGACCCGGGCCCGACCTTCCTTGACCTCGTCGACGAGCACGTCCGGCTGGCCCGGGCCGCAGCCAAGGGCGGGGTCGACGGTGCGCGCCGAGTCCCGGAGGGGTCGGCGGTGGCCCCCGTGGCTGATGAGGTCGTGGCCCGCCCCCGCGAAACGGTAGCCGACGATGTCCAGATGGATGACGGTGCGGCTTCCGCGCCCTCGGCACGCCTCCAGCACCGGGTACTCGGCCACCTTAAAGTGGCCGTTGACGTGCAGGTACGCATGCACGGGCTGCACCGGGTCCATGGGTGCCTCAATACCTGGAGGGGTGCACGGCCCGCGCGGCGCCGTCGCTCGACCCCCGCCGCGCGGCGGCGTCGCTCGCCCCGTGCCGCCCGCCGGCGCCAGATCGCAGGACCACCCACATCGCGGTCAGGGTGGCGGCGAGCCCGGTTGCAGTCCACCCACCGGGGCGTTCCCCGAGCACCGACACGGCCAAGGCCAGTCCGACCACAGGTGCCAGGAACGTCCACGAGGTCAGGGCGTCCAGCCGCGCCCGGTTCGCCTCGTGGAACCAGGCGACGGTCGTGGCGGCGGTGCCAACCAGGGCGAGGAAGGCCAAGGACACCAGGAAGCGGGGCGTCCACTCGATGTGGGCGGGGCCGTCGACGAGGAGCGCGAGGCCGGCGAGCACGACACCGCCGATGACCAGGTGCCACCCGGTGGCTAGCACCAGGTCCATGCCGGCGAGGCGTCGTGCCAGCAAGGTGCCGCCGGTCACGGCGATCGCCGACAAGAGGGAGAGCGCTGCTCCGCTGCCGCCCCCACCGGGCAGTGCGACGAGCAGTAGGCCGATGAACCCGACGCTGAGACCCGCCGCGGTGCGGTGGGATATGGCCTCTCCGTAGAGCCACCACGCCGGTAGCAGGATGAGCAGCGGCTGGGCGTTGGCCAGCACCGCCGCGACCCCGGTGGCGAGGCCCGCGACCCCGGCGAACATGGCAGCGAACGCGATGGTCACGTTGACCAGCCCGGCGGTGGTGATCCAGCCCCAGGCACGGATCCCGCGAGGTTGGGGCCGCCGCTGCAGCGCCCCGAACCCGACGAGGGCGGCGCCGGCTACCAGGGCGCGCAGCGATGCGAACCAGAGGATTGGTGCGTCCCGCAGACCCCACGACACGAACAGGAAGCAGGCGCCCCAGACGCTGGTGATCCAGATCATCCGCCACCGGCTCGGCTGCCCAAGAACGACGCTCGGTGGTGAATCGCCGTGCTGGTCGGTCGCGGTCGTCGACATTCTCGGGGCGCTCCTTCAGCTGCGCACGAGGCGGGCGATGGCCTCGGCGGCCTCGGTGACCTTTGTGTCCCGCGCTGACCCATCTGGCTCGCTCAGGCAGCCGCGGAGGTGGTTCTCGAGGACCAGCAGCGCGACGGCCTGCAGGGCCCGGGTTGTGGCGGCGACCTGGGTCAGGACATCGATGCAGTAGCGGTCCTGCTCCACCATGCGGGCGATCCCGCGGACCTGCCCCTCTATGCGGTGCAGGCGGGTGATGGCCTCGGCTTCGGTGGGGTGGGGCGGGCGAGAGATGGTCTGGCTCATCATGGCCCTTTCCGTGGTGCGCGGGAGAGGTGCCGGTGGTGCCCGCTGTGGACGGCGCGGGCACCACCGGGGTGGTCGTCAGGTGGTGGCGCCGGCGTACTTGGCCGGGTCCTTCTCGAAACTGCCGGCGCAGTGGGTGGAGCAGAAGTAGTAGATGGTGCCGTCGTGCTCGACGGTGGCGGCGGCGCCGGCCGGGTCGATGGTCATGCCGCAGACGGGGTCGACGACGGTGGATCCAGTGGGCTGGGTGGGCATGGGGTTCTCCTCTTCTTCTGTGGTGTCTTGCTCGTCTCGTCCGACCTCGACGACCGGGTCGGTGGTCGGGATCATGACGGCGCTGGGGATGGCCTTGGGGGAGAAGGTCTTGAGCCGGTTGGCGTTCGCCACGACTGACAGGGAGGACAGAGCCATCGCGGCCGCCGCGATCATCGGGCTCAGGGTCAGCCCGAGCGTGGGGTAGAGCGCGCCGGCCGCGACGGGGATGCCGAGCCCGTTGTAGACGAACGCGAACCCGAGGTTCTGCTTGATGTTGCGCATGGTGGCGCGGGACAGGTCCACGGCGGTGACCACTCCGGACAGCGCGCCGGAGATCAAGGTGATGTCCGAGGATTCAATGGCGACGTCCGTGCCGGTCCCGATGGCCGAGCCGACGTCGGCCTGGGCCAGTGCCGGGGCGTCGTTGATGCCGTCGCCGACCATGCCGACGATCTTGCCCTCACCCTGCAGCCGCTTGACCTCGGCGGCCTTGTGCTCGGGCAGCACCTCGGCCACGACCCGGCGGATGCCAACCTGACGGGCGATGGCGGCCGCGGTGGCCCGGTTGTCGCCCGTCATCATGACCACCTCGATGCCGCGGGCCTGCAGGGCCGCGACCGCCGCTGCGGAGCCGTCCTTGACGGTGTCGGCGACGCCGATCACGCCGGCGGGCAGGCCGTCAACTGCGGCCAGGATCGGGGTCTTGCCGTCCCGTGCCAGCCGCTCCAGGTCGCTCAGCAGCGGTGCCGGGTCGATGCCCGCGCCGCTCAGGAGCCGGGCGTTGCCGACCAGCACCTCGCGGCCCCCGACGAGGGCGCGCACACCCTGTCCAGTGATGGAGTCGAAGGCGGTCACCTCGGGCACGGTGAGCCCGCCCTGCCGGGCGCCGGTCAGGATCGCTGCGGCGAGCGGGTGCTCGGACGAGCTCTCCACGGCGGCGACCAGCGTGAGGAGCTCCTCGGCGGTGATGCCCTGCGTGGGTAGCACGTCAGTCAGGGCCGGGGCGCCGTTGGTGATGGTGCCGGTCTTGTCCAGCACGATCGTGTCCAGTTTGTGCGCCGTCTCGAGGGCCTCGGCCGAGCGGATCAGGATCCCGTTGGATGCGCCCTTGCCGGTGCCGACGGTAATCGACATCGGGGTGGCCAGCCCGAGCGCGCAGGGGCACGCGATGATGAGCACCGACACGGCGGCGACGAGCGCGAAGACGATCGCGGGTTGTGGCCCGGCCAGCGCCCAGATGACGAAAGCCCAGATGGCGATGCCGATCACTGCGGGGACGAAGTAGCTGGAGACCTTGTCGACCAGCCGCTGGATCGGCGCCTTGGAGCCCTGGGCCTGGCGGACGAGGTTGATGATCTGGGCCAGCATCGTGTCGGCGCCGACCTTGGTCGCGGTGTAGCGGAAGGCGCCCGTCTGGTTGATGGTCGCGCCGATGACGGGGTCGCCGGCCGCCTTGCTGACCGGGATCGGCTCGCCGGTCACCATCGACTCGTCCACCGACGAGGTGCCCTCGAGGACCTGCCCGTCGACCGGCAGCTTCTCCCCGGGTCGGACCACGACCACCTCGCCTACGGCGACCTCCTCGATCGTCACCTCGGACTCGACACCGTCGCGGATCACGCGGGCGGTGTGCGGCTGCAGCCCGATCAGGGTGCGGATCGCCTCACCGGTGCCGGCCTTGGCCTTGGTCTCCAGCAGCCGGCCGAGCAGGATCAGGGTGATGATGACGCCGACGGCCTCGTAGTACACCTCTTGGACGTTCGCCGGCAGAATCGCGGGCACGAAGGTGACGACGAGGCTGTAGCCGAACGCGGCGACCGTGCCCAGCGTGATGAGCGAGTTCATGTCCGCGGTCCGGTGCGAGAGCGCCAGCCAGCCGGTCCGGTGGATCGGCCAGCCCGTGTAGAACATCACCGGCGCGATGAGGACGAGCTGGAGCCAGCGGTTCATCAGCAGCTCGGGCATCCAGGTGACGCCGAAGAACTCGGTGAACATCACCGCGAAGAGAACCGGCGCGGTCAGGATCGCACCGAAGATGACTCGCCGGGTCAGGTCGCTGATTTCGGCGGCCCGCTCGGTGGCCTCCGGGTCCTCTTCGTTTCCTATGGCAGGGGCCGGGTCCGCGCCCTGGCCGTGCTCGGGCCGTAGGGGCGGTGTCGTGGCGGTCGTGCTCGCCTGCGTGCTCCCGGGCACAGCGTCGCGACCAGGCTCGGCCGCACCCGTGGTGACCCGCAAGGTGCCGCTGATCATGTTCATCCCGCAGGCGAACCGGAACTCGCCCGCGTCCCGGGGGGGTGAACTCGACCGCGGTGGTGGCGTAGGCCGGCAGCAGCTGGTTGACCTTGAAGTCCGGCATGACGACCCGCGAGGAGCAGTCGCCAGACTCCTGCCGGTCGAACAGCATCCGTACCGGCAGGCCTGTGCGAACCTCCACCAGGTCCGGGCTGTAGCCGCCTCGCACGCTGACCTTCACGACTTGCACGCCGTCCTCCAGGTCTGCCCGGCGGGTCTTCTTCGGTCCGAAGAAGAACCACGCCAGCAGGCCGGTGAGAAGGACCGCTGACAGCACGATGAACACGTCACCGATGGGCATTCCATTCACCTCCGCTGATCGGTGTGGCCGTGGGGAGTCGTCCCCTTCTAATACCCCGTCGGGGTACGGTCACAGTGCTAGTGGACCTCGTGAAGGTGTTGGGCGTCCATTCGAATCATGAAGGTCCTGTGAAGTTTCCGCGGCGTCAGCAGCGCCCCGCACTGCGAGCTGTGCCCAGTCTCCGGGCCCGAGTCGAGCGAGACAGCGGCGCAGCCACGCGGCCGCCGCGAGCTCGTTTTGGCACGTGGGGCAGGAGCGCAGGTGTTCCAGGAAGGTGTGCCGGTCCTCCGTGGACAGGCCGCCGAGCACGTAGGCACCGAGCAGTACGTGAGGACTGTCCGGGACACCGGTCATGTCGCTACTTAGCCCGGTCTTCAGATCGGCGTTCACTGGTCGGCTCCCGTCGTGTCGAAGATCGGCGTTTGCGCAGCGGAGGGATGATCGTTGCCCGGCCGCTTGGGCGTCCCAGCGCCGCCGGATCGTCGTGTCGCCGCGGCGAGCAGCGCGACCCCCCCCACCATCCCGGCCAGCGCCCACAGCTGCGGCTGGGTCAGGCCGAGGACGGCCGGTGTGTTGGTCCGCAGGAACTCCACCGCGAGGCGGGCTGCGCCGCTGAGTACGAGGTACCAGGCGAACACCGCCGGTCCACCTGCCCGTCGACCGAGCCACCACAGGATTCCGGCGATGGCCAGGGCGCCGATCGCCTCATAGAGCGGGGTGGGGTGCACCGGGACGTTGGTCGACACGACCCCGTTGGGGAAGGTCATGGCCCACGGCAGTGTGGTGGGGCGCCCGTAGGTGCCATCGCCGGAGACGAGACACCCGAGGCGGCCGATCGCGTAGGCGACGGACAGCGGCGCGGCCACCGCTCCGGCCACGACGCCGAGGTCCAAACGCCAGCGGCGTATCATGACCACGGCCGCGACGGCGCCGGCGATCAGGCCGCCGTACCAGGTGAAGCCCATCCCGCCGAGGTCGTGCAGGGTCAGGTTCGGCAGGCGCTCGAGCAGGTAGTACACCTTCGCTCCGGCGAAGCCCCACACGGTGGCCCACATGACGAGGGGGTAGGCGAGAGACCGGTCGATGCCGCGGCGCTCGAACGCGCGAGCCACGAGCACGGCGGCGGCCAAGGCGGCCAACGCCTTGCTCACTCCGTAGGTCTGGATGTCGATCCCGAGGATCGAGAAGAGGATGGGGCGCATCGCTAACGGCTCCGTCGGTAGTAGGGCAGGTCCTTGGGGGGGAGGCGTCAGAAGGGCCGGTGCGCGGACCCATAACGGGGCCCGGATCCGTCAGGTCGCTGGGCTTGGTCCTGGTCGTCCGGGTTGTAGGCGTCCCGGGTCGGGTCCGGGTTCGAGGGCCTCGGGCTGGCGGGTTCCTGGTGCCTCGCCGGCGCGTCGCTTTCGCCGTGATCGTGGCCGGCGTGCCCACCACATCCGCCCATGCGGCCGCCATGCCCGCCGTGCCCGCCGTGGCCGTGTCCACCAAGGTGCATCACGAGCATGCCGACGACCAGGACGATTCCGACCCAGTTCCGCTGGATGAACTCGAACATCACTTGCTCCTGTAGGTGAACGCAAAGGGCTGACAGCGGGGGCGTCCGCTTGCCATCTCCGAGACTGGTCTTCATTCATGGAGACTGGAGGCACGAACCGTCAAGGATCGATGAAGATCAGTCGCCATGAACCCGGGATAGGCCTTGCTGGGCCGACCAGCCCAGCCGGTTGCGGCGCGGCATACGTCTTCGTCGAACCTTCACGGGAAGAACGTGAGATCTCGATCCTCATCGGAGAACCTGAAACGGCCCGCCGCTCCGGCATCCGGCTGACCGACGTAGGTCACGCCTCTCGACTTGTGTCGAGGTCAGGCGGCACCCGACGAGGAGGATCCCATGTTCATCGCCATGGTCCGGTTCCCGGACGTACCGAGTGACCGCGATGCCGAGTTCCGTGACTGGTTCGAATGGTCGAACCAGGAGCTGGCCGGTACCCAGGGCCTGCGGGGCCGGCGGCTGTTGTACTCCGCGGACGACGGGTACTGCGCTCTGGTCGAGCACGAGTCAGCTAGGAGCTTCACCGCCATGCACGGCACTTCGGCGGCGGCCCGTGTCCAGACGAGGCTGCGGGGACTCGTGGCCGAGGCGCCGCAGGCGACACAGTTCGAGGTCGTGGCCGCACTGGCCACCGGAGGCTGCTGCAGGGAAGACGGCAATCACCAGCACTCTCAGGACGACGACGAGCACTCCGTCCCCGAGAGCGACGCGGATGTGGTTGCCGGGCATGCCTGCTGCCAGGCGGGATGAGATCGCTCGGTAAGGGACGTTATCAGTCGTATGCCGCTCACCTCAGTCCCGCCGGGACGTCGCCTCCCAGCGGGACCGAGGTGAGCGGCGTGGTGTCTCTCGCACCTTCACGGCGCTGACTGTCGACCGCCGGCCCGGTCGGTCCGCTGCCGGCGCAGGTCGCGACGGGATCGTGACCGCACGGCGCCTCCGGGTGGCGGGGGAGTGCTGGAGGTTCCGGCACGGTCCGCTGGGACGAACACTGCCTTCCCGCCGGCAGGGATGACGTGAGTGTGGCCGAGCGCCCGCAGGTGCACGTCTCGATTCGTGGCGCAGGGGTCCGCGTGGACGCTCACCGTGTCCCGGTCGAGGATGATCCGCAGGCGTTGACCGCGGTGCAGGATGGTGAACCGGGCTCGCCTCAGGCCGGTCGGCAGGTTCGGGTCGAGGATGACGGCGTCGCCCTCGGTGCGCTGACCGGCAAGGGCGCGGGTGACGATGTCGGTGGTGGCAGCCATGGCGCCGAGGTGGATGCCCTCGCCGGTGGTTCCGCCTTGGGTGTCGTCCAAGTCCGCCGCCAAGGCCTCGCGGAAGCTCTGCCAGGCGCGGTCAGGATCCGTTCTGGCGAGCACGGACGCGTGCACCACGCGGCTGAGGGTCGACCCGTGAGCGGTGCGGGCCAGGTAGTACTCGACGGTTCGCGCCAGCAGTTCGGCGTCGGCCGGATAGCCGAGCCTTTCAAGGGCGGCGACGACGCCGTCGGGCCCGAGGAGATAGACGAGCATGAGGACGTCGGCCTGCTTGGCGAGCCGGTACCGGTTGGTGGTGTCGTGCTCCGCCTCGAGGATGAGGTCCAGGCGTCCGATGTTGCCGTACTTGGTTTGGTAGCCGTCCCAGTCCAGTTCGGCCAGGGCGCCGTAGCCGTCGAACTGGCTGATCACCCCATCGTGGAATGGCACGGTGAGCCGGCTGCTGAGGCGCTGCCACAGCCTGCGCTCCGCGGGGCGGACCCCAAGGCGCGCGTGCAGACTGTCGCAGTCGTGCCCGTCGGTGACGCGCAGCACGTCCAGTGCCCGGTCGCACACCCAGGCGCTCAGGATGTTGGTGTAGGCGTTGTCCCGCAGGCCCTCACCGGGGGCCTCCGGGTAGCCGTCGTGGTACTCGTCAGGGCCCATGACGCCCGCGATGTGGAACCGATCCGCGGTGTTGTCGTAGGTGGCCAGGGAGGCGAAGAACCGGGCGACCTCTACGATCAGGTCGCCTCCGCGGTGGGCGAGCCAGGCCAAGTCGCCGGTGGTCTGGTAGTACTGCCAGGCGTTGTAGGCCACGGCCAGGCCGACGTGCCGCTGCAGGTGGGAGTTGTCGGGCATCCATCGCGCCGAGCGGGTGTTGAACAGCATGCTCGGGGTGTCCTCACGTCCGTCGCTGCCGCTCTGCCACGGGAACATCGCTCCGGCGTGCCCGTCCTCGGCGGCCGCCTGCCGTGCGGCGTCCAACCGTCGGTGGCGATACTCGAGCAGGGCGCGGGTGACCACGGGCAGGTGGGCCGTGAGCACCGGCAGGACGAACAGCTCGTCCCAGAACACGTGCCCGCGGTAGCCCTCCCCGTGCAGGCCGCGTGCGGGCACGCCGGCATCGATCTCCGCGGTATGTGCCGAGACGCACTGCAGGACATGGAACACGTGCAGGTTCAGCGCGAGCTGGCTCCCGCGGTCGGCATCCAGCTCGATTCCGAAGCGGTCCCACAAGCGTTCCCAGGCCGCCTCGTGCGGTGGCAGCACGTCGCAGAACCCGCCGGGGGCCCAGCCGAGCTCGCCCACCGCGGCCAGCGATGGTGAGGAGATCGCCCGGTCCCTGGAGGTGAAGACGGCCACGGTCTTGTCCACCACCACCGGCCGGCCCGTCTCGAGTGTCACCTCGAAACGCAGCCCGTGACGCTGCCCATGCTGCGTGAGCATCCCTGCGGTGGCATGCGTTCCCGTGATCGTGGTGCGTGCGGCCGTCGCGATGCGCACGTGGCTCTGGGTGGTCTCGACCTCGGTCACGAGGGTCTCGGGCCCCACCCGCTTGACACCCACGGTCCTCAGGTGCCGGTCCGCCAGCCCGCGGTACTCGGGCACGTTCCCATTGCGCACGCCGGTGTCCACCCCCGAGAGGATGCTGACGGCACCGGTCCATCCCTCGGCTACCACCGTGGTCTCGAGGCAGGCCAGGTGCGGTCTGGCCATGGAGACGACGCGGCGCTGGGTCACGCGGATACGGTGGTCGGCCTCGTCGGTGAGGACGGCGGTGCGGGTGAGCACCCCGGTGCGCAGGTTCAGCTCGCGGCGCTCGTGCGTCACTGCGAGGGCACCGGCCGACCACCAGCCACCCTGCCCGATGCGCAGGTCGAGCACCAGCCAGTTCGGCGCGTTGACCAGGCTCTCGTCCTCGACCTGGCGCCCATGTACGGTGGATGTCAGCCGGTTGTACACGCCGGCCAGGTACGAGCCCGGGTAGTGCACCCCGTCCGCCGCTCGCTCGGGGGCCGCGCCGCGGGTGCCGAGATAGCCGTTGGCGAGCGTCGTCAGTGCCTCCCGATGCGCTTCATGGGCCGGGTCGAACCCCTCGTAGACCAGCATCCATGGATCAGCGCGCAGGGCTCCGAGGTCCAGCTCGCTGACCGTGGTCACGACGAGGTCCGCGCCGGCCGCCTCCAGTGCCTGACGACGACCCGTCCGGTCCACGCCGACCACCAGGCCGAAGCCGCCGGCCCGTGCCGCCTCGACCCCGGCGACGGCGTCCTCGACCACCGCCACGCGCGCCGGAGCGAGCCGGAACTGCCCGGCCGCGTACAGGAACATGGCCGGGTCCGGCTTGCCCGGCAGCCCGAGCTCGCTCGCGTCCCGGCCATCGACAACGACATCGAAGACCCCGTCGAGACCAGCCGCCATCAGAAGCTGGCGGCTGTTGCGGCTGGCGGTCACCAGGCCCACCGGCACCCGGCCTGCTTTGAGCCGGCGCACCAGCTCCATGGTGCCCGGGAAGACGCGCAGGCCCTGCTCAGCGAGCAGGTCGAGGTAGAGCTCGTTCTTGCGGGCGGCGAGCCCGTGCACCGACCAGGCTCCGGCCCCGTCGCCGAGGTTTCCGAGGGGCAGGTCGATCCCCCGGTCGGACAGGACGTTGGCGACGCCCTCTTCACGGGAGCGTCCGTCGACCAGCCGGCGGTAGTCCTCGACGGCATCAAACGGGCGGTACGGCATGGCACCGAGACGAGGATCGGCCAGCACCTGGTCGAACAAGGCTTTCCAGGCCGTGGCGTGCATGGCCGCCGTGTCCGTCACGACACCGTCCATGTCGAAGATGACGGCCTCCTGTGGGGGTCGGGCCGCCGCCTGCGCGCACTGCCCGCGCGGCTGGCCAGTTGTGGGACCTTTCATCGTGGACCACCTCCAACTGGTGGGTCGGTTTCGCGGTCCCGCCGGCCGCAGACGCGTCGGTCCGTAGGCGCCGCCCGCGACGGCTCGGTGCGACGGGACGGCGGGGTGGGGTGGCCCATCAGCGCGTGCCGGCCGGCACTGGGGCCGTCGGCTTGGGGCTGCCACCGACGGGGTGCGCAGGCTGAGGCCCCTGCTGTTGCGGCAGCCGCAGGCGCTTGAGCAGCAGGGCATTGACGGCGACGATCACCGACGAGCCCGACATCGACAACGCCGCGATCTCCGGGCTGAGCGAGACGCCGAGGGAGGGGTAGAACACCCCAGCCGCGATGGGCAGGGCGATGGTGTTGTAGCCGATCGCCCAACCCAGGTTCTGCCGCATCTTGCGCAGGGTTCCCCGACCGATCCGCAGCGCGACCGGCACGTCAAGCGGGTCCGAACGCATCAGCACGATGTCCGCGGTCTCGATGGCCACATCGGTGCCGGCGCCGATGGCCACGCCGATGTCTGCGGTGGCCAGGGCCGGGGCATCGTTGACGCCGTCGCCGACCATGGCGACCTTCTTCCCCGCCCGTTGCAGCTCGGCGACCTTGTCGGCTTTGTCTCCGGGTAGCACCTCGGCGATGACGGTGTCGATGCCGAGCCGGCCGGCGATCCGTCGCGCGGTGGCCTCGTTGTCGCCGGTGAGCATGACGACCTCGATGCCCTGCTCGTGCAGGGCCCGGACCGCTGCAGCAGCGGTCTCTCGGGGGGCGTCCGCGAGGGCGAGGACGGCCACGGCGCGCCCGTCGACCGCGGCCAGCACGGCGGTTCGCCCCGCGGCCGCCAGGTCCTCGCGCGCCTTGGCGAGGTCGCCGAGGTCGACGTTCTCGGCGGTCATCAACCTCCGGTTGCCCACCGCGACACGCCGGCCCTGGACGCTGGCGGTGGCGCCGTGCCCGGCGACGTTGCGGAAGTCCGACGCCGCGTACACCGGGACACGGGTCTGGGTGGCGCGCCCGACGATGGCTCGGGCCAAGGGGTGCTCGGACTCGCGCTCCACCGCCGCGACCAGCGCGAGCACCTCGTCCTGGGTCATCCCTGGTGCTGCGACGATGTCGGTGACATCGGGCTGGCCCTTGGTCAGGGTGCCGGTCTTGTCCATGACCACGGTGTCGATGCGCGCGGAGGTCTCCAGCGCGGTCGCGTTCTTGAACAGGATCCCCCGCTTGGCGCCCAGGCCCGTGCCGACCATGATCGCGGTAGGGGTGGCCAGGCCGAGCGCATCGGGGCAGGTGATGACCACCACGGTGATCGCGAACAGGATCGCGGTCGGCACGCTCGCCCCGGCCAGCAGCCAGGCAAGGAACGTGACGGTGCCGCCGATGAGCGCCACGAACACCAGCCAGAACGCGGCCCGGTCGGCCAGCCGCTGGCCCGGGGCCTTGGAGTTCTGGGCCTCCTGGACCATCGCGACGATCTGCGCCAGGGCGGTGTCCTGCCCGACCTTGGTGGCCCGCGCCCGCAGGGTGCCGGAGAGGTTGATCGAGGCACCGATGATCTCGTCTGCCGGCGCTTTGTGCACCGGCAGGGACTCGCCCGTCACCATCGACTCGTCGACCTCGGACTCGCCCTCCTCCACCATGGCGTCAACTGCGATCTTTGAGCCGGGGCGCACGAGCAGCAGGTCCCCGACCACCACGTCGGCGGTGGGTATCTCCGCCTCGGCTCCGTCGCGGATCACGACCGCGCGGGGCGGGGCGAGCTCGAGCAGGGTGCGCACCGCGTCGTTGGCGCCGCCGCGGGCGCGCATCTCGAACCAGTGCCCGAGGAGCACGAACGTCGCGAGGACGGTTGCCGCCTCGTAGAAGACGTCCCCACCACCGGACAGGGTGACGAACAGGCTGTAGAGCCAGCCGGTGCCGACGGCGACCGCGACCAGCACCATCATGTCCAGCGTCTTGGCCTTCAAGGCCCGGTACGCGCCGTCGAAGAAAATCCACGCGGAGTAGAAGATCACCGGAAGCGAGAGGATCAGCATGAAGACGTCGTCGCGCAGCCCGAGCGGTGCGGCGGCGGTGAACCCGATGAAGTCCCGGCCGATCGGGGACCACAGCGTGATCGGAACGGAGAAGAGAAGCGCCACGAGGAAGCGGTTGCGCATGTCGCGGACCATGTCCTCCATCGACCCGCCACCATGGTGCCCGCCGTGCCCCATCACATCCTGCGCGGAGCGGCCGGGTGATTCAAGCCCGGCCTGCGCGTGGTGACCGGCGTGCGGCTCGTGACCGGCGTGCGGGTCGTGCCGGGCGTGCCTGTCACCGGGCTCGTGCATGGGGTCGCACACGTGCTGGGGCACGGACTGGCCCTGGCAGTGGTAGCCGCACTCCGTGACCCACTGGGCGAGCCGGGCGACGGAGGTCCGGTCCGGGTCGTAGGTGACGGTTGCGGTCTGCGAGGCGGCGCTCGCCTGGACGCCGAGCACGCCCGGACGGCGCAGGAGGGTGTTCTCGATGACCGCCTCGGAGGTGGCCCAGTGCACGCCACCGACCTGCAGGATCGTCGTCTGGCTGTTCATGGTCCGATCTTCCCTTCCTGGTTGTGTGGCCGCCCGGTCGTGGGCCAGCGTGGCTGAACCTGACGGGCCGTGGCGGCCGTTCAGTGCACCCGATCGTGGAGGCGGACTGGAGCCGGCAGGAACCGGTGGCGCATGCCCAGGGCCTTGTCGGTCATCGCGATGGAGGTGGCGCCATCGGTCACCGTCCCGCTGAGGGCCCGGATGGCGTCGATGGTCTCCGGGACGACGATGGCCTCGTTGTGGACCTGGTAGGTCAGGAAGGCCTCGGCTTCGGCGACGCTCAACACGTCCTCCCACAGCGCGACCTCCCACATGTCGCCCCGGGGCCGGCCGAGGTCGCGCATCAGCTCCACCGTGGTGTTGAGCGCGGTCAGCCCGTCGGTCATCCGGATGAACGCGATCCGGGGCGCAGCTCGCAGGGCCTCGAGCACCTCCTGCCGGGAGGCTGAGCGGGTCAGCTGCAGCGTCCAGAAGTGCGCGTGGGTCTGGGTGTGTGAGGCCTTGGCGGCAATGGTGACCACGTCGAGATCCGGTAGCACGGTCTGGGCGTCCGGTCCCTGGTGGGACGGGATGGTGGACTCGGGCACCAGTGTGTTCATGATCCCGCCCTGGTGCGACTCGCCGGGGTCGGTCGCTCGCCGGATGAGGACCCCTCGCGCCCGGGCGAGCAGCCCGGCGCCCTGCAGGGCGCCGAGCACTCGCACCATGCTCGTGGTGTTGCAGGAGACCACCCGGGTCAGGTCACGGCCAACGGCGCTGGCGTAGTTGGCCTGGGCGACGAAGGAGTGCCCAGTTGTGGCGTGGGACTCCCCGCCCTGGAGCACCGCCTTGACTCCAGCGGCCCGGTAGCTGGGCAGGTTGGTCGCCGCCACCTTCTTGGGGGTCGTGTCCACGACGACGTCGATCTGGCCGAGGAGGTCGGCGAGGCTGCCGGCCATGGACACGCCGGCCTCGCGCATCGCCGCGGTGGCCGGCGTCGTCGCCGCGTACACATCGATGTCGAGGCCGACAGCCGTGCGGATACGCCAGTCCGAGGCGACGTCGGCGACGCCGACCAGGTCCATGTCCGGCATGAGGCGCACCGCGTCTGCGACCCGTTTACCGATCACGCCATAACCGTTGACTGCAACGCGGATACTCATGGGACCATCTCCTCTTGCGGTGTACAGATACCTTGCTCGGTTGACGGCGCCTACGTCGAGGAAACCTCGAGAGGTTGGCGATGTGGACTGGGAAACGGCGAAGTTGCGGTGAAGATCCTCCCGGTTGGGCGCCGCGGTGCAGAGTGCCAACGGGCCATCACACCGCGCCAGCGGTCCCGCCACGGGCCGTAACGGGCGCGCCCGACGAGGCAGCGGCATAGCGGTGGGCCGTTGCCGCTCGGCCCGGCGCCCTGCCGACCAACCGTGAGTCAGTGGTGGCCGGCGTGCTCGTTGCTCGTGACGGTCGGGGTCGGCGTGCGGTCGGGGGTGGCGCCTGCGGTCGCGCCGCTGAGGGCCGGTCCGATGATGAAGGCTGACAGGGCGAACAGGGTCGTGAAGGCGGCGACTCCAAGGACCGGGGCCCAAGGGGTCCGGAACCGCGCGTGGATGCGGCGCAGTAGCGGGATGCTGAGGAGCAGGCCCACGATGTAGAGCACGCCGTTGCCCCACACGCCGGTCAGCAGCGCGGCTCCCGCGAGCAGCCCGATGTGGTGCATCACGTGCGGGACGATCCCCAGTACAACGCCGACGGCCGCGCGGGCCGCAGCCCAGAATCCCCGCGGGGTGGCCCTGCTGGTCGGTTGCGAGACGAGGGGGAGGGCGGGGGCGTCGATGGGTTCGGTCATGATCGGCTCTCGTTCGTGAGGTTCGTGGTGGTGAAGCCGGCGTCGTGGACGGCTGCGGCGACCGACTGGCGCGAGCCATCCGGGTCGAGCGCGACCAGCACCGGGCTGCACGATCGGCCGCCCAGGTCGATGACAACGCGCTGAACCCCTGGGACCTTCTGGAGCGCGGCACGGAGCCGACTGACGCAGTCTGGGCAGAACATGCCGTGCACGGGCAAGAGGGCGACAGTCATCGCTTGGTACCTCCCGGGGTTGGTTGTCCGCAGGGCGCGCTGGCCCGCCCGAGGAGGAGCGTTGGGCGCCCTCGCCGGGGCGCCGACTGCGGCGAATTGAGGCTCATGTTGGCAGCCTCGCGGGCGGAGGTCTCGATCGTGTCGAGTTCGCCTGAAGGTTCGGTCAAGATCTTCCCGGCACGAGCTGGCCTTCGACGGATCCGTTTCTGTGCGCTCGGCGCCAGCAGGCCGATCCGGTCTTCAGCGGACCTTCACCGTTGACACCGGTCGATCGACAGGTGAGGCGAGCACCGTTGTGATTACGGCCACCACGCTAAGCGAGGGCCCGTCCAGCGCGCGAGGGCCGGACTGGGCTGAAGGACGAGACGCCCGGGAGGAACGATGACACAGGCCAGACCAACCGAGACCGGGGTGTCATCGATCCGGAACGGGAACTGCATCGCCGCCACGGGCCCATGTGGCTGCAACTCGGCGCCCCCGAAACTGACGACGGTCGGTTGCCTCCCCCCGGGAGGGGCTGAGCGGCAGCGCACCGAGTCGGCGCCATCGGCGATCAGCCCCGATGGCGAGCCGCTGGCCGTACTGGCCCACCTCCTGCGGGTGTGTCGTGACCATGCGGAGTGTCTAAGTGGCGGTTGGGTCGAACAGGACCTCCCGACCGCCACGCTGACACGCCTTGCGCACGCCAAGCGTCTCATCGCCCTGAACGCAGGGCGCGGGCGGCTGGGCCAGCTCGCGTGTGAGGCGATCGCCGATGCCGTCGCGCACGGCCGGAGGCTCGACGGCATCCGTTGTGCCTATCTGCTCGCGGGAGAGGTCGACCGCGTCCTCGGCCACACGTTTGAGGAGTCCTTCCGGCGCCGGGCCCCCTACGAGCCCGCGGTCGGGGATCCCGTCCCGATCGAGTCACCGGACATCCGTCAGCTGATCGACATGCCTGCGAGCACGCCCCCGTGGCGTCTGGTACAACGCGTCGACCAGACGCGCCGGGTCCGCTTGGCTGGTGCCTGGGCGGCGCAGTACCGGGTCATCTACGAGGTTCCGAGCATGGATGGGCCGCTCCTGACCCCGGACACGATCGTGGCCAGCTGCCAGCCGAACCTCGAGCTTGCCGAGCTGTCCGTGCCCCACGATCGCCAGCAGCAGGCCTTCCCGGTCGGCCCGCTCGACCCCGTCCTGCAACGGCACACCATCGACGAACAGATTCGGTGGGCCGTCGATGCGGGGGCCTCGATCGTTGTGCTGCCTGAGCTGAGCGTCACCGCTGAGCTCAGTCACCATCTGCACCAGTGGGTCCAACGAGACGACGGCCCGAAGATCCTGGTCGCCGGAACCTTCCACGAACGCCATGTCGCTGAGCGCGGCGGGACGCCCCGGCAGACCAACACCGGCATGGTCTGGGCCAAGGGTGTCGGTCACCCGCTCGTGCACCGGAAGCACACTCCGGCACGGGCGCCGGTTCTGGAGGCCCTAGACGTCGAGGCCCGGCCGACCCTGCGGATCTGGGTGCTGCCCGGCGGCTGGCGCCTGACGCTCGCGATTTGCCGCGACCTTCTCAACCCCCAGGCGGTGCACGCCCTGTCAGAGGCCGTGGTCAATGTCGTGCTGGTGCCCGCCATGAGTGACTCGCTGCGGCCCTTCGTCGCGTCTGCGGCGGTGCTGGTGGGTCTCTCGCAGGCGTTTGTCATCGTCGCGAACAACCCCGCCGATTGGGGTGAGGGACTCGCACGCCCCGCCGACGCCGCTCTGTTCGGGCACCCGGGTCTGGGACAGCTCACCCGGCTGGTCGCGTCCAACGCCGAGCCCGGCGTCACTCTGATGTCCATCAGGTCCGCCTCGATCAGGCGGCTCACCGCGCAGGGCCCGAGCCCGGGAAGGCTCGCCGCGCCGAGCGAGGACGCACCGTCGTGGTTGGGTGGCCTGACGTCCCTCACCGAGCGAGGGGCCGGTCGCGGACAGCCCCGACGACCGGGGCCGTGGCACCAGGCCGCGGTTCTCGTCGTCGTCCGCGGAGGCGGACCCTCCCGTGCCTCGGTCCTGCTGACCCGGCGGGCCGACGACCTGGCGCAGTACCCGGACGTCATGAGCTTCCCGGGGGGAGCGGTCGACGAGGGTGATGTGGACCCGATCGCGGCCGCGCTGCGCGAGGCCGCCGAGGAGGTGGGTCTCGAACCGGGCAGCGTGCGGGTCCTTGGCGTACTGCCGGACTACGCCTTGGCCGGGTCGGCGTTCATCGTGACGCCGGTCCTCGCCTGGTCGACGCAGCCGCGGTTCACGCAGGGGGTGAATACCGCTGAGGTGGCTGAGGTGGGCTGGCACGACGTCGGCGTGCCCCTGCCCGAAGGCGACGGTCACGCACGTGCCGGGCGCATGACCCAAGCCATTCTCGACCAGCTGGCGGGGGCACTGGCGCGCCAGCCTGCCAGCGTCTGACCGGACCGGTGCCGCGGTTGGCTTCGTCAGGCTTGCCGCCCGCCCGGCCGGGCTCAGTGCCCGTCGGTGAGGTGTCGACGCTGTTGCACGTACTCCTCGATGCTGAGCTGCCCTCGTGCCAGCCGCTCATCGAGCGTGGCCAACGGGTCGGCCGTGTCCCGGGCAGCGGGGTCGCTTCGGTGGAAGAGGGAGCCGGCCGCGTAGGCGACGGTACCCCAGAACCCGAGGGTGCCCAGCCCGAGCAGCAGCCACAGGGGCCAGCCGGTCGTGGTCATCATCGCGGTTCCTCCCTGCAGTTGCCGGATGTATCCATCTTGTGAAAAGAAAAGGGGTGTCGCCGAGTGAGTCAAAGTCCCGGCGCACCGTGCACCGGGAACCACCGGCCGAGGTCGGGCTCGATGCGCAGGTCGTCCGCGATGACGGCCCTGACCTGCAGCTCGAGCGCGGTGTCGCGGCGCTCTTGGGCCGTGGGGGCGAACGGGTACCAGGTGCCGCGTTTGTACAGGTAGATCAGACCCAGGCGCTGCGGCCCGTCACCGAAGACGACCAAGGTGCACAGCAACGTAGTCCCGTAGCCGGCCTCCACCAGACTGGTGTTGACCGCGTGCAGGTCCGTCACGAGCCCCTCCAGGTCGGCGGCGTCGCCGGTGCGGGTCAGCCATGTGTAGCCGAACGTGTCGCGGGAGATCGCGAACCTGCCCTCGTCGAGGGCGAGCAGCGCCTCGACGTGCTCGGTCAGCCCGGAGAAGGCGGCGCCCTCGGCTGCCTTGAAGGCCACCGAGCCGGTCCCGGTGGGCCGGAAACGGGTGGCCGCCTGCAACGTGACTGCGGCGGAAGGCAGCGCGAAGAGCTGGTCGAGGTCGGGGCCAGCAGGTTTGGAGCGGCCCAGCAGGATATCGAGGAAGCCCACGGTCACGACTCCTGTCCGAGCTCTCGGGAGAGGTCCGACAACTGGGTGAGTCGCTGCTCGAGCGGCGGGTGGGTAGCCAACAGGGCCGTCAAGGCGACCCCGGGCGCGAGCGCCGGCGCGAAGAAGAACGCGTTGAACGCCTGTGCCTCGCGCAGGTCCCGGGTCGGGATCGCCGACATCTCGCCGGTGATCTTCGTCAACGCCGACGCTAGGGCAGACGGCTGTCCAGTCAGCAGCGCGCCCGCGCGATCGGCGGCCAGTTCGCGGTACCGAGACAGAGCCCGGATGAGCAGGAACGAGACGGCGTACACGACCGCCGAGACCGCGACCACCGCCATCACGAGCACGGCCACGTTGTCGCCGTTGTCGTCGCGCCGGCGCCCGGCCCCCAGGGCGCCCGAGTAACCGGCGAACAGGCCGAACCGGACGATGAGACCGGCCAGGACGCCGAGGAAGGACGCGATGGTCATGACGGCCACATCCCGATGGGCCACATGGGACAGCTCGTGTGCGAGCACCCCATCCAGTTCCTCGCCATCCAAGCGGCGCAGGATGCCCGAGGTGACACAGACGACGGACTTGGCGGGGCTGCGGCCGGTGGCGAAGGCGTTCGGCAGGTCGACGTCGGCGATCGCCACGGCGGGTTTGGGCATGTCGGCCAGGGCGCAGAGCCGGTCGATCCGGCCGTGCAGCTGCGGAGCCTCCTCGGGGGTGACGGTCCGTCCATGCATCGCGAACAGGGCGATCCGATCGGAGAACCAGTACTGGGCGAACAGGGCTGCGCCGGCGATCACGACCGCCAGCACCGCGCTCTTGAGCAGGACGAACAGGGCGCCGGCGAAGGCCACGTAGAGCAGGCCGAGCAGGAACGTGGTCGCGAGCATCCGACCGGTCAGTCCCCGGTCCGGGGCGAACCTCGTGCGCATCGGCTCAACCCGGGATCAGGCCCTGCTCGCCGAGCAGGGCCCGGACCTCGGCCAGGCTGGTGTCCTCGGCGGGCAGGATCGCGTCGGAGGCTGTCAGCTCGTCGTCGGGCAGCGGGGTGCCGATGGCGCGGACGCGCGCGAGCAACTGGGCGAGCGATTGCTGGTAGGCCATCTCTTGGGCGGCAGTCACAGCGGCAGTCACGGCGTCGTCGAGTCGGTTCAGCTCGGCCTCGTGCTGGTCGGGCACGTTTAGTTGGCCCTCTCCGAGGATGCGGATGATCATGAGGTCGCCTCCGATGTCGCGTCAGGGCCGGGGGTCCTGCCGGGCGGGGTGGTGCCGGCGATCGCCGCCGGTGGGGACGGAGCTGGGAGCGCTGCACCGTGACCGGGTGCCGGCAGGCCGCGCCGGAGGGCGGCCAACTGCTCGTCGACGTCCGAGGTGGACGCGATCCGTTCGAGCTCGAGCTGGATGTCGTCCTTGCCGGGCGCTGTCGCGTCGTCCAGGGCGCCGCTGGCCAGCAGCTCGTCGATCGCTCCGGCGCGCGCCTGCAGCTGTGCGGTCTTGTCCTCGGCCCGCTGCATCGCCAGACCGACATCGCTCATCTCCTCGCTGATGCCGGAGACGGCCTCGCCGATCCGCGTCTGGGCCTCGGCGGCGGTGTACCGCGCCTTGATTGTCTCCTTCTGTACCCGGAACGCCTCGACCTTGGCCTGCAGGCGTTGCGAGGCGAGCATCAGCTTGTCCTGCTCAGCCCGCAGTGACTCCTCCTGCCCCGCAAGGTCGGCCAGCTGCTGCTGGCTGGCCGAACGGCGCACCAAGGCCTCACGGGCCAGGTCCTCCCTTCCGGCGGACATCGCGGTGGCTGCCTGCTGCTGCAACTTGTCCGCCTGGCCGGCCAGCTGCTGTACCTGCAGCTGGACCCGCTTTCGGCTGGTTGCCACATCGGCCAGGCCGCGCCGGACCTTCTGGAGCATCTCCAGCTGCTGTTGGTAGGAGTAGTCCAGGGTTTCGCGCGGATCCTCGGCACGGTCCAAGGCCTTGCTCGCCTTGGCCTTGAACAGCAGGGCGATCCGCTTGCTGAGGCTCATGTTCGTTCCTTTCGTGGTTGTCCCGGCTCGGGTCCACCTCGGACGGGATGGCCGGTGTTCGGTTTGCTCGTCCGACCCCGTCGAGATCTACTGTTCCTCCGTGTCATGGGCCTTTGCTGTCGGGATGGTCAAGGTTTGACGTGCATCTGCTCGCTGGGGCGGTGCCGGGGTCGGGAGAACCGCATCCGTACAGGACCTCGGGGGTCCGCATTGCTGGAGTGGTGCGCGTAGAGCGCTCGGTGGGAAGCGATCACCGCCAAGCCGGCGAGGATGAGGCTCTTGCCGCGGGCCTCGGCGCAGTCTGGCCTTCGTCGATGCCGCCGGTCCATGGCCTGCAGCGCGGCTGCCGCCAGGAGGGCGGCGATCAGCCGGTCTCCGGTGTCCCGGATGCTGGTTACGATCGCCAGCAGATCAGCCTCGGAGAGCCGGACCCTTACGCTGGTGCCGTCAAGGGCGCCGATCACGTCACGCAGCGCCTGTGGCGTGTCCGCAGACAGCCTGGTGAGGCTGCCCGACCACGTCAGGAGGCGGCGGACGAGCTGCTCTCGGGTCAGCGGGCGGGCCAGTAGTCGGTCTGCGAAGGGAGCCATCACGTGCGCGAACCGGAACCCCGGGTCGAGTTGCCGGCCCATTCCCTCGGCCATGACCAGCGTCTTCAGCAGTAGGGCGACGTGTCGCGGTAGGCGCAGCCGGTGGCGCCGGAGGATAGCGTTCACCCCCGAGACAAGCTCCCCGATCGGCAGGTCATTGAGCGGGAGCCCCGCGAACCGGTCCACGAACGGCGCGACGTCATCGCGTAGCGCCGCACGGTCCACTGCCGTGGAAGCGGTCGTGAGGTCGATCAGGGCAGCCGCGACATGGTCCGGGCTGCGCGTGATCAGGGCTGCGAACAACCGGATAAGCCGCTGACGCAGGTCGTCGTCGAGCTCGCCCACCATCCCGAAGTCGATGATGCCCAACCGGCCGCCGTCGAGGACGAAGAAGTTGCCGGGGTGGGGGTCCGCATGGAAGAAGCCGTCCTCGAAGACCATCTTGCACAGGGTCCGCGCTGCGAGCGTCGCGACCTCGTGGCGGTCGACGCCGGCGGCATCCAACGCTTCCGTCTCGCCGATCCGGATGCCTCGGATCCGTTCCAGCGTGAGGACTCGCGAGGTTGTCTGGCCCCACATCACCTTGGGGAACACCACACCCCCGTCATCGGCGAAGTTGCGGGCGAACCGTTCGGCGTTGCGGCCCTCGGCCAGGTAGTCCAGTTCGTTGTTCAGGGTCTGGGCGAACTCGGCGGCCACCGCAACCACATCGTAATCACGTGCCAGCTGGGACCGCCGGCAGGCGCGCTGGGCCAGGTCGGCGAGGATGTCGAGGTCGGCGTGTACCGATTCGACCGCACCTGTGCGGCGCACCTTGACCACCACCTCGCCGCCGTCCACGGTGGCCGTGTGGACCGTGCCGATGGAACCCGCAGCCAGCGGCACGGTCTCGAAGTTGTAGAGGCCGGGCGTCGCGCCGAGCTCCTCGGCGACCGTGGCCAGGACGTCGTCGGGGAGGACTGGGCTGGCCGCGTCCTGCAGGGTGGCCAGCTCGTCGAGGTAGTGCGCCGGGAGCAGATCCGGTCGTGTCGAGATCACCTGCCCCAGTTTGATGAACGCGGGTCCGAGTTGCTCGAACGCGAGGCGCAAGTGCTCGGCCTGGGTGTACGTTCTGCCCGCCTCGTGTCCAGGCAGGCCGCGCTGGAACGGGAACCTGCCAGCCATCCCAGTCGCCCCTAGCAGGTAGCCGAACCCATGCACGGACAGCACATCGACGATCTCGCGATACCGCCGCGCACGCGATGTGCGGGCATCTGCCCCCGCTGGCATTCTCACGATCATCTCCCGTCGGTCACTGGCCCGAACGTGAGGCATGTGGAGTTCTCCGCTGTCCGCTGTAGGGCCGGGCTGGGTGCCGCGCCTCCGAGCGCAGCGCTCCTGCTTGGTCAGTGGCGGTGGCCGCCGGGCATGAGGAACATCATGGCGGCCATCATCCCGATGCACAGCAGCGCGAAGAGCACTGCGCCGCTGCCGGCGACGCCTGTGGCCACCAAGGCGATGACGAGTACCAGCATGGGGATGCAGCAGGCGAGCATCATGAGGCGGTGGCGCCACGGGGTGGGCGCCCCGCCCTTGGCCTGGTCGTGCCTGCCAAGAGTGAGGGGTTGAATGGGCGTGCCGGTCGGCGCGGGGTCGGTGCCGCGGATGTCGTGGCCGTCCTGGTGCCGGTTGCCAGGCAGGTGTGTGGTCATGACGACCTTCCTTTCAAGGTTGCTGGGACATGGCCGAGACGCGCGTAGAGCGGGCAGTGCCCAAGCGCTCCGGTGATAAGGAGATCGGCCCCGGCCAGGACGAGCAGGACCTCGAGGGCTACCGCGAGCACGGAGCCGGCACCTGTAAGCAGGACGATCCCGCCGATGATCCCCAGGGCGCCCACGGCGACGCGGGCAGCGCGTTCCCTCGGGCTGATGTTGATGGTTCGCCAGCTACTCATCGGTGCCTCCTGGTCCGTGGACCCGAGTCGGCCCGGGCCCGTTGCTGTCTTCAGGACTCACGATGCCGACACATGATGGAGGCCGTGCATGCGGTTTGGTGAAGGTTCGCTCAAGTTCCGTCGCGGCGCCCACTCCGCGGGCGGGGACGCGAAGGCACGGGGTGGTTCTCAGCGTTTGGACGGGAGGGCCCCTGGGTGTCGGTGGGCGGGACGCGGGACAGGGGCAGGGCGACGACGAACGTCGCCCCGTGACCGGGTCCTTCACTGCTGGCAGTGAGGCCGCCTCCGTGGGCGTCGGCGATAGCGCGGCTGATGGTCAGCCCGATTCCGGAGCCGCTGCGGTCACGGTCGCGGGCGGTGTCACCCCGGTAGAACCGTTCGAACACGTGCGGCAGTTGCTCTGCGGGGATGCCCTCGCCGGTGTCGGCGACGACGATCTCGGCCTCCTCACCGGTTCTGCGTGCTAACAGGGTGACGGTGCCGCCCTCGGGGGTGTGGCGCAGGGCGTTGGCGAGCAGGTTGTCGAGCACCTGCCCGAGGCGGCGGCGGTCGATGTCGACGACCAGACCCGCGCCGCTGCCCGGGTCGGCCACGAGGTTGACGCCCCGCTTGGCGAACGCCTCGCGCTTGGCTTGGCTGGCCGACCAGATCAGGTCAGCGGCGGCGGTCGGGGATTGTTCCAGGGCGATCCGGCCCTCTTCGGCCCGGGACACCTCGTCGATGTCCTCGGTGAGCCGGACGAGCCGGTCGGTCTGCTCGGTCATGACCCGTTCGGTGTCCTCGTCCCACGTGGTGACTCCGTCGTGCAGGCCCTCGAGGTAGAGCTTGAGGGTCGAGATCGGGGTTCGTAGCTCGTGGGCGAGGTCCGACAAGAGCCTTCGGCGGGTGTCCTCGGTCTGCCCGAGTTGATTGGCCATCAGGTTGAACGCTGCGCCCAGGGTGTCGAGCTCGATCCCAGCCCCCGACGCGGGGACGCGCGTGTCGAGGTGGCCGCGTGAGACCTGCCGGGCGGCCTGGGTCAGGGCCTCGAGCGGCGCCTGTAGGCGCCGGGTCACGTACCAGGTGACTGCTGCCGCGAAGGCGAGTGCCAGGACGAGTGCCACGCCCAGCGACACGACCGACGTGTCCCGGTAGGCCTCCTCGATGTGAGCGGTCTCGGGGGAGTTGGCGGTGTGTCCGGCCTCGAGCAGGTGCTGGTGGAACAGCGGTGGTCCCGTGAGGAGCGCGACCAGGCCCGCCGTCAGGATGCTCGCCAGGAGAACGAGCACCTGGGCCAGCATGAGCCGCGAGGCCATACCCGGGGGGTTTCTCGGGCTCATGGTGCTCAGCCTCTCCCCATCCGGTAGCCGACACCGCGGACCGTCTCGATGTACCGCGGGGTCACGGGGTCGTCACCCAGTTTCCGGCGTATATGGCCAATGTGGACGTCCACCACGTGCTCGTCACCGATCCACGCCGTGTCCCAGACCTCGTCGATGAGCTGCCGTCTGGAGAAGGCGTACTTCGGGCGGGCCGACAGGACATCGATGAGGTCGAACTCGGTGCGGGTCAGCTCGACCGGCTCCCCCTTGACGGTGACGTGACGCCCTGCGGCGTCGACCGCAAGGTCACCGAACACGCGGGGCGGTGCCTCTTGCGCTACCGCCTGCGCCGGGCCGCCGACCCGCGGGCGGCGCAGGACCGCCTGGACCCGCGCCACCAGCTCACGCGCGCTGAACGGCTTGGTGATGTAGTCGTCCGCGCCCACGGACAGGCCGACCACCCGCGACATCTCGTCGTCGCGCGCGGTCAGCATCAGCACATAGCAGTCGGAGAAGGTGCGTACCTGTCGGCACACCTCGACCCCGTCCAGGCCGGGCAGCCCGAGGTCGAGCACGATGACGTCGGGGTCCAGTTCCCGCGCCAGGGCGACAGCATCGAGGCCGGTGTGCGCCTGGGTCACGGCATACCCCGCGCCGGTCAGGTACGTGTCGAGCATCTGGGCCAATGGACGCTCATCGTCGACGACGAGCACCCGCGAGGGGGCGCCGGACAGGGCGGAACCATGCACAAGGGAACTCATGGCCCAAGTCTGGCCCCTCCAAGCCGGCCCAGTGCGCCGCCCAAAGCCGCCGGACGGGACCTTCGTCAAACCTTCATCGAATCTGGGCCAGACCAAGACAACCGCCTCGGATGATTTTGATGAACGCGATCGACCCTCCACCGGGCGATCGTGGCACCGTAACGGGAGGAGCTGCCATGTGGGGCCACGCGATGAGCTACGACATGGGCTGGTGGATGTGGGTGCTGATGGCGTTGGGCACGCTCGGATTCTGGGTGCTGGTCGCTTACGTCGTGCGTGCCGTGATCCAGGGTCGACCGGCGACGCCGTCTCCGACCTCGGCAGCGTCCGGACGCGAACCCTTGCAGCTACTCGACGAGCGTCTCGCTCGCGGCGAGGTCGACGCCGACGAGTACCAGCGCACCCGCAACCTGCTAACCCACACCTGAGTGGGACCGCCTGGCAGCGACCGTTCACACGGCCGCTGCCGGTTCTGTCCGCGGCTGGACCCCAGCCGACCGCTGTGTCATCCGATCCAGAAGGAACCATGAACTCACTATCGCGACGCCGCCTGCTCCTCGGTGGGCTCGGCATTGCAGGTGCCGGCGCGCTGGCCGCATGCTCCGGAACGAAGGGAGCTGGCAGCGCCCCCACCTTCGGGCCGCCCAGCCCGGTGCGCACGACTGCCGGCCAACGAGTCACCACCGCCAGGCTCGTTGCCAAGGCGACGACGCTCGACCTGGGCGGCCCGCAGGTCGCCACCTGGGCGTACGGGGACAAGGCTCCCGGGCCCCTCATCCGAGCGACGGCCGGCGACCTGGTGCGGATCACGATCGACAACCAGCTGCCGGCCGACACAAGCATCCACTGGCACGGGATCGCGCTGCGCAATGCCGCCGACGGGGTGCCGGGCATGACACAGGACCCGATCAAGCCAGGCACCAGCTACACCTACGAGTTCGTCGCCCCCGACCCCGGCACATACTTCTACCATCCGCACGTCGGGGTCCAGCTCGACCGAGGCCTGTATGCCCCACTGGTGATCGACGACCCCCGTGAACCCGGCGCCTACGACCACGAGTACCTCGTCGTCCTCGACGACTGGGTCGACGGCACCGGGCGCACCCCCGACGACGTCCTGCAGCAGCTCATTACCAAGGGCGGGTCCGCGACTGGCGGAGGCATGGGCGGTATGAGCGGCATGGACCACGGGTCGATGGGGACGGGGTCAGGCCCGACGGGCACCTCGCCGTTCGGCGACTCCGGAGACGTGACCTATCCGCACTTCCTGATCAACGGCCGCGTCCCCACCGCGCCGGACGTGTTGCGGGCCAAGCCTGGCCAGAAGGTCAGGCTTCGGGTGATCAACGCTGCCTCGGACACCATCTTCACCGTCGCGCTCGGAGGGCATCGGATGACGGTCACCCACAGCGACGGGTTCCCCGTTCAACCGACGGAAACCGGCGCGTTCTACATCGGGATGGGGGAACGGTATGACGCGACCGTCACCCTCGGGGACGGCGCGTTCCCCCTCGTCGCGGCTCCCTTCGGCAAGCAGGGACAGGCCATGGCTCTGATCCGCACCGGCACCGGCAGCGCCCCGCCGGCCACGGTCCGCCCGGCTGAGCTGCGCGGCCCAGTGCTGCTCGGCACAAGCCTGGTCGCAACGGACGCCGCACGGCTAGAGAAGAAGAGCGCCGACTCGACAGCGGCAGTCCAGCTCACCGGGCAGATGGCCCCCTACGCGTGGGGAATCAACGGAGCCAAGTTCGGCGATAACGACCCCATCGTGCTGACTGAGGGCAACCGAGTCCGCCTCGACCTGACGAACATGACGATGATGACCCACCCGTTCCACATCCACGGGCACACCTTCGGCGTGATCGGCAGCGGGCTGCGCAAGGACACCGTGCTCCTGCCCCCGATGGCGAGCATCCCGGTGGAATTGCAGGCCGACAACGTGGGCAACTGGGCCGCCCACTGCCACAACATCTACCACGCCGAGGCCGGCATGATGGTCGAACTCAAGTACCAGCGGTGAACCCGGCGCCCGGAAACGTAGCGCCGTCCAATCCTTCTTCACCAAATCTGCGGGAAACCTGTACCTCGACGGCACGGTAGCGATTCACTATTGAGGGAGGTAAGGAGTCCCCAAGGAGCAGACATGTCGGGCCCACGTGCTGCGAGCCATTCCCTTTTCGGGCGCGTCCATCACCGCCCGGATCACGTGCCCGGATGGCACTGATCGTCGCCGTCCTGACCATCACGAGCTTCCTCAGCCTGCCCCAGGTGGCCTTCGCCCACGGGGACGAGGGAGCTGTCCCAGCACGGGAGAGCGTCTTGCAGGCGCTCGCCTACGTCGTCAACACCCCTGACAACATGGACGCCATCACCGACAAACTCAAGGACGCCCAGGAGTCGGCCGACCAGTCGGGTGTCAACCTCGCCGCGGTCAAACGCGCCATGACCGCCCTGTCGGCAGGCAACATGCGCCAGGTCCGCACGCTGCTCGAGCAGTCGATCGGAGCCAAGGTCGACCTCACCGGCCTCAACGTGCGGCATGTCCTTCAGGTGCCACCCGGGCTCGCGTCCGTCAGCCTCGCGACCGAGGAACAGCCCGGCACCCAGACCGTCACCGACGAGCTGCCCGGCCGTGGGCCCCTCACGGGTATCGACGCGACCCTGCTCGGGCTGGCCCTGCTCGCCGCCGTGGCCGGGGTATTCCTCGGCGCCAGGTTCCGTCCGGAACACTCGATCCACGACCTGCGCCGCCGCGCCCGGCAGAGCCAGGCAGGTTGAGCGCCATGTCACAGATCAGCACCACGCCGCCGGCCCCGCCCGTCCTTCGGCCCTCCCGGTCACGCCGCTTCGTGCAGGCGGTCGACCAACGGCTCGGGCTGGATGCCCTGCGCTACCCGGTCCCGGAGCATGCCAACAATCTCGCGTGGAGCCTCGGCGGGCTGACCGCCGCAGCCTTGCTCATCCTCATCGCCACCGGCGTCGTGCTCGCCCAGTTCTACGACCCGACGCCCGAGGTCGCCAACGCCAGCGTCCGCACGATCGTCGAGGACATCATGCTCGGCCGGTTCCTGCGCTCGTTGCACTTCTGGACCGCACAAGCCATGTATGTCCTCGCCGCGCTGCACCTGATCCGGGTCTTCTTCCACGGCTCGTACAAGCGACCGCGCGAGGCGAACTGGCTCATCGGGGTGAGCATGTTCGGCCTGACCCTGCTGGCCATCTTCACCGGCACCGTCCTCAAATGGGACCAGGAAGGCTACGAGGCCCTGGCCCACAACCTGGAGCTCGGCAAGATCCTCGGCGGCGCCGGCTTCTGGTTCTCCTCGACGTTCGCCGCGCACACCCCCATCCTGGTTCGGCTCTACTCGGCACACATCATGCTCATCCCCGGCCTGCTGGTTCTCCTGGTCATCCTGCATGCACTGCTCATCAAGAAGCACAAGATCTCCAGCCACCCCGGACTGCCCGCACCCGCACCGGACACGCCGGCCAACCTCGTCTCGGGCAGCCCGGTGCAGGACGGGCCGGCTGGCCTCGCGCAGGTCACCACCCCATCCGGAGAGACCTACTCGGAGGCACAAGAGCCGTTCACCCACCACCTGCGCCGCGTCGGCGCCTTCGGGCTCGTGCTGCTCGCCGTCCTCAGTGCCGTCGCGGTCTTCTTCCCGCCACCGGTCGGGTCCACCCCCGTGGCGGGGATCGAAGTCACCAAGCCGATGTGGCCGTTCTGGTGGATGTTCACCTTGGAGAACTGGTTCGGGCTCCCAGCCATCCTCTGGGGAGGCCTGGCCTTCTTCCTGCTGCTGTTCGCCGTCCCGTTCGTCGACCGAAACCCCAAGCGGTCCTGGCGGACCCGACCCGTCGCCATGACGATCGGGGCTCTCGTCCTGACCGCCCTAATCGTGCTGACCATCCTCATGGCGGTCACGACCCCCGCCGCACACCTCAACATGTAGCGGGTCGGCAGTTCCAACAGAAGGACGTTTGCCCCATGACCGCCATCGACCGCGTCCGCAGGAACTTCTGGGTCCTCGTGGCCGCTACCATACTCTCGGTCGGCATTCTCTCCCAGACGCTGCGGATGCCTGCCGGCCACCTCACCGCGTTGCTGACCGCCGTCAGCGCCGTCGCCGCGCTGGCCTCGTTGTCACTGGCAGGCCGCATCCTGGTCGTATCGACCCGAAAGGGCCGGGCGCCGGCACGGCGCAGGGCCCCCTGACCCCGGGTCAGACCGGCGGCGCTTCGGTGTCCGCCGGGCACAACTCGGGCCAGAGGGACCCCGGGATAGGCGCTCAGGCCATGGGGCAGTCGTGGCTCGGATCCCAACCGGACCTGCCCTGGTGCATGCCTGGGTTCATCGTCCCGTCGAAGCCCATCGTCTGGGCGCACGCGCGCACATGCTGCCCAAAATCGGAGTTCGCATCCGCAGCCTGCGCGGGGGATGCGACGAGCAACCCGGCACCCGCGATCGTTAGGACTACCGCGGCCTTGAGAACTCTGCGCATCGCCTCTGCCTTCCTTGTGGGGTGGGCGGGCACTCTTTGTCCGTGCCACGCTCGTAACCATCATCGAGGCTCCGCCCGCGGCACGACAACCCCGGATCGAATCCCACTGTCGGCGACGCTCGAAAAGTGTGCCCTCTTCGAGAGAGGGTGACGGCCGCGATCGCCAGGAGGTTGGGCACCGGGACAGACGTCATTCGTCCGTTCGAGGCGCGGGTGCGTTAGCTGTTGGCGGGCCCCCGGACATGCCCGCGATGGTGCTGGCCGCGCGGGTTGGGGCGGACCGGCTCGATCCGCGGGTTTCGGGACAACGTCAACCGCCTGCGGTCTGACCACCGTCCCGCCCCCCGGCCGACCGGCTGAGTTGGCTAGCCGGGGACCTGGCCCAGTGTGACGTGTGGTTCCCGCCGCGCAAGAACCTGCTCGAGGACGGCTCACGCCCCCTGCTGCCGGTGCTGGTCATGACCTGCTGGTACTCCCGGTACACGCTCGGGCAGATGATCCCCACCCGCAAGGCGCGCGACTTGCTGCTGGGATCTTGGGCGCACTTCAGTTAGCTCGGACGGGTGCCGCGCTGGCTGATTTTTGGCCGTGAGCGCGGCATCGGACGGCGCGGGCTCACCGAACCGGTTGCGGTCTTTGCCGGGCCGCTGACGATCAAGGTGGTGCTGCTGCCGCCAAGGGATCCGGAGTCCGAGGGCGCTGTCGAACGCCGCAACCGCTTCTTCGAGACCTCCTCGTTCGTTCACCTCGGCGCCCACTTCGCCTCCTCCGCGGGCTTCAACGACCCGTTCAGCCGGTGACTGCCCACCGCCAACGGCGGGTCGTAGCATCATTCGGCGGCCCACCTGTGGCCAGTGACCTGCTCGCGGAGGACCAGGAGCCGGTGCTGCCCCTGCCGCCACCGATATCCCGGTCCGCCGGTTCACTCAGACGAGCCGGCAAGCCTCAGCGTTGCTGACCCCGCGCGCGATGGGCCGCGTACTCTTGCCGCTGCCGCGTCAACGGCGCCGGACCCGGCACCTTCCGACCTGCTGGCTCTCCTCCATGACGTGCTCCACCCTGCTTGGTATTGCGACGTTCGCTGGATTCCAAGCTGTCACAACCACACAGCGGCCGCTGGTGGCCGAGCACCCCGCGCCGGTCGGCCCGCGGCATGACCTGTGACCGATCCCGCACACGTCTCGGCGCTGCCGCACGACTACCAGCATTACCGGCCCCGCCACGTCGGCCGAGGAGGGCGTGGTGGCGAACCTGGGCGAGTACGACCGCGCCTTCCGCCTCGAGGAGGTGAACCAGCCGTGACGCGCAAGGCTGCTGTCGCGGAGCAAGCCGCTCAAGGAGACCCGCCTTGCCGCCGCACTGAAAGCGCTATGGATCACCGAGTATGCTGCCCGGCTGGCCGACCACGCCCGCAACGCCGGGTGGCCCTACGTCACGCTGTGTCTCTCGGCCCGGAGGGGTCGCCGCCCGGGTGCTCGCGTCCGGGGGTTGGTGTGGATAGCGTGCGGAGGCCCGAGGGCTCCACGGCCGTGACGACACCGTCCCGGTCGCTCGTGTTGCCCGTGGACCGACATTTCGGGGCCTCCGGAGTGGTAGCGGTGGAGCGAGTCCGATGCCGGGCGACGGCGGCGGCGATCGATATCGCCGCCGCTGTCACCACGATGACGGCGATCAGCTGGGTGCCGGTCAGCCCCGCGAATGGCCGCTCGTCGATCCCGCGGGCTCCGTCCAGAGCCAACCGCTGCCCGGCGTAGAGCAGCGCGAAGAGACCGATTGCGACCCCGGGCACGCGCCGGGTCCACCTCGCGCACCCGACCAGGACCAGCGCGATGGCGGCGGCAGCGATCAGGTCGTAGGCCGGTGTGAGGTGGTACGTGCAGCCCGCGTAGAAGGATCCCAGGTCCCTGCAGCTCTCGCCGAGACCCGGGGGGCGCGCAGGACTTGGGGAGAAGCCGGGGGCCAGGATCGAGCCGGGCCGGATCACGTAGCCGATGCCCCATGTGCCGGTGAGGGGTCGACCGAGATGATCGCTGAGCATCAGGTCGCCGACGCGCCCGATCGCGATCCCGGCCGCGAGCGGGGCCGCTGCCGCGTCGAGGATCGGCAGCACGCGCGCCCCACGGCGGCGCAGCACGATCAGCCCGCCCAGTACGCCTCCCAGGAGCCCTCCGAACAGGGCCATGCCACCGCGCCACACCTCGAGCATCTGCCAGAGCGACCCGAACTGGCCCGGGTGGGAGACTACGTAGTCGATCCTGGCGCCGACCAGACCAGCCGGAATGGCCCAACCGACGGCGGACTCAGCGGCGCTGATGTCTAGCCCTCGGTTGTGCAGGGTACGGCGCAGCAGCACCCACGCCAGTAGGATGCCGACCGCAGAGAGCAGACCGTGGGGCGAGATGCCCAGCACGGTCGGGATCGTGGAGTAGCTCCACTCCACGGCCGGTGCGACGAAGGCGCCTATCATCGCCTCACCGCGTCACGTCCGCGACGGTCCCGTCTTGAATCACGGGAGGGATCGGTCGTAACAAGGTCCTTCATGGTGGCAGTCTCCTCGTTCTGGGCCTTGACGACGGCCTCGACGAGGGCCTTAACCTGAAGGTTCTGCGTCGTAAGGGCCTGTTTGGCCATGGCGGTAGCCCTCTCCTGTTGAGCGGTTATTAGGGTCACCCACTGCTGGTCGAACCCCGCGCCGCCGGCGGCCTTGACGGCGTTCATGTCAGCGTCCTTCATCATCCTCTGACCTGACGTCGCGCTCGTTCCTGCCGTGGGCTCGGGCGCACCCCAAGACTGAAGCCAGGTGCGGATGGTCTGGATCTCCGGGCCTTGTCCGGCCTTGATCTGGGTCCCCAGTTGCGGACGGGCGCCGGGGCGCCCCCCCGTTTGCCGAGCGCGATGTCGGCCATCTCGACGGCCTGTTGGTGGTGTGGTCATCATCATCTGGACGAACATCACGTCACCGGCCCGGCCTGCGTCGGAGGCTCTGGAGGGGGGCTCGACGTCGTGCTCCGACTTGTCATCCCGCTCGTGTCGGCCGAGCCGCCGTGCATGCCGGGTATTGGTCCTCCGGCCCCGGAGCACCCGGTGAGGACACCGGCTGGTCCGGATGCTGGAGCGGCGGGGCCACCGACGGACGAATGAAAGCATTCAGCAACTCCTCAAGGACACCAGTGACGTTGACCGGCCTGTGCAGTACCTTCAGATCAACGCTCGGGGTGTCGTGGTAGGTCCAGAACAGGCGAACAGCCTGATCGAGCGTGACCGGGGAGCCGTGCGGTTTCCATGAAGGTTTGATGAAGACGCGCTCCCCGGCTGCGGGTGGGGGTCTCGGGCCTCGGAAGTCAGTTGCGCCACGGGGGGGCGCCCGTCTTGGGAAGCACGGCGAGCGCCGGCCCGGGCATGTCCGCCCTAGTCGTTGACACCGCGCCAGCGCCGTAGGTCATAGCGCCGCCGGGCGCGTCGACCGGTCTTGGCCCGAATCGGATCCATGAGTTGCTCGCCGGCCAGTCGATCGGCATACCGGTCCACCCACGAACCCCAGAGCAGCGGAAGCTGCGCGACACGTGTCCGCTGGGCATACATGACGGCTACGAACAGCACCACGCTGGCGAGGACGATCGCAGCGAGGTCCGCCCCGTCGCGCGCTAGGTGTGGCCGCACGGCAGGGATGAGCGGCGCCCCAATCGCCAGCCATCCCGCGCGGCGCTGCGATGCGCGGGCCAGCCGGAATGCCAGGCTGGCCGTCAGCGCGGCTGCTGCCGTGAACAGTAAGGCAAGCGGGAGCAGTGCGTGTGCGGGGATGCCTGCGGTGGTCACCGCTTGCGCTTGGGTTCGGTCTGCCCAGCCAGCCAGACGCCGGCGAGGAAAATCAGTCCGGCGATGGGGTAGCCGGCCGCGAGATCGGTCCAGCCGGAGGGGCTGCCCGCGAGGTGCATCACAAGGTGCACGGCGGCGATGACCCCGCCGACCACCATGAGTGCTTGGCCGAGGCGGACGCGGCGCCGGTAGCGACTGTATGCCGCGAACGGGTCAACTGCTGACGAGCGGGGTGACACGCGAGTTCTCCTTTAGAGGTCAATTCGGCGGCCCGGACGCTGCGGTCCGGCGACGTATTCGGCGATGGCTTTCACCCGTGCGGTATTGGGCGAGAGATCACGGTCCAGACACCCAGATCGTCGGTGCGGAAGGACCCGCCTGCCGACGACGAGAAGGGAGGGCCTCTCGCCCTTGCTGGAACGACTGAAGGGTCACTGAGAGGAAACCTGCCCCACGCAGGCTGGCGAGCAAGATGGGTCGGGAAGGAACCTCATGACGATCGGTGATGGTCTTTCGTCGGATCGGGGACTGATACAGATGACTGCAGACCGACTCCCGGCGCCGGTGGATCCGCCGACGCTGTCAGGTCGGTCAAGGCTCGCCGGCGCTGCTCGTACTCCTCGGGGGTGATCTCACCGCGCGCCAACCGGTCGGCCAGCACGTGCAGCGGACTCCGGTCTACGGTCGGTTCGCCGCCGCGGGCGGGATTGCTGAAGATGGCGCGCACCAGCATGGCGATCAGAACCCAGAAGCCGAGGATGCCGGCGGCCATCAGCAGCCACATCCCGGGGCCCATACCGGAGGTCCACATCATGTCGTTCCTCCTGCTCATCCTTCGTCGCCTTTCGGCCCTTTTCCGGATCCCATTTGACCCCGCGGCCTCGGGTGGTCCTCCTAGGGCCGCCTGATCTGGCTGCGCGTGAGCGGTCAAGGACGCGGGTGCCGTCGGGGCGGCATCTCAGAGAAAGAGTCGGCCCTGATCATTGGTGTTCGATGTAGGTTTCATGAAGATCTAGCGAAGGTTGCGCCCTCTGATCTTGTGGCGTTACCGGTGCCAGGTTCGGGCGTGGACACTGTCGGGATGAGCAGTCCGACCACCGAGTCCCCTGGCGCGCGCGTCCTGGTCGTCGATGATGAGCGCTCGCTCGCCACGCTCGTCGGCAACTACCTGAGCCAGGCGGGCTTCGCCGCGGCTCTGGTTCACTCCGGCCCGGAAGGCGTGGCAGCAGCCCGAGAGCAGGACCCCGACGTCGTGATCCTCGACCTTGGACTGCCGGGACTGGACGGTGTTGAGGTGTGCCGCCAGGTCCGCACCTTCAGCGACTCCTACATCATCATGTTGACCGCGCGCACCCACGAGACGGACAAGCTCATCGGACTGTCCGTCGGCGCCGACGACTACGTCACGAAGCCGTTCAGCCCTCGCGAGTTGGTTGCGCGCGTGCAGGCCGTGCTGCGTCGTCCCCGACTGGCGCGCCGCGATATGCCCCGTACCGGCGAGGGGAGGGTAGGGGTCTTCGGTCCCCTGCGCGTCGACACCGAGAGCCGGGAGGTGACCCTGCATGGGGCGCCGGTGGCCCTCACACGCACCGAGTTCGACATCCTCGCCGTTCTCAGCGAGCGACCCAACCTGGCCTGGTCGCGGCGGCAGCTGATTGACGAGGTGTGGGATGCGGCGTGGGTGGGCGACGAGCACATCGTTGACGCGCACATCGCCCACCTGCGTCGCAAGTTCGGCGATGACTCGGCCAGCCCCCGATTCCTCACCACGGTGCGCGGCGTCGGGTATCGGATGGGCCGTGGATGACCTCTTCTCGGAGCGACTGCGCCGGCTGGTCGAGGTGGTCCGGTGTCCGACGATTGTGGGGTGCCCAAGGGCTGGCCAGCAGGTTCATGGCGGCTCTGCTTGCGGTGCTCGTGGCCAGCATCATCACCGCCGCGCTTGTCGCCGCTGTCCTCGGCCCGCCGATATTCCACGAGCATTTGATCGAGGCGGGGCACGCGGCGGACTCACCCGAAATCGTGCACATCGAGGAGGCGTATCGGGACAGCAGCCTCACCTCGCTGGGCGTCGCCCTGCTCGTCGCCGTCGCGTGTGCGTCCGTCGTGGCGTGGTACCTCAGTCGCCGCCTACAGATCCCTCTGGGAGCTCTGACCCGCGCGGCGCGGGAGGTCTCCCGCGGGCACTATGACCGTCGCGTCGCCATCACTGGGGCCAGCCGCGAGCTCGACACGCTGGCGGAGGCGTTCAACACGATGGCCACGCGACTGGAGCAGGTCGAGGACACCCGCCGGCAGCTGCTGGCGGATCTGGCCCACGAGATGCGCACTCCCGTATCCACGGTCCGCGCCTACAGCGAGGGGCTGCAGGAGGGCGTGGTGGCCTGGGACGAAACCGTTGCAGCTGTTCTGCGTGACCAGAGCGATCGCCTGGGACGGCTCGCCGAGGACCTGGAGGACGTGTCACGCGCAGAGGAAGGACGTATCCCGTTGAATCTACGCCCCAGCCGCGTCGGCGACCTCGTCTGGGTCGCCGCCGACGCGGCCCGCGCCGCGTACCAGCTGAAGGGTGTCAACCTGGTAGTCGACGTAGACCGGGCCGCCGGCCTCCGCGTGGATGTTGATGTTCAACGCTTCGGGCAGATCATCGCCAATCTGCTCGGCAACGCGCTGCGGCACACCCCCGAAGGGGGGACGGTGTTGGTGGTTGCCTTCCGTGATCGGGCCGAGGTGGTCTTCCGCGTGACGGACAACGGCGACGGCATTCCTGCCGAGCAGTTGCCGCACGTGTTCGAGCGGTTCTACCGGGGCGACACCGCCCGCGACCGAACACAGGGCGGCGCAGGGATCGGCCTGACCATCAGCCGGGCCCTCGCGGACGCGCTCGGCGGCTCGCTCACGGCGTCTAGTCCTGGCCCCGGGCAGGGGTCGACCTTCACGATGACGCTGCCCACCACATCAACCGGACGCGGCGTACGACACACCACCCTTGCCACGCCCGAGGCTGCCGCCATCATCGAGGCGACCCACCTCGGACTCCGCCGCTCCACCGCGCCTCGGTCAGCCCCACAGGAGATGCCATGATCCCCCTGGGACTTCGCTACCAACGCGAACCCTGCCCTCTCTCGTCCATGATCGTTGACACGCTCGCCGCCAACCGGGGGCGCCATCCCCATGTCGCTGCGCCCCCGTTCGCGCCTTCGGCGGCATCACCGCGCTGGCGCCGCGCGGTATGCGTCGCCCTGATTGCGCTCTTCACCGGGGTCCTGGGCTGGCCCGCGGCGGCGGACAGCATCGAGGATAAGAAGCGGGAGGCTGATCGGGACGCCGCCCGGCTCCAGCAGGCCCTCCGGGACACGGGGGCGGAACTGGCTGCCTCGTACCTGGCGCTGAAGGGCACCGAGGCCCGCCTCACCCAAGCCCAGGAGCAGTTGACCAGGGCGCAGCAGGCCCTGGACGTCTCGACCGAAGCAGCGCGCTCCGCCTTGGCAGTCAAGGAGCACGCGCTCGATGCGGAACGGCAGGCCAAGGCTCGATACGAGGCGGATGCGCAGAGGCTGGCGGAGGCGGCCACCAGACAACAACGAGCTACCGAGCAGCGTTCCCTCGATGCGGCACGGTTGGCTGCCACCCAGGACGCCCTCGACGCGTACGCAGCCGAGGTCTTTCAATCTGGTCAGCCCTCCCCGCAGCTGAGCCTGATGCTCGGCATGTCCTCACTACAGACGGTGTCCGAGCGCACGGCCCTGGCCGACATCGCCAGCCAGATCGGTGCTGATGCCATCGATCGGGTGAGCGCCGCTGTCAGCGAGGGTCGGGCAACACAGGCCTATCTGTCGGCGGTGGCCCGAGAGGTCCGCGCTCTGCGGGATGAGTCGCGTCGCTCGTGGAACGCGGCGCAGGCCGCGACACGAACCGCTGCCTCCGCCGCCACTCAAGCCGAGAGCGCGAAGCAGAACGCGGCCACGGCACGTGGCAACGCGGCCGCTGCGCGAGCATTCTTGGTAGGGCTGCGCTCCACGCAGACACGCCAGACGCAGGAGCTCGCCGCCCGCAAGGCCCAGGAAGAGCGCCAGCTGGCCGCCAAGCAAGCAGATGCGCGGCGTCTTCAGGCTGTGCTGACCGAGCGCGCCCGGATCGCCCGACAGGCCGAGCAACGTCAGCCGTCCATTCCGCCTGTCACGGCATCGGGCAGGCTGGCTGGCCCGGTCGCCGGCGAGGTCACCTCCCCATACGGGATGCGGTGGCACCCCGTCCTGCAGAAGTGGATGCTCCACGACGGGCTCGATATCGCAGCCGCATGCGGGACCCCTGTCTATGCTGCTGCTGACGGCCAGGTCATCCGTGCCGGGTGGAACTCGAGCGGCTGGGGCAACCAGGTTCTCGTCGATCACGGTATCCGCCGCGGCGTCGACCTCGTCACCAGCTACAACCACCTGTCGCGGATCGCACGGTTCAGTGGTCCCGTCCGCCGGGGCCAACTGATCGGGTCTGTGGGCACGACGGGGTTCTCGACCGGCTGCCATCTCCACTTCGGCGCCTACGAGGACGGCCGTCCCGTGAACCCGCGCGCATGGCTCGGATGATCCGTCCTCGCCTCCGGGCCGTCGCCCGTGGCCTGTCAACGCGTGGTGCAGGTCCTACCCCGTGAAGGGCTTGACAGTGTCCACCCTTTCTGAGAGGGCTGCAATGAACATCCGACCGCCGGGCGCAACGCCGTTAAATGGCACGGCTTCGGCTATGGCCAGACCCGGCCGGATCGCTGCACTGCTCATCGGCATGCGTTACCTCCGGTCTGTGGTGTTCCTGTGCCGCAGTCTCATTGCGCTACTGGCCGGTGGCCTCATGTTTCTGGCCTTTCCCACGTTCAACGTGTGGGTGGCCGCGCCCCTGTCCACAGCGGCGCTGGCTCTCGTCCTGACCGGGACAGGCCCTCGGCGAGGACTGGTCCTGGGCCTGATCGCCGGGTCGTCCTTCTTCCTGCCGAGCCTTCACTGGTCCGGGATCTACGTCGGGCCGGTGCCATGGGTCGCACTGTCCCTATTGGAAGCGCTCTTCCTCGGTCTCGCCGGCGCGCTGTATGGGTGGTTGAGCCGTGCTGGCGCGGTACGGCCGGTCGCGTTCGCCCTCGTATGGGTTGTTGTTGAGGGTCTGCGGTCACGGACGCCCTACGGTGGCTTCCCATGGCTGAAGCTGGCGTTCAGCCAGGCCGACTCGCCCTTCGGTCGGCTTGTCGCCATCGGCGGCACCCCGTTCGTGGCGTTCATCGTGGCGCTCACCGGTGCACTGGTCGGTCGGTGTGTCCAGCACGTTCTGCTCGCCCACCGGGGCACGGCCGTCGGCCGCCACACGGCGAGGACGCGAGCGGTGGTCGCATTGGGCGCTGTGGCGGGTCTGTCCGTGTCGGGGTACGCCGTGGCGTTACCGCTCGACGGGCCGACGGCCCGGCTTCTCGGGGTCCAGGGAAACGTTCCGCAGCCCGGGCTGGACTTCAATGCCGAAAGGCGGGCTGTGCTGGACAACCACGTTGAGGCTACGCTGCGCGCCCAGCGGGACGTGGCGTCCGGGCGTACGCCCAGACCGGATCTGGTGGTGTGGCCCGAGAATGCCTCGGACATCGACCCGCTGCGTAACGCCGATGCCCGCTCGCTGATCGATGGGACCGTTGCCGCGCTAGGCGTCCCGCTGATCGTCGGAGGTCTTCTCGAAGAGCCCGAGGACCGGCTCTCCAACGTCTCGCTGCTCTTCGAACCGGGCCGCGGCAACACCGCACGCTACGTCAAGCAGCACCCCGTGCCGTTTGCTGAATACATCCCGAACCGCGACTTCTGGCGCACCTTCAGCAAGCAAGTCGACCTGGTCCGGCGAGACATCGTGGCCGGCGACACCACGGGCATCTTCACTACCGCGGCGGCCGGCGGCTCCCAGATCAGGGCTGGGCTCGCGATCTGCTTCGAAGTCGCCTACGACGCCCTCATGCGTGACGCAGTCGAACAGGGCGCGAACGTCCTCGTGGTGCAGACCAACAACGCCACGTTCGGCTTCACGGCCGAATCCGCGCAACAGTTGGCGATCAGCCGCATCCGCGCCATGGAGTTCGGGCGAGCCGTGGTCCACATCTCGACGGTCGGCCAAAGCGCGCTCATCAAGCCAGACGGGACCGCCACCCAGACAACGGCCCTGTTCACGCAGCAGGTCATCCAAGGTGACCTCCCGCTCCGGGAGCAGCTCACCCTTGCCGCTCGCCTCGGCGACCTTCCGGAGTGGTCGGCCGTGCTGACGCTGGCGGCCCTCGTGGCATGGTCATCCAGGCCACTGAGCAGGCAGCGTCGCGCCATTGAGCTCGAGACACGCCTGTCCCGTGCGCGACCCGGAGAGAACAACGCGCAGCATGCACGTGCCTCCGGGCGGTTCCGGACCAGCCATGAATAAGGCGGCGCGATGACAGGCTCGGTGACGGGCGCTCCGGGGTTGGCCCGGGAGCTGGCCGGCGTGGCGCGTGCGGCGAGCGACCTCCTCGTGGGCAGCGACGTCATGGCGGTGGTGGTGTTAGCCGCCTCGGCCGGAGCGTGGCTGCTTGCCGGCTGGGTTCAGATGAGGGCGGCGGCACCAGAGGTCTCACACGGGCGATGTCTCCTTGCCAGGGCCGACCTGCTCGTGGCGCCATCCCTGACCGACCGGGCACGGGCCAGCTCCGGGGCGGCGCTGAGCTGGCCGCGGCAGCCGCCGGCGTCACTCTCGCCCTCCTCGTGCCTGCGTCCGTCATCGCGTCGGTGTATCTCGTTCTCGCAGGCCACCCGCCGGCCGGCGCCGCCGGAGGGCTCGTGGCGCTGACGGCCCTCGCCGGACTGACCGGGCTGTTCCTTTCGGCCAGGGGCGTCACCCGCATCCCGGACGCAGTCGGTGGCTGGCGGTACGCGGTCCGCATCTGACTGCAGCAGCCGCTGTCGGCGAGGTCGCGGTGGCGGTGACAACGACGATGACGGCGTGGGCACTGACCCACACCGAGGCACGGCCGTGAGCCTGCTCGAGGTCGGACTGGCGGGCGTCGTGGCCCGCGGCCTGACCCTGACCCGGACCCCACGAGCGGGTCTGGCGCTCGCTGACGGGGCGTTCTTCGCGACGCTTCTGGGTGCGGGTCTGTCGGCGGGGGTGTCGCTGGCGACGGTCGCAGTCTGGAGAGCTGGCCTGGGTCTTGCGCGGCTTGTAGCCGTCGTTGGCGGACGCGGTCGTGCGCGCTCCCCCACGTCGGTGGGGCTACCCAGCGAGCCGACCGGCTCCCCCCTCGGGGAGTGGCTGCACCGAACCGCCTTCCGGGTCCTCGCGTCCCTGCCACCTCGGCTGGCCCGACGCACCCGGGCCGGCGTGTTCAAGGTGCTGTTCTCGTTGTCGGAGGACCCGTGGCGTTACGACATGCTTCCCTATGAGCGACGGAAGCGGGTGGCGCTGGTGGACGGTGTCCCGCCTGCGGCAGGCGACGCCGGCCCCATCGTTGAGCTCGGCTGCGCCGATGGCCACAACTTACAAGCTCTCGCCGATGGGTACCCGCACACCAGGATTGTCGGGCTCGACATCAGCCCGCTCGCCGTGACAGCTGCCCGCCGGCGGACCGCCCACCAGTCTCACGTGCAGGTCGAGCAGGCCGATGCCCGTGGCGCGGGGGCAGCGCTGCAAGCTGTCGGCGTCAGCTCGATCGCAGTCCTGGTCGTTGCAGAGGTGCTCTACTACCTGGGAGGCCCGGCCCAGTTGGCTGTGGAGTTGAAGACGCTGGCACCACTGCTGAAGCCGTCAGCTGTGCTCATCCTCGTCCACGGAACCAGCGACGCCGAACGCCTCCACCCGGCTGCCGTGACCGCCTTGGACTGCAGCACCACAGATCGAGTGATCATTGACGACCCCTACCGCCCCTTCGTCGTAGAGACCGCCCGAGCGTCGGATGACCCCCACTGATCCACGTTGGTGCGTGGTCAACCAACAGGGCGGTGGGACGGTCATGCGAGAAACCGTTCCACCGCCCGCTGCAGCACCACTGGGGGAAGTCGTGCCGCAGCCCGGGCCGGTGTCATCTTCTGTCCGTCGGCCTGGCGTTGATTGCGATGTCCAGCCTCCCTCGGAGAGCCGATAGGAACGATGTGCGTTTGATGAAGATCCTGTGCTATCTCGGCAGGGGCGTCGGCCAGTCGACGCTGAGCGCCGAGTCGGATCGAGCCGGCGTAGCGCCACGTCGCCGACCGACCACACGTGACGGGGAGTCAGGGGATGCCCGCAGTGAACGGTTCAAGGGTCAATTCCGGCGACCCAGTCCGTCAATCGCAGACTCAGTTGTTACCGTTTCGGCAGCGGATGTCAAGAAGGATTCGCCCGAGCCAGCCGCGAAGAGGCCCTGCGACACTGGGCCGCAGAACGAGCAAACACACCGGGCGGACGGCGCGGCCGTCCTCGCCGGTTCACCCCTCAGGAGTTAGCACCCATGGCACGCACCCCGACCCCACGCCCGGGCAGCCGAGAGGAGCGTCGCGAGCGAGCCGCCGCCATGCGCGCGGCCGAACGCGCGCGTGAGCGTCGCCGCACCATCGCGCTTTGGGCCTCGATCACGGCGGTCGTTGCCGCCATCGCCGTCGCGGTGACGCTTGTCATCGTGCGCGAGCAGGCGAGCCGGCCGGCGCTCGACGCGGTCAGGTCCTTCACGGTGGCCCAAGGGCACGTCACCACGCCCGTGACCTACCCGCAGACGCCGCCTGCCGGGGGCGAGCATGCACCGGTGTGGCTCAACTGCGGCGTCTACTCGCAGCCTGTGCCGAACGAGAACGCCGTGCACTCCCTGGAGCACGGAGCGGTCTGGGTCACCTACCGGCCGGACCTGCCCAAGGACCAAGTGGCGGCCTTGGCGAAGGAGCTGCCCGACACCTACGTGGTGCTCTCACCATACCCGGGGCTCCGCGCCCCAATCGTCGCTTCCGCCTGGGGCAAGCAGCTCGAGCTCACGGGCGTCGACGACCCGCGTCTGCCTGAGTTCGTCAAGGAATACCGTCAGGGCCCGCAGACGCCTGAGCGGGGCGCCGCCTGCACCGGCGGAACGGACGGCACGAGCTCCCCTGCAGGGCGGTGAACGGACCAACTTGCGGGCCGCGCTCCTGCCCATCGGCAAGGCGGAGGCCGTCGCGGCCCTCAGCGCCGGCACTGAATCGGTCCGCCGAACAACTCAACAGGCAGGGAACGGTGCCGCGCATCCGCCATCACCTCGCCGGCCCCGCAGGCGTGGCCCAATACCTCTCTGGTTATGGTCATGAGTCGAACATCAAGGAGCGTGGATGAAGTCACCGGACATGTTGCCCGACGCAGGCCTGCACCACCGGATCCGCCCGGTCGGCCGACGGACGGTGGTGCGGTGGGGCGTAGTCGTGCTGGCCGGGGCGGCGATCACCCTGACCGCGGCGTGCTCGTCGGACCCCAACTCGATCGAGGCCCAGGCGAAGGCCGGCGACCGGAAGGGGTACATCTCGGGCGACGGCACGATCGAGCAGATCGACCCGGGTCAGCGCGGCAGTGCGGTTGCGCTGGTCGGGACGACGCTCGAGGGCAGGCCCTGGTCGATGGAGGGCGTGAAGGGCAAGGTCATGGTGGTGAACGTGTGGGGTTCTTGGTGCCCGCCGTGCATCGAGGAGACACCGGCGCTGGAGAAGGCGTGGGAGCGGATGCAGGCCAAGGGGCTGGATGTCGGGTTCATCGGCCTGGACACGCAGGAGAGCCCGGAGTCGGGGCTGGCGTTCCAGCGTGCGAACAAGGTCACCTACCCGTCGCTGGCCTATGACGGGGGCGTGCCGCTGATCGCGTTGCAGGGCAAGGCGGTGGCGACGCCGACGACGCTGGTGCTGGACCGCAAGGGGCGTATCGCGGCGCGGGTTTCCGGCCCGGTGACGCGGGCGACTCTTGAAGGGCTCGTCGACGATGTGCTGGCCGAGGGCTGAGGCGTGTCCCCGGACGTGCTGACCGGGTCGGTCGTCGTGGCGGCGGCCGTCGCACTGGCGGCGGGGTTTGTCTCGTTCGCGTCGCCGTGCGTGCTGCCGCTCGTGCCGGGCTTCCTCGGCTATGTCACCGGTCTGGGTGACGTGTCCCTGAAGGACCGCTCGCGGGGCCGGCTCGTGCTCGGGGCGTTGCTGTTCGTCCTGGGCTTCTCCGCCGTCTTCCTCGCGATGGCGTTCGGCTTCTCGGTGCTCGGCCTGGCGTTGCAGGCCCAGCGCGGGCTCCTGATGCGGGTCGGTGGGGTTGTCGTCATCGTCACCGCGCTGCTGTTCCTCGGCCTCGGGAAGGGGTATGCCGCCCAGCTGGCCTGGCGGCCCAGGGCCGGCCTCGCCGGGGCGCCGTTGCTCGGGGCGGTCTTCGGGATCGGGTGGAGCCCCTGCCTGGGCCCGACCCTCGGGGCGATCTATGCGATGACCGCGCCGCTGAGCGCGGGGTCGGGCACCGTCGGTCGTGGGATGGTGCTCGCGGTCGCCTACTGCCTGGGCCTCGGCGTGCCGTTCCTGCTGATGGCCGCGGCGTGGGAGAAGGCCGGCCGGGCCAGTGCCTGGCTGCGCCGCCGCCAGCGCGCGATCCAGCTCGTCGGGGGACTGGTCCTGCTGCTGGTCGGGGTCATGCTCGTCACCGGCCTGTGGGAGACCGTCATGGTTTGGCTGCAGGTCCACTTCATCGGCACCTTCCGGACGGTTCTGTAGATGACGAGCACGAACACCCCGATCCGTGCCGGGCGCAGGTCCGGCACGGGTGGCGGGCGTCCCCAGCCGGAGCTGCCACGGCTCGGGTTCGTCGGCTGGCTGCGCTGGGCTTGGCGGCAGCTGACCAGCATGCGCACGGCGCTGTTCCTGCTGCTGCTCGTCTCGGTCGCTGCGGTGCCTGGGTCGATCTTCCCGCAGCGCAACATCGATGCCGGCCGGGTCGCCGACTACCTCGCCCAGCACAAGTCGAGCGGTCCGTGGCTCGACCGGTTCGGCTTCTTCGACGTCTACGCGTCGCCGTGGTTCTCGGCGATCTACCTGCTGCTGTTCGT